>JAJCXS010000113.1 GCA_029263335.1 Acidobacteriota bacterium | reverse complement strand
AACTACGCGAACGAGTCGCCGCCGCCGGCATGAAAGACACCCTGTAAAACCGAATCGAGAGATTGCATCTGATGACCGACGAAAGCCGACTCGAGAGCCTCGATGCCCTGGTTTCGCTGTGCAAGCGACGGGGCTACATCTTCCAGAGCAGCGAGATCTACGGGGGGCTGAACGGTTTCTGGGATTACGGCCCGCTCGGCGTCGAGTTGCGTCGGCGGATCTTCGATTCGTGGTGGTCGACGATGGTGTCGCGGCGCGAGGACGTGGTGGGCATGGATGCTTCCATCATCACGCACCCGCGCGTGTGGGAGGCCTCCGGCCACGTCGAGTCGTTCTACGACATGATGGTCGACTGCCGCGAGTGCAATCGTCGATTCCGCCTCGATCACCTCATTCAGGATGCGGTCGATAACGGCACGCTCGACGCGATCTTCCCCGATCGCGACAACAGCGCTGCTCCGGCCGAGGGCGAACTGCCAACGCGCTGTCCGGCCTGCGCCGGCGAGCTCACCGAGCCGCGTCAGTTCGCGTTGATGTTCGAAACGCGTGTGGGGGCGGCAACAGACTCCAAGTCGGTAGCGTACTTGCGGCCCGAAACCGCGCAGGCCATCTTCGTGAACTTCAAGAACGTGCAGATGTCGTCGCGCCAGAAGGTCCCGTTCGGTATCGCACAGGTGGGCAAGGCGTTTCGTAACGAGGTCACGCCCCGTAACTTCACGTTTCGTTCGCGCGAGTTCGAACAGATGGAGATGGAGTTCTTCGTGCATCCGGACGAAGAGCGGCAGTGGTTCGACTACTGGATTGATGCGCGGCACGCCTGGTACGAGCAGCTGGGCATCGACCCGACGCGGCTGCGGCGGCGTGACCATGCGAAGGACGAGCTGGCCCACTACGCCAGCTACACCACCGATGTCGAGTACCAGTTTCCCTTCGGATGGGCCGAGCTGGAAGGGGTGGCGAACCGCGGTAACTTCGATCTCACCCAGCACGGCGAGCACTCGGGCAAGGACCAGGCCTACTTCGATCCGACCCGCAACGAGAAGTACGTGCCCTCGGTGATTGAAACTTCGGCGGGCCTCGATCGCACGCTGCTCACCGTGCTTGCCGACGCCTATGCGCTGGATGAAATCGCCGGAGAGGAACGCACCGTCCTGCGGCTGGCACCGCATCTGGCGCCGCGACAGGTAGCGGTGTTCCCCCTCTCGAAAAAGCTAGGCGAGCCCGCGCGTAAGCTCGCCGATGATCTGCGCAAGCGGTTCCACGCGATCTATGACGACTCGGGCAGCATCGGCAAACGCTATCGGCGCGAGGACGAGGTCGGCACCCCGTACTGCGTGACGCTGGACTTCGAGACTCTCGAGGACGATGCGGTGACCGTTCGTGACCGGGACACCACCGAGCAGGAGCGCATCGGGCTCAGCGCCCTGGGCGATTACCTCGGCGAGCGACTCCGCCGGTAGCGGCGAGCCGGTCCAGTGGCACGGAAGCGGCGTCGCTCCGTCGGTCGAAAGCGTCAGCATGACGCTCTGGCCACGCTGCACGAGAGATTGGTCGAGGCCTACGGCACGCCGCGCCCGCGCCGCCAACTCGACCCGATCGACGAGCTGGTTCTGACCATCCTGTCGCAGAACACCAGCGACACGAATCGCGACCGGGCATGGGAACGCTTGAAATCGCGGTTCCCGGACTGGGCTGACGTCGAGGCAGCCGCGATCGCGGATGTCGAGGAAGCGCTGCGCCCCGGAGGGTTGCACCGCGTGAAGGCCAAGCGCATTCGCGAGACTCTGGCGCGCGTGCGGGAACAGCACGGTGGCTACGACCTGGGTCACCTGGCGGAGATGGATGTCGAAGCGGCGCGCCTGGAGCTGTCGGCGATCAAGGGCATTGGCGCCAAGAGTGCCAACTGCATCCTGCTGTTCTCGTTCGGCCGGGCAGCATTTCCAGTGGACACCCACGTGTACCGGGTGCTGCATCGAATTGGCGTGCACAAGACGAAGGACATGGCGGCTGCCAATGTCGAACTGCGCGATGCCGTGCCCGAGGGTTCGCACTTCGTCTTGCACATGAACGTCATTCGGCACGGTCGCGAGGTCTGTCACGCTCGCAAACCGCACTGCCAGGGCTGTGCGGTGAATGATCTGTGCGGTTATCGCGACAAGACGTAGGTGCTCGGGCGCGGCGCGGAGGTCTCTCCACCCGCGCCCCTCAGACCTGCTCGGCGAGCCGCTGGTAGACTGACGGGCTCGCTGCGCTGTTCGCTGTCGCGGCATCAACTATTCGGAGTTCAGAGCGCGATGGTCGACGAGCGTTTCTACATCACCACGCCGATCTACTACGTCAACGATGTCCCGCATCTGGGGCACGCGTACACCACGATCGCCGCCGACGCGATATCGCGATTTCACCGGATGCGTGGCCGGGACGTGTTCTTCCTCACCGGCACCGACGAGCACGGCCAGAAAGTGGCGCAAGCCGCTGCCGCTCGTGGACTGAGTGAACAGCAGCACTGTGACGAGCTGCATCAGAACTTCCGTGCCCTGTGGACGGGACTCGACATTTCCAACGATGCCTTCATTCGCACCACCGATCCCGAACACAAGGATCAGGTGAGGGCGGCGCTGCAGAAGCTCTGGGACGACGGCTGGATCTACGAGCAAGACTACGAAGGCTGGTACAACGTCAGCGACGAGATGTTCGTCACCGATGGCGATGAAATCGAACGGCTCAAGGCCGCCGGCAGGGTCGAGTTCGTGAAGGAGTCGAACTACTTCTTCAAGATGAGTGCGTTTCAGGACCGTCTCGTCAGCGCGATCGAGTCGGGCGAATTGACGCTGCGGCCCGAGTCGCGCCGCAACGAGGTTCTCGGGTTTCTGCGACAGCCGCTGGGCGATCTGTCGATCAGCCGCCCCAAGTCGCGGTTGGGCTGGGGAGTGGAGCTGCCGTTCGCCACCGATCATGTTTGCTACGTGTGGGTCGATGCCCTGCTGAACTACTGCACGGGCTTGCGCTATCTGAACGAGGGAACGCCGGCCGATGACCAGTACGGGCCGTTCTGGCCGGCCGACTATCACCTGATCGGCAAGGACATCCTCACCACCCACTCGGTGTACTGGACAACGATCCTCATGGCCTTGGAGCTGCCGTTGCCGCGCCACATCTTTGCGCACGGCTGGTGGACATTCGAGGGGCAGAAGATGTCCAAGAGCATGGGCAACGTCGTCGATCCGAATCGGCTGATTGCCGAGTTTGGCTCCGATGCGCTGCGCTACTTCGTGCTCCGGCAGATGCCGTTCGGGCAGGATGGCGATTTCGCTGCGGCCGGACTGGTCGAGCGAATCAACTCGGATCTCGCCAACGATCTCGGCAATCTCGCCTCGCGCGTGCTGAACCTTGTTGCCCGCGACGGCGGTCACTTCGCGCCGGGCGAGGCGACGGAGGCAACGCAACCTCTGCTGGACGAGTTCAACGCAGCAGCGGCGGACTTCGAGCGCGACTTTGCGGATTTTGGCTTCGCGGTGGCCCTCCGCCGTGTCTGGGAGGTGTTGTCGGCGACCAACAAACTCATCCAGGACACCGAGCCCTGGCGTCTGGTCAAGGAACGCGACGAAGACGCGGCTGCGGGCCATCTCTACGACGAGGTCATGCGTAGTTCGGGCTCGATTCTAAAGAGCCTAGCGGCACTGCTCTACCCAGTGATGCCCCGCCAGATGGGAGTGCTGTGGAGCGCGCTAGGGGGCGCGGGCGACTTGTCCGATTACCGCTACACGGGCGGCGACAGGTGGCTGCCGGTGTCGCCGGAGACCCTGGTGGAGAAGGGTGACGCACTGTTCCCGCGCATCGACGCCAAGTCGGTTCCGAGCTTTACCGAGCGCGCCGAGCAGGGGCGCTAGCGGCAGACGGCGGTTCCGGCAGTGTTGGGGCATGCCGCGTGGCGCTGGGCGCCGGCGACAGCCTCTTCGAGCGTCAGGCCGCCCGCGAGCAGCGCCGTCAGGGCGCCGGGGATGCGGTCGGGACAGGTGTTGTTGATGGCGGGGTAGTCCAGCACCGCCTTGTGCTCTCCGGTCACGACATGATCGAGGGCGCGTACCGAACCCGACGCGTCTCGGATCCAGGCGGCGTAGGCCCCGGCCGAGCACAGTTGGTCGCCGGCCTGCTCTGCCTCGAGTTCGCCGTTGGCGAGCCACGCCGTGGCCTCTGCGGCGGTCATGACCGCCACGGTGCACTCGCGCGTCAATGTTTGAAAATGAGCCCGCTGCTGTCTGCTGGCCGAGCCTGCGAACCACGTGCGTGGCGGGACGAACTCTCCCGGAGCGAAAACCATGGTCTCCGGCAGGCGCTGCGCCAGGGCGGCGGCGATAATGCCTGCTACCTTTGAGGTTGGCAGTCTTCCCACCAGGAGCGCCTGAACCGGGTGCTCCAGAGCTGCCGCCAGGGTCGCCGCGAGGACCTTGGGGTCGGCCGCATGGAGCGTGTCGTCCACCAGAGTCGCGGTGGCGATGGGCATGACATCGGTGGCGCCGGCCTCGAAGGCGGCCTGCACGTCGATCGCCAGGCCTTGTTCGCCGCTGGGGTCGAGCGCGTTGAGAATAACGGTGCGTGCAGACATGGGCTGGCTTGGTACAAGAGGAGAAGGGACCAATGACGGCCGGCGCACACTGCCAGAGCCGGCGGCGCCCAGATGGCGCTATATTAGCAGCACTGGGCTGGCCGGGCTGGCCCGCGAAGCGGGATACGGAGGGCGAGTGAGACGACGGGTGATGATGGCAGGCGCATTGCCAGCGGCGGTAGCTCTGTGTGCGGGCGCCGCGGCGTTGGCGCAGGGTTCTCCGGTCGAGGAGCTTCTGTCCCGCGTGCAGGACAATTACCGTGGCCAGAGCATGAGCGCCCGTTTCGAACAGCGCCAGGAAACGCGTCCCGGCATGGCGCCGAAGATCGGCACGGGATCGTGGCGAATGCGGGCGCCCGGACGGGTCCGTCTCGAGTACGACGACACCGGACGCACGTTGGTAACCGATGGAGAGAAGGTCTACTGGTATCTGCCGGAAGAAAAGCAGGTCCACGTAAGCTCGCAGGGTCAGTTCGCGCAGCGAGGCAACGCGCTGCTGTATTTGAGCGGACAGGGAGACCTGCGCGAGGACTTCGCGGTGTCCGGCACGGAATGGCGCACCAAGCTGGCACCCGGGAATATTCAACTGCGACTCGATCCGCTGGTGAACGACACCAACTTTTCGTACCTCGTGCTCGAAGTCGAAGCGGACACCGCGATCATCGCCAGACTGGTAATCTTCGGGGTCTTCGGCGAGGCGAACGAGTTTCGGTTCGCGGATATCGAACCCGGGGCGGACTTGGCAGACGAGCTGTTTCAGTTCACGATTCCGCCTGGCGTCGAAGTCGAGAACCTGGGCAACTGAGGCCCCACGCATGCAATCTCAAGGTCAACCTGTGCACACGCAGACCGCCGCGTACCATCTGGCGAAGGATCGGTTGGAGCTGATCGAGTCCCGGATACGGGAACTGCAGGCATCCGAGATCCCCCTGATCCAGGACGTGGCGACGTATCTGCTGAGCAACGGCGGCAAGCGCCTGCGTCCCGCATTGGTGGCCCTGTGTGCCAAGGCCTGTGGATACAAGGGCGACGCCGACATCGATCTGGGCGTGATCGTCGAGTTCATCCACACGGCGTCGCTGGTTCACGATGACATCGTTGACGACGCCGTCAAACGGCGTGGCAGCGAGCCGGCGAACCGGGTATGGGGCAATCAGCTGGCGGTTCTCTTTGGTGACTTTCTGTACGCACGGTCTCTGGCGCTCAGTGTTTCGTTGGGCAAGCTGCGGTTGGTCGAGGTGCTGACCGAGGCCACGAGTCGTCTGGTGGAAGGCGAGATGCTCGACGTGCTGCACAACGGCAACGCCAAGCTGGACATCGCCACGTACATGGACATCATCGATCGGAAGACCGCCTCGCTGTTCGCCGGGTCGGCGACGGCCGCGGGCGTGCTCGCGGAGGTTGGTCCCGAAGAAGAGGCTGCGTTGGCCACATTCGGACACGATATTGGCGTTGCTTTTCAGCTGATCGATGACCTCCTCGATTACGCGGCGGACCAAGACCGGCTCGGCAAGCAGGTTGGCGCCGACCTACGGGAGGGCAAGATGACCTACCCGTTGATTCACCTGCTCGAGAACGGCACGGAAGACGAACGTGCAACGGCGTTGCAGGCCCTGGGCGACCCCGAGGCGACCGGCGACGGTCTTCAACAGGTCGTCGCGGCCATGCGTCGCGTGGGCTCGTTCGATGCGACGCGCGATGTGGCGATTCGTTACGCCGAGCAGGCGCGCACCGCTTTGGCGGTGCTGCCGGCCAGTGAGGCGCGCGACGCATTGTGTGAGCTGCCTGACTTCATCGTGACGCGAGGGCACTGAAGCGGAGCTGTCGGGCAGCGGCTAGCTTGTGCCCAATCGGCTAGAGCTGTGGCAGAAACCACAGGGCCGCGATGATCGCG
The DNA here is from genome assembly GCA_029263335.1 of Acidobacteriota bacterium. Lineage (GTDB taxonomy): Bacteria > Acidobacteriota > UBA890 > UBA890 > WLXD01 > WLXD01. The sequence goes on along the minus strand of JAJCXS010000113.1, from coordinate 106,342 downwards.
GCGCAGACCAGGTCGTACTGCCACGACCCACGCGGCCAGTTCAGAAACAGCCAGCGGCCCAGCGTGCCCCAGACGGCGATTCCCACCGGCAGGCCCTCTGTACTCCCACCGGCGCGCTCGATGCGAATGATGACGCGATAGGCATGCAGCAGGCGCTGAACCGTTGTCAGCCAGGCCAGGAACGCGAGCAGAATGAAGGCTTGACCCAAGTGGCCCAGGTAAAGGCCGAGAATGATCAGCGCCAGACGTTCGCCGCGTTCCGTGAATCCGACGCGGCACTCGGGGATCACGTTCTCCGCCCGGGCTCGCGTGTAGGAAACTCCGATGGCGCCGCCCAGCGCGATGGCGCCCAGGACCACGTACGTTGGTTGGCCGGTGGCATGGAAGTAGTAGATGCCGCCGACATAGACCAGCGTGTCCGAGGCGCGGTCCACCACCGAGTCGAGCACCGCGCCGAAGGTGGAGGTCTTGCCGCTCATCCGCGCAACGGCGCCGTCGATCAGATCGAGGACTCCACCGACCAAAGTCCAGGAGGCGGCGACCTCGAGGTTGCCGTGCCCCAGATGCCAGCCTGCCAGCCCCATGGGCACCAGCGATGACAGGGTGAGCACGTTGGGAGGGATGCCAGCGGCGCCGACGAGGCGAGCGACCACTGCCTTGAGCGCCAGTCCGGCGCGTCCAATTCCTTCGCTGATCATGTCAGGCTGCTGCCTTACAGATCCCCGATCGGGGTCTTGAGAGCGGTACCAAACGACGGCCGTGCGCGCGTTGCTGGCCACGCGAACGGTACGATTTGGGTCCTCGACGAGGCGCCGCTACGATAGGGCGGCACCTCCAGCGAGTCAAGGAAGCCCGGTGACCAACAAGCCAGCCTCGATCCGACGAATTCTGGCGATCGTGAACCCCGCGGCCGGGGGTGGACGGGGCGCGCGCCGCTTCACGGCACTGCGAGACGCCCTGGAGCGCTGGCCCGGGCGGCTGCGCGTCGAGACGACATCGAGGCGCGGTGACGCGGAGTGCCTCGCCGCGGATGCCGCAACCGCCGGCACCGACACGGTTGTGGCGGTGGGGGGCGACGGTACGGTGCACGAAATCGTCAACGGCATTCTCTCTGCCGAGGGTGCGATGCGGCCGGCCCTGGCCGTCGTCTCGGTGGGGACCGGCTGCGACTTTGCGCGGAGTCTGGGGCTGCCTGCGCGCGCGAGCGCCGTCCCTCCGAGACGCCGCGTGAGGGTGGACGTAGGTGCGGTCACCTGCATCACGGCCAGGGGACCCGAGAAGAGGTTCTTTCTCAACGCGGCCAACGTCGGGGCGAGCACGGCCGCGGCGCGGAGGATCAAGGACAGCCGCGTGCTCAAGCGCCTGGGTGCTGTTGCCTACGTCGCCGCAGGATTCCCGGAAGTGTTGATGCGACCCGTGACGCAGGTCGGCTGGGGGATGCCGGGGGGTGAACAGCGCGTCGAGCAACTGCTCAACCTCTCGATATGTAACGGCCCACGCTTCGGCGGTGGCCTGATGCTTGTCCCGGAGGCCACTCTGTTCGACGGAGTGCTGCGCGCCGTTCGCATCCAGCGGGGTGGCCTCGGTGGACTGTTGAAGCTCCTCGCCGCGGGCTACAGACAATCGCCGCTTAGCCAGCGCGATGTCGACGTCGATACGGTGACACGGCTGGCGGTAACCGGAGACGCGGTCATCGAGACCGATGGCGAGCTGGTCGGGACACTGCCGGCCCAGTTCACGGTGCTACCGGGCGCCTTGGAGGTGCTGCTGCCCTGACGATCTCGATCGGCCTGGCGTGCGGCGGCGCGCACGTTATGTGGGGTCCGATTTGAGACACACGGTTGGGCGGTGTAACGTCGGTCGGGCCACGGTGGCCGGAGGAGATGCCTTGGATTGCGTCGCGATCATTCCAGCCCGCTACGGCTCGACCCGATTTCCGGGCAAGCCCCTGGCGACCCTCCTTGATCGCCCTCTGATCGCGCACGTCGCGGAGCGCTGCGCCGCCGTCGAGGGCATCTCCAGAGTCATTGTTGCCACGGATGATGAACGCATAGCGGAAGCGGTGCGGGGGACCGCCGCGGAGCCCGTGTTGACCAGCGGCGAGTTCGCCTCCGGCACCGACCGCGTGGCTCACGTCGCGGCGCAGCTAGGCGCCGAACTCGTGGTCAACGTTCAGGGTGACGAGCCGCTGATCGACGTCGATGGTCTGGGAGCCGCCCTGCAGTCGTTTCGGGAGGCAGGCGTCGACTTCGGCACCCTGCGCGCGCCGCTGCGCGCCGCGCATGATCTGTGGGACCCGAACACCGTGAAGGTGGTGGTCGATAGCGCTGGCACCGCGCTGTACTTCAGCCGCGCCCCTCTGCCGCTGCCTCAGGCACACCTGGGCGCCCGACACGGCAAGGCGGACTTGTCGCGTGAGGGAGCCTGTCTCGAGTTTGCTGGATTGCCGGAGCTTCCGGGTCCCTATTGGATTCATGTGGGGGTTTATCTGTACCGGACTCCGGCGCTTCTGAGGTGGGCTAGAATGCCTCGGTCGCCACTCGAGGTCGCGGAGAATCTAGAACAGCTCCGTATCCTCGAAGCGGGTGAGCGCATGCATACGTATGTGGTCTCGGAGTCGCTGCCGGGTGTCGATACTCCGGCAGATCTCGACCGCGTCCGGCTTGCGCTGGGCGACAACTCAATGGACGACAACAAGCCGTAGCGGGTGGGGGCACATGGAAAACGGCATGACCAAGTACATCTTCGTCACGGGTGGCGTGGTTTCGTCGCTTGGCAAAGGTCTGGCGTCGGCGGCAATTGGCAGTCTCATGGAGTCCCTGGGGTACTCGGTGAACCTGCTCAAGCTCGACCCGTACATCAACGTGGATCCGGGAACGATGAGTCCGTTCCAGCACGGCGAAGTCTTCGTGACCGATGACGGTGCCGAGACCGACCTGGATCTTGGCCACTACGAGCGCTTCACACGCGCGCGCATGAGCAAGGCCAACAATTTCACCAGTGGCCAGATCTACGAGAGCGTCATTCAGAAAGAACGGCGCGGCGATTACCTTGGCAACACCGTGCAGGTGATCCCCCATATCACCGACGAGATCAAGAGCTGCATGACGGCCCTGGCCGAGACTGCCGACATTGTGATCGTCGAGATTGGTGGCACCGCGGGTGACATCGAGAGCCTGCCGTTCATGGAGGCAATCCGTCAGCTGCGCCAGGAAGTCGGTCGCAAGAACGGCATGTTCATTCACCTGACGCTGGTTCCGTACATCGCGGCCGCCAAAGAGCTCAAGACCAAGCCTACGCAGCATTCGGTGAGGGATCTGCGCTCGATCGGCATCCAGCCCGACGTGCTGCTGTGCAGGACGGATCGTTTCCTCCCCGACGACCTCAAGCGCAAGATCGCGTTGTTCACCAACGTGGAACGGGAGGCGGTCATCACGGCCGTCGATGTGGGGTCGATCTACGAGGTGCCCCTTGTTTTTCACGAAGAGGGTCTCGATCGCATCGTCTGCGAACTGCTCGACCTCGACATGCGCGAGCCTGATCTGGCTCCCTGGCAGCATGTCGTCGAGACATACAAGGAGCCTACGGACCGCGTCAACATCGCGTTCGTCGGCAAGTACGTCGAATTCGAGGAGTCGTACAAGAGTCTGGCTGAGGCCCTGGTTCACGGCGGTATTGCCCATGGGCTGGGCGTTGATATCAACTGGGTGGAAGCCGAGAGGTTTGAGGAGGGCGAGGATCCGGCGACGGTGCTCGCTGGTGCCGACGGCATCCTGATTCCAGGAGGTTTCGGCGTGCGCGGGGTCAGCGGCATGCTGGATGCCATCCGTTTTGCGCGCGAACAGCACGTTCCGTTCTTCGGCATATGTCTGGGCTTTCAGTCCGCCGTGATGGAGTTTGCCGCCAACGTCGCGAAGCTCGGGTCAGCGGCCGACAGCGCCGAGTTCGAGTTTCACGAGGGGCGCGGACGCGACAAGGTCATCTACAAACTGCGCGACCTGTTGGGCGTTGACGAACTCGGTGGAACCATGCGTCTGGGCGCCTACACCTGCGATCTGCAGCCCGGCAGCCTCGCCGCGCAAGCCTACGGCGAGGAGCGCATCTCGGAGCGCCATCGGCATCGGTTCGAATTCAACCAGGCGTTCGAGCTCCCCCTGGTGGAGGCTGGGTTGCGCCTGAGCGGCCGTTCCGACGACGGCAAGTTCATCGAGATTCTCGAACTCGAAGACCATCCGTGGTTCCTGGCCTGTCAGTTCCATCCTGAATTCAAGTCGCGTCCGCTCGATGCACACCCGCTGTTCTCGGCCTTCATTGCCGCATCGCACGAACACAAGGGTACGCGGGGGAAGGGCGATTGGATCGCCGCCGAAGCCGCCCAGGACGTGGCTTCGGCCTGACGCCCATGAATGGTGTTGACATCACTAGCGGCGTGACGTTCGGTGGCGGATCACTGGGTCTCATCGCCGGGCCGTGTGTGATCGAAGGACGAGATCACTGTCTGCGGCTGGCCGAGCAGATCCAGTCGACGGTAGCGGCCGCTGGTGTTGACTGGGTGTTCAAGGCCTCGTACGACAAGGCCAACAGGACCTCGCGGGAGTCGTTCCGCGGGCCGGGACCGGATGAGGGGCTGCGCATCCTCGAGGAGGTGCGGACCACGCTCGGAGTGCCCGTGCTTACCGACGTGCATGCTGTCCATCAGGTCGAAGCCGCCGCCTCCGTGGTGGATGTGCTGCAGATCCCCGCGTTTCTTTGTCGACAGACCGACTTGCTGGTCGCCGCGGCTGCAACGGGGCTACCCGTTAACCTGAAGAAAGGGCAGTTTCTGGCTCCGTGGGACATGGGCAGGGTTGCCGAGAAGGTGGCCGCGGCCGGCAACGAACGAATCCTCCTCACGGAGCGCGGCGCATCCTTCGGGTACAACAATTTGGTGGTCGATTTCAAAGGCCTGGCCGTGATGGCGAAGTTCGGATATCCCGTGGTGCTCGATGTGACCCACAGCCTGCAGTTGCCGGCAGGGGAGGGCGGGCGAACGGGAGGCCAGCCGGAGTTCGCCATGCCGCTCGCTTGCGCCGGAGTCGCGGCCGGGGTCGACGCGTTGTTCATCGAGGTTCACGACAACCCACCGGCAGCCCTGAGCGACGCGACGACGCAGCTCCCGCTGGCGGATTTGCCGCGGTTGCTCCGGCGCGTTGCGCGCGTGCACGAGGCCGTACAGGAGACTTCCGATGAGTGAAAGACCCGGAGACGGCCAGACCTCGCGTCGCAGCGCCAGCCTTCAGGTTGCTCGACAGGTCGTACGCACCGAGGCGGCAGCCCTGGAGAAACTGGAGCGCGAACTGGACGAGGCCGCTCTCGGCGCTGCGCTCGACGTGCTGCTGGCGTGTTCCGGCCGCATCGTCTGCACCGGCATGGGCAAATCCGGCATCATCGCCAAGAAGCTCGCCGGAACGCTGGCTTCCACCGGTAGTCCGGCCTTCTTCTTGCACCCAGCCGAGGCGGGACACGGTGATCTCGGCATGGTCGTCGATGGCGACGCTGTCATTGCGCTGAGCCATTCGGGCAACACGGCGGAGATCGTCGGACTGTTGCCCGCGATGCGTCGGCTCAACGTCCGCTTGATCGCATTGGTCGGCAGTATGGAATCTACGCTGGCGCGAGAATCCGACGTCGTCCTGCATGTTGGCATCGAGGAGGAGGCCTGTCCGCTCGGACTGGCACCGACGGCGTCGACCACCGCGGCTCTCGCACTGGGCGATGCCCTGGCGATGGCGCTCTTGCAGGAGCGAGGTTTTGGGCCCGAAGACTTCGCCGGATTCCATCCCCGTGGGTCACTCGGGCGACGGCTGTTGCGCGTGGCCAGCGTCATGCATACCGGCGATCAGCTGCCGTGTGTTGGGCGCGTCGCGCCGCTCCGCGATGCGGTCGCCGAGATGAGCGCCAAGGGGTTGGGCATGACGGTGATCTGCGATACCGACAACAGCGTTGCAGGAATCGTTACGGACGGCGACCTGCGGCGATTGATGGAACGCGAAGTTGCCCTCGATAGCCCGGTGGCCGAGTGCATGACGGTCGACCCCGCCCGAATTGGGCCGGAGGCGCTGGCGACCGAGGCCTTGCGTCGGCTGGAGGAGGGCCGCATCACATGCCTGACGGTGACCGACGATTCCGGTGCCCTGGTCGGGGTCGTGCATCTGCATGACCTGTGGCGCACCCAGATGATCTGATGGCGAGGTTGACGCGCGAGCAGTACCACGAGCGGCTCCGTCAACTGAGGCTCCTGGCCACCGATGTGGACGGCGTTCTCACGGACGGTTCGATTTCCTACAGCGGTGCCGACACCGAGACCAAGACGTTCAACGTCAGCGATGGCAGCGCCGTGTACATCGCGCGCGTGATCGGTTTGCCGATCCTCGTGGTGACGGCGCGCGAGTCGGCAGCGGTGGCGCGTCGATTCTCGGAGTTGCCGGTGTTGGGACTGCGGCAGGGCACCTTCGACAAGGTGTCGGCATGCGCCGATGCGGAAGCAGAGTTGGCCATCGACGCGACGGCCGTTGCGTTCCTTGGCGACGATCTCGTGGACCTTCCGGCGATGCGACGGGCCGGTCTCGGCGTCGCGGTCGCCGATGCTAACGCTCGCGTGCTGGCCGAGGCCGACTGGGTGCTGTCTACGCCCGGAGGGCGCGGCGCGCTACGCGAGTTGATCGATGACATCGTCGAGGCTCGCGGGCTCTGGGACAAGGTTCTGGCCGACTATGAAGATCGGTCCGGGCAGAGCCGCGGGACAGCGGGGACGGAATCGGGTGTTGACTAGCGGGCGCGACTGCGGCGGTCGGAGCACCCGCTGATGGGCGGGGGATGGCCGCTGACCCTTGGAATGGCGCTGGCGCTGTTGGCGGTGGGGGCCCTGCTCGGTGATTTGTGGGCGAGAGTACGAGCCCCGATGCCGAGAGCGACTAGCCGCCGCGGAAGGCCGCACTACCTGCTCGGCCTGAACTACCTCGTATCGCACGAACCCGATCACGCGATTCGCGAGCTGTCGCAGGCGGTGCGGCAGGAGACCGAGGCGGTAGAGGCATACCTGGCGCTGGGCAATCTCTACCGGGAGAGCGGCCAGACCGAGCGCGCCATCGACGCTCACAAGAGTCTCCTGCACCGGCCGAATCTGTCCGAGTGGGAGCGCACGCAGGTGCTCTTCTGCCTGGCGATGGATTTCAAGCGTGCGGGCTTTGTCGACCGCGCCGAACGGACCTTCCGCGAGGTGGCGGAGAGGGAGCCGGACAACGTCGCCTGTCTGTATGGACTCCAACGAATTGCGGAAGAGACGGGGCGCTGGGAAGACGCGCTGGCGTTCCAGAGGCGCGTCCAGCGCGCGTCGCGCGGTACCGAGCCCAATTTGCTCGCCGCGCTCGAAACCGAGTGGGGTCGTGCCCTCGTTGCTCACGATCCTGAGCGCGCGGTACGGCACTTCCGCACTGCGCTCGACATTCGTCCTGACTACGCCCCCGCACGCCAGGGGCTGGCCGCGTCGTTCATGAGTAACGGACGGCACGCCGAAGCGCTCGAACAGCTCGAACAGGCGGTTGCCGCGCCGACGCCCTGGGCGACTGCGGCGCTGGCAACGCTGGCCGAGCTATGCGAGGTGATGGCCGACGACACGCCGCTGGCGAACGCCTGTGAGTCGATCCTGGAACGTGATGCGAGGGCCTGGCGGGCCGGGCTGTACCTTGCCCGCGTCCAGCTGGCACGCGGCGACACGGCCGAGGCCGAGGTCACTCTCCAGCGAGCGTTACGCGAGCGGCCGGGATCGCTGGCCGTTCAGCGTGAGGTCTGGCGCCTACTACGGCAACGCGGCGCCGGGATTGAGGAATTCAGCGAAATGCTCGATTCGGTCCTCGACGACGCCGGATTGATGGACCCGTTCGTTTGCCTGCGATGCGGCTTCAAGAGCGTCGAGTTGTTCGCCCGCTGTCTGCACTGTCATCGATGGAACACGATGGCTGAGGAGCGTCAGGATTGAACGACCTCTACGCGGTCCAGGTCGACGTGCACTTCGACGCCAGTCACAGGCTCGCGGAGGACGGCTCGGCGGCTCCCGTGCACGAGCATCGCTGGCGCGTGTCGGTATGCGCCGCCTCGGAGCAGCTCGACCGTATCGCCATCGTGGTCGACTTTCGAAAGCTGCGTCAGCAGACCGATGAGCTGCTGGCCAGGCTCAGCGGCCGAGTGCTCGAAGAGACGCCGGAACTGGCACAGACCGATGCTTCGCCGGTGGCCGTGGCGGAGTGGCTGCTGCGGCGGTTGCGCGTGCTCGCGGTTGGCGAGGTGTATCGAATAACAACCGTCACCGTCGGCTGTGATCCGCGCGTGGACTTTACCGTTGGCGCGCCGGAAGGCTGACCTTGGCAGCGACTGCGAACAGGTCTTCGAGGAGATGCTCCCGGAGCCGTGCAACCTGCTCTGCGGTTGCTCTCGCTGACCCGCCATTGTCCACGACATAGTCGGCGACGGCGGCCTTGTCGAGATCGGCCATTTGTGCGGCCATGCGCGCCTCGGCGTCTGTCTTGCTCATGCCGCGAACAGCCAGACGCGCCACCCGTTCTCGCGGTGGTGCGCTGACCACGACCAGGCGGTCATAGCGTTCGTGCCCACCCGTTTCGACCAGCAGCGCGGCTTCGGTCACCGCAATACCCTGGCGCACGCCCCACTCCGCGATGCGTGCCTCTTCGGCGGTGCGGATACGCGGATGCACGATGGCCTCGAGCAGCTCACGGGCTGCCGGATCGGCGAACACCAGTCGCCCCAGCAGGGTGCGGTCGATCCGTCCGGTGGCATCGAGGATCTCTGCTCCCAGGAGCTCGACGATCTGCTTGCGGGCCTCGTCGTCGTCCTCCAAGACCCCATGGCCGATCCGGTCCGCGTCGACGATCATGAAGTTCGGGCCGTCCAGCAGTCCCGCGACCGTCGATTTCCCAGCACCGATGTTGCCGGTAAGACCTACGCGCAGGATCGTTGCGGCCATCGATCGTCAGCTCTCGCCACCAACGCCGCGGCGTTCGCGCGCGGCAGCGAGCGTGTTGACCAGGACCATGCCGATAGTGAGCGGCCCGACCCCTCGTGGAACAGGGGTCATCGCGCCGGCGGCCTCCGCAACATCAGGCCGCACATCTCCGACCACGAGATAGCCGCGCTCCTCGAAGCGCTCCCAGTCGGCGCTGTCGCCGAGAATATCGGCAGCCTGGTCGCGGTCCGCGACGCGGTTGATGCCGACATCAATGACCACCGCGCCCGGCTTGACGAACTCTTTCGTCACCATGCCGGGAACGCCCACCGCGGCGACCAGAATATCGGCGCCCCGGCATACTGCGGCGAGATCCGGCGTACGCGAATGGCAGATGGTCACGGTCGCGTGCCGATGTAGCAGCAACATCGCCATGGGTTTGCCGACGATGTCGCTGCGGCCAATGATCACGGCGTGTTTGCCTGCGATCTCGATATCGCTGCGCTCGAGCAGTTCGATGATTCCGGCTGGTGTTGCGGGGGCGAACCGGGGCCGGCCTTGTACGAGCAGGCCGGTGTTGTGCGGATGAAAGCAGTCCACATCCTTTGCCGGATCGACGGCGTCGAGCACGGTCTTCGTGTCGCAGTGCTCAGGCAGCGGCAACTGCACCAGGATGCCGTCGACGGCGTCATCCTCGTTGAGGCGCGTAACGGTGCTCAGCACCTCTTTCGTTGTCGTCTCCTGGGGGAGGATGATGGCCTCGGATCCGAAACCGACTTCACGGCTCTTGTTGGTCTTGGTGCGAACGTAGATGGCCGACGCAGGGTCGCCTCCTACCAGCACCGCCGTTAGATGTGGCGGCCGCTGCCCGGCTTCGATGATCGTGCGGGCAGACGCGGCCACCTCCTCGAGGAGAGCCTCCTGGATAGGCTTGCCGAACAACAGCTTGGCGCTCACGAACGTGCTCCTGAGATTGGTCGCTGATGAAATTAGGGATCAGTCGTGTAGGTCGACCTGATCGACGATGCCGACGATCGCCGCGTTCGCCGGTGCCAGATCGGTTCCCATGACCATGCTGGTCGATCGTCCTTCCTGGACGACGAGGACCGTCTCGCCGGCTCCGGCCCCGACGCTGTCCACGGCGACGAGCTCGTCCCCATCGTCGTCGCCGGACAGGTTGAGAGGCTGTACAAGGAGGAGCTTACTGCCCTCGTATTTATCGTGTTTCTGCGTTGCTACGACTGTTCCGACGACTCGACCGAGAATCACGACTGCCGCCGCTTGGCGCGCGTGTCGGATGACTCCTCGAGCTGATCGACGATCGCCACGACAGAGATGTCGGCAGGTACCTTGTCGGGCAGAAACGCAAACGACGCTTCCTTGCCGGTGACGTAGAAAACGATTTCACCAGCGCCCGCGCCAACCGCGTCGAGCGCGATCATCGCGGTACCGATGAACTGCCCCATCGGGTCGACCGGTCGGATCAGCAACATCTTGACTCCGGTCAGTTGCGGGTCCTTGACCGTACTCACGACGGTGCCGACGACGCGCGCGAGGTCCACGGGTGAGCGGCTCAGGTTTGGTCTACGTCGGCACTGTCGACGATGCCGATGATGGCCGTGTCCACGGGCCGGTCACCGACACCCTGCGCCAGCCGAGCAGAAGAGCCACGCACACAGATCACGGTTTCGCGGAAACCCGCATTCACGGTGTCGACCGCTACCTGGTAGCCGCCTTCGTCATCTCCGTCGGGAGTCACCGGGACGACCAAGAGGAGCTTCATCCCCTCCAGGCGCACGTCCTTGTGGGATGCGACGACAGTACCGACGACGCGTGCCAGGAACACTGTTGCGACTCCGTTCGGCTAGGTGCTCTGACCAATCGGTAGAGTCTCTTCGAGGCTGTCGTGCGGGCGCGGGATCACGTGCACGGAGACCAGCTCGCCGACGCGGCGCGCGGCAGCCGCACCGGCGTCGGTTGCCGACTTCACGGCCGCGACATCGCCGCGAACGATTGCGGTAACGAGGCCGCCACCGACCTTCTCGTAGCCGATGATCGTCACCTTGGCAGCCTTTACCATCGCGTCAGCGGCTTCGACCATGCCCACGAAGCCGCGTGTTTCCACCAGCCCGAGGGCTTCCCCGTATTCTGCCATCACAGTTCCTCCAGGTTCCGAGCGTGCTGGCCGTTACCGGCCCCCATGCTAGCGGATGCGTCGTACGGCGTCGGCGATGAGGCCGACCAATTCTTCGCGGGTGAGCGTAATGTTGCCCGATTCGCTGGCCGCAGGGTAGCAGGCTGCGGGGACCGGTCGCTCACCGCTGGCCTCGCGCAGGCGCGAGATCTCGTCGACCTGGCCGGAGCTGAAGCTCTTGGCGCCCCCGAGCACGTGGGCTACGAGCGCGATCTGGGCAAAGTGTTCGAGCTGCGCCATCCGTTCGGCCGCCTGTTCCAGGTCTCCACCCACCGTGACAGCGCCATGATTGGCGAGCAGCAGAGCGTCGAATGTGCGTACCGGCTCGCGCACAGAGTCGGCCAGGGCCGTGGTTGATGGAGCGCCGTAGGGCGCCACCGGAACACATCCGAACAGGGCGACGGTCTCGGCGAGCGCCGCGCGCGGAAGCTCCTTGCCGGCGACCGCGTAGCCGGTCGCGGTGGGTGGGTGCGCGTGCACGATCGCACCTACATCGGCGCGCTCCTCGTAGATGGCCAAGTGTAGCTTGATCTCCGACGAAGCGGCGCCGGAGCCGATCACCGAACCGGTCGTATCCACCACGACCATTTCCTCCGGCTGCATCCGCCCTTTGTGTACGCCGGTGGGCGTTGCGAGGATGCGCTCGGCATCCAGACGGACGCTGATATTGCCTTCGTACGAGGCGAGCAGCCCTCGGTTGTTGAGGTCGCGTCCGGTCGTCGCGATGGCGCCGGCGGCGTCGGCGTGCATGGACATGGCTCGCTGCGTGGAATGGCGGCGGGTGACGCCGCGCAGTCTATTCGATTGCGGCACAACTGCACAGCCGGTACGGTTCGGCGGAATCTTCGGTCCCAGGAAATCGAGCAGGCGAACCCATGTCCAGGCGAGCACGGTTCGTGGTTGGCGTTCTGTTGGCGGTGGTGCTGGTCGGTTGGTTTCTGCGATCGGCCGACTTGCCACGTGTTGCGGATCTGCTGCGCGCGATGGACCTCCGCCTGGTGGCGGTCGCTTGCCTGACCGTGGCGTTCACGAGCCTGCAGCGCGCCTGGCGCTGGCGTCAGCTGCTGTCGCCACTTGGCAGCTATCGGGTGCCCGACCTGTGGGCGGCGATTCTCATGGGCTGGTCCGTGTCGGTGGTGCTGCCCGGCCGCCTGGGAGAGGTGGCGCGTCCGCTCTTCTTGTCACGGAGGGCGCCCATAGCCGCCACGGCGGCTCTCGGTTCCGTTGTCCTGGAACGGCTCTTTGATGTCGTCGCCATACTCACCCTGTTGGCCGGCTATCTGCTCCTGGCACCTGTGCCAGAAAGCTTGAGCGCCGACGGCGCGGCGACGATGGCGGTGCTGAGGTTCGTGGGTACTGGGCTGCTGGCGGCTCTCGCGCTCGGCGGCCTGGTGGCGATGGTAGCCGTGCGGAACGCAGCGATACGCCGGCGGGCTGTGGCAGCTGTCGAGAGGTTATTGCCGGCACGTGTGGCGCGCGTTGTGGTCTCGTTCCTGACCGGGATGTCAGGGCTGCGCAGCAGGGCAGCCGTTGCACGCGTGTTCCTGAGTTCGATGGCGCTCTGGGCTACCGTCGTGGCTACCTACGTGCTGCTGTTCCACGCCGCGCGCATCTCGGTGCCCTGGCACGGGGCGATCCCGCTCCTGACCTTGCTCGTGGTCGGGGCGGCGGTGCCGACGCCAGCGGGGGTCGGCGCATTCCACAAGGTGGCTCAACTGGGTCTCGTGGGGTTGTTTGGCGTGCAGAACGACGTGGCCGTGGCGTACGCGATCATCAGCCATGCGGTGGCTTTCTTGCCTCTTGCGGCGGTCGGACTGGTGCTGATCATCCGGGCCGGACTCGTCTCGGAGGCGTTCAACACGACCGGGCGGCTTCCAGGCGCCGAGAGCGAGCCTCCGGGGGCGGTATAATCCGCACGATCCGCGCGCATTGCCCGGGCTAGAGGCGTCCGCGGCGGAAGATCCAGGGCGAAAGGTACGCGACCGACATGAAGTGTCCATACTGCGGTCTCAGCAAGCACAAGGTTGTCGACTCGCGCGATAGTCGGGACGGTACGGCGATCCGCCGTCGTCGCGAGTGCCTCGATTGTGGTCGCCGGATGACCACCTATGAACAGGTCGAGCTGACTCCTCTGATGGTCGTAAAGAAGGACGGCAGCCGTGAGCGGTTCGATCGCGCCAAGCTGATGGACGGGCTGCTGCGCGCATGCGAGAAGCGTCCGGTCACCGGATCGCAGTTGGAGTCCATTTGCGACCGGGTGGAATTGCTCGCCCAAGAACATGGTGAGCGCGAGATCGACAGTCAGCAGATTGGCGAACAGGTCATGGACCAGCTGCGGGATATCGACGAGGTCGCGTACGTACGCTTCGCATCGGTGTATCGGCAGTTTCGCGATGTCAACGCGTTCATGGATGAGCTCAAGGGCCTGCTGAGCTCCGAGTCCTGAGCTTGCTGGCCGAGGCAGAGTTCCGAAGGTGAGAGATCGATTGGACTGGCCGCGCCTCGATGGCTTGCTGCGCGAGCCACACCTGCAGCGGCTCGCAGCGCTGTCGGCGAGCGGGCATGGCCTCGCTCTCGTAGGCGGTGCCATTCGAGACGCGCTGCTGGGTCGCGAACCACAGGATGTCGACCTGGTTACGGAAGGAGATCTGGAAGCCGCGATCGACGCCATAGAGCACGAGCGCGGCGCGCGGCCCGCGAGTATTGGCGACGACTTTCAGAATACGCATCGATTTCGCTGGCACGGACGTCCCGTCGACATAGCGGTCGCCCTCGGCACGCTGGAGGAGGACCTCGCGCGGCGCGACTTCACGGTCAACGCCATGGCGCTACCGCTGCCCGTGACGGGAGATCTTCGCAGCGCGCTCGTTGACCCCCATGGAGGTTTGGACGACTTGCATCGGAGCCGATTGCGCGCGGTATCGGCCGCCACGATCGCCGCCGATCCGCTGCGGGTGATGCGCGGCGTTCGCTATGCGGGTGACCTGGGCGGATTCGAGCTTTCGGAACGAACACGCGCGACGCTGCGTGATGTCGCCCCCGCGATCGAGTCCGTGGCTGCTGAGCGCGTCAGCAACGAGTGGCAGGCGATCCTGTCGTCCGACGGCTGGCTCAGGGCCCTGGGGCTGGCGTGGGAACTGGGTGTTGGGGCGTCAACTCTGGGTCCGCGCCGGACCGACGCCGGGGCGCAGGCGTGGGCAGCTCACGAATCGCGGGCGCCGGCTTCGGAGGATCGCCTGCCGGGCCGGCTGGCGGCAACGCTGTTCGATCTGCCCAACGATGGCGACCCGGTGCCGCTCGCGGCGAGCCTGGTGGCACGTCGCTGGCCCAGGCAACTGGTGCAAACCGCGTCGCGCGCCGCGTGCTGGGCGGGGCGGCGTGTGGAGAGCGAGCGGGAGCTGGCGCATCTGGCGCTGAGCGACCCGCACGCAGCGACGATTGCCGGGCAGCTTGCCGAGGCTGTCGGGGCCGGTGTGACCTCGCGCCTGGTCCGTCTCGCGAGGAGGGCGCGTGAGCCGCGGTGGATAACGGGCGACGACCTGCTCGGGCAGGGGCTGCAGCCCGGTCCGGTGCTGGGTGAGATGTTGGCGGAGGCGGCCCAAGGGCAGGTTCTGAGGACGTGGGCCGACGCTGACGAAGCGCGCGCCTGGGCTGACGGAAGAGTAGGAGGCCTCTTGTCATGAGCGCTGCTTGTGTGGGAGAGGTCGGCGAGCTCGATCTGGTGCGCACGATCCGGCGAATTCTGGGGCCGCCGAATGGTGCCATTGACGTCGGGCCGGGCGACGACGCCGCCGTGCTCGACGGTGGCTCGGGCCAGCAGGCGTGGAGCGTCGATCGGCAGCGGCAAGGCACTCATTTCGAGATGTCCTGGCTCACGTGCCGTGAGATAGGACACCGCGCGGTAACCATCGCCGCGAGCGATGTTTGGGCGATGGGCGCGGCGCCCCGCTGGGTGCTATGTGCAGTGGAACTGCCCGCCGAGCTGGCGGTCAGCGAATTCGAAGAGTTGGTCAGCGGCCTTCGTGACGGTGCCCATGCTGCCGGCGCCACGATCGTCGGTGGCGATGTAGGACTGGCTGGGGACCTGGCCATCGTGACGACGGTCGGCGGTCAGCTCGATTCAGCCGTGAAGCCGTTGTTACGCTCCGGAGCCGGCGTTGGTGACGAGATCTGGGTGGTAGGGGAGCTGGGCTGGGCGGCTGCGGGTCGCGCTCTGCTGGCGGACGGTAGCCGTACGAACGACCAGCACGCGGTGGCCTGCATCGATGCCTTTCGGCACCCACGTACCCCGACCACGTTCTGCCGCCAGGCCGCCGCATCAACGGCCGTGCGCGCCATGATGGATGTCTCCGATGGGCTTGGAATCGATTTGCACCGGCTGTGTGAGCAATCAGGCGTTGGGGCGGTGGTGGCAGGCGACGCTCTGTCCGCTGCGGTGCCCGCGGCGGTCGCCAGCAGCGTCGGCTCGACGCCGGCGGAGCTGGCGCTGCAGGGCGGCGACGACTACGCCATGCTCTGTGCCGTCAGGCCTGGCGCGGACGTCGCCGCGATGGCGTCGGGAGAGACCGCCCGGCAGGTCGGCGTGCTGACCGAAGTCGATCGTGGCGTGGTGTTGGTTGCCGGCGGCTCCCCGCGCCCGCTGCCGGCGACAGGCTGGGACCCTTTTGATGGAGCCTCCAGGTGATCGATTTCGTAGTTCAGAAACGGTGCGGGAGCACCGCCGCGCGAACCGGGCGCTTGCAGACCCCGCATGGCGTGATCGATACCCCAGCCTTCATGCCGGTCGGCACGTACGGTTCGGTAAAGGGACTGCGCGCGGAGGATCTCGAGACCCTCGGCGCGCAGGTAATCCTGTCGAACGCGTATCACCTGTGGGAAAGACCCGGGCTGGAGGTGATCCGCGAGGTGGGAGGCCTGCACGCCTTCATGGGTTGGCGACGACCGATCCTGACAGACAGCGGTGGGTACCAGGTCATGTCGCTGGCCGAGCGCCGCAAGATCGACGACGACGGTGTGACCTTTCGTTCTCCGCTCGACGGGCAACATCGTCGCCTGACGCCGGAAACGGTGATCGAGGTGCAGGCCACGCTGGGTGTCGATTTGGCCATGGTGCTGGACGAATGTGTGGCGAGCCCGGCCGAGCGAGCGGTGGCAGCTCAGGCTGTCGAACGCAGTCAGCGCTGGGCGGAGCGTAGCCGCCCGCTGGCTGAAACACTGGCCGGCGGTCTTCTTGGCATCGTGCAGGGCAGCGTTTATCCCGACCTGCGCGGCGAACACGCGCGCCGCCTGGTGGATCTCGACTTCGATGGCTACGCGATCGGCGGGCTGGCGGTGGGGGAGTCCAAGGAGCAGACGTGGAGTGCGGTCGAAGCCGCCGTTGTCGAGCTGCCGGAGGACAGGCTGCGCTACGTCATGGGCATGGGCTACCCCTCGGATCTCGTCGAGGCCGTGGCGCGCGGAGTCGATCTGTTCGATTGTGTGATCCCGACGCGCCACGCCCGTAACGGTGTGGCGTTTACCTCCAGCGGCTCGCTCATCATCCGTCATGCGCGGTTTGAGACCGATTCGAGACCGCTCGATCCCGATTGCGGGTGCCCCGCATGTGCCCGCTACAGCAGGGCATACCTGCGCCATCTGAAGCTCCGCGGCGAGATGCTCGGGGGCGTGTTGATGACGCTTCACAACCTATGGCAATACCTTGACACTATGAGGCGCATCCGGCACGCTATCGCTTCGGGCGCATTAGCCGAGTTGCGCGCTGAACTCGCGCGCGCCGGCGCTCCGAACGGCCGGGACTAGACGCCCCGGCGCCTTCGGGCTCAACCCTCTTTTCCGCTGTTGTTTCGCCGGTCGTGTGCCGGTTCGCTGGAGGCAAGACGCTGTACTCCCCGCTACTGCTGCTAGCGCCCACACCAGGGCAAAACCCCATCGTCGGGCTGGTTCCCGTCGTGGCGATGGTGCTGATCTTCTATTTCCTGCTCATCGCGCCCGTGCGTAAACGCCAGAAGCAGCACGACGAGATGGTCGCCAACCTCAAGAACGGCGCCCGCATCGTCACCAACGGCGGCATCATCGGCACCGTGGTGGGTATTCAGGACGACCGGTTGCGCATCAAGATTGCCGACCAGGTAAAAATCGAAATCACCAAGCAGAGCGTCGCGAGCCTGGCCGACGGCGACTCCAACAGCTAACCAAGTTTCCGTCTCGGAGTGACCTCAGCATGCAAGAGTTGCGTTGGAAGTTCATCCTGATCGCGGCCGTTGCAGGTGTCTTCGGATTCCTCGCTTTTACGCAGCCGGTGAACCTCGGGCTAGATCTCAGAGGCGGCATTCACCTCGTCATGCAGGTGGTTGTCGACGAGGCCGTAGCGGCCACGGTGCAGGATGACGCAGAAGGCCTGTCGCGACTGCTCGCCGACGAGGGGATCACGCTCGCGGGGTCCGAGTACGCGACCAACAGCGCAACCCTGACCGCTGCGTCCGAAGCAGATGCTGCCCGGCTGGTCGAGTTGGCAGGCGAGTACTACTCGAACACCTACACGACCCGACGCTCGGGCGAGGTGGTCACGATTTCCATGCTGGCCCTGGCGGAGGAAGAGGAACGCGATGGAGCGATCCGCCAGGCGCTGCAGATTATTCGCAACCGCGTTGATCAGTACGGGGTTGCCGAGCCAACGATCCAGCGTCTGGGTTTGGCCGGCGATCGCATTCTCGTGCAGTTGCCCGGCGTGCAGAACGCGGAACGGGTCAAGTCGCTGCTGAGCAACACGGCGCTGCTGGAGTTGAAGCTGGTCGAGGCCGGTCCGCTTCCCACGCGCCAGGCGCTTCTTGACGCTGACGGCGCCGTTCCCGAGGGATCCGAAATCCTCGAGGCGGACCCTCAGGAAGGCAGGGTGGGAGGCTTCTACCTGGTGCGCAGCGCGCCGCTGATCACCGGCCGAGATCTCAAGACCGCGGGCCTTAGCCAGGATCAGCTGGGACTTCCCTCGGTGAGCTTTACGCTCAATAGCGAAGGGTCACGGAAGTTCTCGGCTGCGACCGGTGCCAACGTTGGCCGCCAGATGGCAATCGTGCTCGACGACAAAGTGCGCACGGCGCCGACCATCGAAGAGCGCATTTCGACGCCACAGGCCCAGATCGCAGGCCAGTTCACGGTGCAGGAGGCGCAGGATCTGGCGCTCGTGCTGCGTTCCGGCGCGCTGCCGGCGTCGGTTGACTACCTGTTCCAGCGCTACGTGGGCCCGTCGCTCGGTCAGGAATCTATCGACCAGGGCGTGTTGGCAGCCGTCGTCGGGTTGGCGATCGTTGCCGCCTTCATGCTCGTCTATTACAAGGGGTCGGGAGTCAACGCACTGGTGGCGCTGGGGCTGAACATCGTCGTCATCCTCGGCGTGATGAACGCTCTGGGCGCCAGCCTGACGCTGCCTGGCATCGCCGGCATGATCCTGCTGATCGGTATGGCGGTCGATGCCAACGTGTTGATCTTCGAGCGCGTCCGCGAGGAACTCGATATTGGCAAGACGGTGCGTTCGGCCGTCGATGCCGGTTTTAACAAGGCCTTCTCAGCGATCATCGACGCAAACGTCACCACGCTGATCGCTGCGGTCTTCCTATTCCAGTTTGGAACCGGGCCCGTGAAAGGTTTCGCGGTCACCCTTTCGATCGGCATCATGGCGTCGATGTTCACGGCCATCTTCGTGTCTCGCGCCCTCTTCGAGTTCTGGATCCTGCGGCGTTCCCAAACGCTGAGCATCTGAAAGGCCCACGATGCGCATTCTAAAAACTCCTAGTATCGATTTCCTCGGCAAGCGTTGGCTGGCCGTCTGCCTTTCGGCCGCGCTCATTGTGATCGGCATGGGGGCGCTCGTCCTTCAGGGCGGCCCCAAGCTCGGCATCGACTTTGCGGGTGGTTCGCAGATCATCGTGCATTTCGCCGAGCCGCCCGACCTGAACACTCTGCGTGATGCATTGGGCGCCGCCGGACTGGACAGTGCGACCATCCAGGAGTTCCGGGCGACGCCTCTGGAAGACGACTCTGACGAGGTGATCATTCGCGCGCCGGGGCTCGAGGACGGCGCCCAGCTGGACAGCCTCGTTGCGGACGTCGATCGCATGCTGCTGGGGCTGATGGGCGACGGCGGTGAAGGCGTCGATCTCAATACCGCCGCGCGCGGCGACCTGATGGCGATGCTGACGCTGGCGAACCCTCTCGGATTCGATCTTGTGGCCGACCCGGAAGGCGCGGAGGCCGCGTACCAGTCGGCGATCAACGACCTGTTCGTACATAAGGCCGAGCTCGGCCTGTTCGCCGACTGGGCCGATGTGGAGGCTGCGGGTCTCGATGCAGCAGTAGTCGGCGTTCTGCGCGAGCAGGGAAGGTTCGGCGACTATGCCATCGTCGGCAGCGACTTCGTCGGTGCGCAGGTGGGACAGGAACTGCGAGACCAGACCATCCAGGCCATCGTCTGGGCCTTGATGGGCATGCTGGCGTACATCACCTATCGCTTCGAGTTCAAGTTCGGTGTCGCAGCGGTTGCGGCGCTGACACACGACGTGCTGATCGTACTGGGCGCGTTCGTGCTGACGGGGCGGGAGTTCAACCTGCCCGTGGTGGCCGCCTTCTTGACGATCGTCGGCTACTCGCTGAATGACACGGTTGTCGTCTTCGACCGGGTGCGGGAGAACACGACGGCGCTGCGACGGATGAGCCTGCCCGATCGGATCAACACAAGTCTCAACCAGACGCTGTCGCGCACCATGCTGACGTCGCTGACAACGCTCATCGTGGTGACCGGGCTGTTCCTGTTTGGCGGTCCGGTGATCAACGACTTTGCGTTCGCGTTGCTGGTGGGGGTGATGGTCGGGACTTACTCGTCGTTGTTCGTGGCGAGCCCGATCGTTTACATCTGGCAACAGCGCCAGCTGGACAAGAGGCACTAGCCGGCCGCTGTCGAACGCTACCCGCCACGGGCCGTTGCGGTGGTATCCTGAGAGTCGAGCGGCGTCCCAGCCCGGGACGCCGTCGTTGTATTCGGCGTCGGAGCACAGTGCGCGGCGCCGTTCGCTGTTGGAGCCGGCGTTGCCCGCACCGATCACGTCACACGCTTCTGCCGAGCCGGTCGGTATCGGCGAACTTCTTGCGCTCGTGGCGCAGGGACACTCCGAAGCAGACGTCGACCTGGTTCGTCGCGCCTACGAGCTCGCCCTGAGCGCCCACGAAGGGCAGGCGAGGAAGTCCGGGGCGCCGTACGTCGAGCACCCGCTGGCCGTGGCGGCGATCTTGTGCGAGTGGCATCTGGATGCGGCCAGCATCGCCGTGGGGCTCTTGCACGATGTGCTCGAAGATACCGACGTCGATGCCGAGCAGATGACCGCTGAGTTCGGTGCCGAGCTCGCGAAGCTCGTGGCGGGAGTTACGAAGATCGGGCAGATGGAGTTCAACTCCCGGTTGCAGGAACAGGCCGACAACTTCCGTAAGCTCCTGCTGGCGATGGTGGATGACGTGCGCGTCCTGTTGGTGAAGCTCGCCGACCGTCTTCACAACATGCGCACGCTGCACTGGCTGCCCGACGCGAAGCGGCGACGCATCGCTCGCGAGACACAGGACATCTACGCGCCGCTCGCCCATCGCCTCGGCATGTGGCGGTTGCATACGGAGCTGGAGGATCTGGCCTTTCGTTACCTGGAGCCGGAGGCGTTCGAACAGCTGGAAGCGGCGGTGCAGGAGCGGCTACGACAGGCGCGCGAGACGACCGCGGAGAAGGAGGCTCGCATCGAGGCGACGATGGCCGAGCATGACATCCCCTGCCGGGTGACGCACAGGGTGAAGGGGTTGCTCAGTTTGTATCGCAAGATGCAGAAGCGGCACGTCGACCTGGCGCAGGTCTACGACGTTGTGGCCTATCGCGTAATCACCGACTCGGTGCGGAACTGCTATGCCGCCCTCGGCATCATTCACAATCGCTGGAGTCCGGTGCCGGGACGTTTCAAGGACTTCCTGGCGATGCCAAAGCGCAACATGTACCAGTCGCTGCACACGACGCTGATCGAGAGTGGCACGCCCTTCGAGGTGCAGATCAGGACCGAGGAGATGCATCGGGTGGCCGAGGAGGGGATTGCCGCCCACTGGCTGTACAAGGAAGGCGCCGAGTACAACGACGCCGAGACCCAGCCGCTGGTGTGGCTGCGCCAGTTGGTGGATCAGCAGCGCGATGTAACCGACCCGCGAGAGTTTCTCGCCTCCCTGAAACTCAACCTCTACCCGGATGAGGTCTACGTTTTTACGCCCAAGGGCGATGTGAAGTCGATGGCGCGCGGCGCTACGCCGCTGGACTTCGCCTTCCTGATTCACAGTGAGGTCGGCTTTCACACGAGCGGCGCGAAGGTCAACGGCAAGCTGGTGCCGCTGCGGCAGCCGCTGCGCAATGGCGACATCGTGGAGATCGTAACCAGCACCGATGCGACCCCGAGTCGAGATTGGCTCGAGATAGCGAACACCAGCCGCGCTCGGACCCGTATCAAGAACTGGATCCACAAACAGGAGCGGGAGCGCAGCTTCGAGGTAGGGCGGCGGATCCTGGAAAAGGAGTTCCGCAAGTACGGCCTGCGGCTCCGCAAGCTTCTGTCGGATGGCACGCTGGCTGGTCTTGGCTCGCAGTTCGGCATGCCAAGCGGCGAAGACCTGGTGATCGCCGTGGGCTTCGGCAAGATGGACGCCCGCACCATCGCGGGACGTCTTCTCCCGGAGACGGACCTCGAGGAGCGCGCCAAGCGCAAGCCGTCGCGAGTGCGGGCCCTGGTGGATCGCGCCCTCGGCTGGACGGCGCAGGGCAGCATCAGCGTGCAGGGCATGGACGGCATCATGGTCTACCGGGCCCGATGCTGTGGGCCGGTGCCGGGTGAGCCCATCGTCGGATACGTTACCCGTGGCAAGGGCGTTGCGGTGCATGCCGTCGACTGTGGCAACCTCGGCCGCCTGCTTGCCACCGACGAGCGTCGGATCGACGTCGACTGGCAGCCGCCGGAGGGCGCGGTGCAGCCGATCAGGTTGCGTGTGGACGTCGACGACCGCAAAGGGCTCCTGGCGCAACTCACTTCCGTGATCGCCGAAGCGGGAAGCAACATCCGCCACATCGAGTCGAAGATGGAGCCGTATCGCGGCGTCGTCGAGATCGTCTTGGAGGTCTCGGATTCGGATCATCTACGCCGGATTACCGCCGCCGTCTGCGCGATAGAAGGCGTGCGGCAGGTTCGTCGCGGCCGCGCCCCCTAGCTTCCTGACAGTCAACAGCAACACACTTTTCGGAGGTCCCATGTCTCACCGCGCCATCCATACCGATCATGCTCCCGCGGCGCTAGGCCCCTACTCGCAGGCGATCGCGGTGCCGTTGGGAGATCGAGAGATCCTGTTTCTCGCCGGACAGATTTCGCTTGTCCCCAGCACCGGCGAGCTACTCGACGGACCTGTCGGAGAGCAGGTAGAGCAGGTGATGAAGAATCTGCAGGCTGTGCTCGAGGCCGCCGGCAGCGGCTTCGACCGTGTCGTCAAGACGACCATTTTCCTGCAGAGCATGGACGACTTCGGCGCCGTGAATGAGGTCTACGGCCGCTATTTCGGGGAGGTCCCACCAGCTCGCGCTACCGTGGCTGTCAGCGGCTTGCCCAAGGGCGTGCGAGTCGAGATCGAGGCGGTCGCGTATCGCTAACCCGGGGGTAGGGTGGCGCCGTCGTTTTCGGCGGGCAGGATAGTCGGCGCCACGGCCGTCTAATCATGACGGGATGAGCGATGGCGCGCCCACTGTCGTCTGCACGATGGTCAAGGTGTCTTCTTCTGCGCATCTCTGCGTATTCGAGAGCATTTTTTTCCGGTACCGCTTGACAGTGACTGCTGTAGGCCAGTACAACTAAGGACGGGCGGAGAGCGAGCCGGGTTCGCACTGGGGTGGGAATAGATGTTCCTGAACCGAACCCGACAAATTACTGGGCTAGACATCGGGTCGCATGCGGTCAAGATGATCGCGTTACGACCTGCGAAGGGTGAACTGCCCTTCGAGCTGGTTCACTTCGGCGTGGCTGACGTGCCGGAGGACACGATCGTCGACGGCGCGATTGCCGACGAAGAACCGGTCGCCCGGACGATCACCGAGTTGCTCGACCAGCACAAGGTCAAGAGTCCGCTCATCGCAGCCTCCGTATCCGGCAACGCCGTCATCGTGCGACGAGTGACGCTGCCCCGGCAGGACCCCGACGATCTACGGGCGGCGCTTCCGTACGAGGCCGAGGAGCACATCCCGTTCGACATCGACGATGTCGATCTGGACTTCGCCATCCTGTCCGAGGACGACGAATCAGGCAGCATGGATGTCGTGTTGGTTGCCGCGAAACGCGAACGGGTCGATGAACACGTTGCGGTCATCGAGGCAGCCAAGCGCACGGCGACGATCATGGATATCGATGCGTTCGCCGTGCAAAACGCCTTTGAGTTCAACTACCCCGAGCGCCAGTTCGAGGACGTAGCGATCCTCAACTTGGGCTCGTCCGTGATCAACATGGCGGTGCTGGAGGGCGGAAACCCCTCCTTCTGGCGAGACATTGCCATCGGCATGCAGCAATACGTTGTGGCGCTGCAGCGCCAGTTCATGCTCGATGCCTTTGATGCCGAAGAGGTTCTGCGGCGGGTCAGTCGCAACGCCGCAGCGCAAGGTGGCGGGGCCCCGGACAGGAGTCTGGCGGAGTGGTCCGACGAAGGGGAAGAGGGCGCCGACCTGCAGGACGCTGCCACTGATCCACGCGTACTGGAGGTGATCGGTCAGGTTTCGGACCGCATCATCGGCGAGATCAGCAAGACCTTCGACTTCTACCAGGCGCAGGCCATGCGTGAGCACTTCGACGCCGTCTTTCTGGCGGGCGGGGGTGCGCACATCACCGATCTTGGGAACCGGCTGCACGACCGAATGGGCTGGCCGGTGGAGATCTTCGACCCGCTGCGGCGGGTGAAAATTCCAGAAGGCCTGTTCGATCCCGAATACATCCGCGATAGCGGACCTGAGTCGACGGTGGCTGTGGGTCTGGCGCTGCGCGGGGTGACGGAGTGACGCGCTAATGATTCGTATCAATTTGCTCGGGGGCGAGGCCGAGAAAAACAGTCCGGGGTGGCGTTCTTTCAGCCTGCCCTCGGTCAGTGTGGGCATGACGCAGGCGGGGATGACGGCGCTGTTCGTCGTTGTGCTCGGCGGAATCGGCGCCGCGTGGTTCATGCAGAGCCGCGGACTGGGGGAGTTGCGCACGGAACTCGCGGGCGTGCAGGCCGAACGGGCTCGTTTACAGGAAATCGCTGACCAGGTAACCGCTCTGCAGGATCGAGCCGACCTGATGCAGCGCAAGATGCAGGTCATCGTCGACTTGAAGGCGAATCAGACCGGCCCAGTGATGTTGTTGGATCAGATCAGCCGCCTGATGGTCGACGGCGTCTGGCTCGACAGGCTGGAGGTCGACAAGGGGTCCGTGGAAATCAACGGCTCGGCGATGTCGGAGAACAGCGTGGCCGACTTTGTCACCAATCTCGAGGCTTCGAACTACTTCGACGGCGTTCGTTTGCGGACCCTGGTGGATGGCGACGACGCGCAGAGCTTCTACATCTCGCTGGACTTTCAGCCGACGATGGCGGCCGAAGTGACCGCTGCGACGGCCGTCGGCGGAGGGCAGGACTGATGGCCTTGTCACTGAGCGAACTGCCTCCGAAACAGCAGTGGATGGTGAGCGTGGTGCTGTGCTCCGTCCTGCTGGGCATCTACTACGTCCAGTTCTGGCGACCGAATCAGGCGCAGGCCACCCAGATCGCGAATCAGATTCAAACTCTGCGGGCGGAAGTGCAGGAGATGCAGGCAGTCGCCGTCAACCTGCCGGAGCTCCGCGAAGAGATGGACCTGCTGGATCACCGACTCGAGGTCCTCTCGCACATCCTCCCCGAAGAGTTCGAGACCGCGAACCTGCTCCGGGGAGTGGGCACCATTGCCAACCAGTCCAACCTTGATATTCGCGATCTCGCCTTCCGTGATCCGGTGCCGTACGAGTTTTACGCGGAGTCACCGATCGAGCTCGAGTTGGTCGGTAGCTTTCATGACCTGGCGCGCTTCTTCGATCGCGTTGGCAAGTTCTCGCGCATCATCAACATCGACAAGGTCGACATCAAGTCGAGCAGCGCCGACGCGGGGACGGTCGAGGCCAAGGTCACGGCCATGACGTTCATCTTCCTTGACGACGGTACCGACGAACTGAGTGATGACCTCGAGGAGTTGTTGCGCCAATGACGACGTCCCGCTCCGCTCTGTTGGTGTTTGTTGTCGCCGTCCTCGTGAGCTCTAGCTCGTTCGCGCTCGCCGGGCCGGTCGGCCCGGTTGTGCGCAAGCAGAGTCCGCAGTCGAGCGACGCCCGATCTCTCCAGAGTGAGGCGGAAGGTGGGCAGGAGCGGGCCGAGGATGAGGCGGCGATCGATCCAGCCAGCCTCCCCGACATTGACGTCGTCACCACCGATGAGCAGGAGGCAGCCCTGCGCCTGGTGGAGACCATTCTCGCGGAACAGCAACTGCTGTTGTCCGGTCAGAATTTCGTTTACCAGGCGGGAGGTCGACGTGACCCCTTCCGCAGCCTGCTCGCGGCCCGGCAACGCGAGATCTCGGCGCCGGAACTGAGGCCGCCGGGTGTTCCCGGCTTTCTGATCAACGAGGTCCTGCTCGGCGCCACAGCGAGCTACCAGGGGCGTTGGCAGGCAATGATCATCGGCATCGACCAGCGAACCTACTTCGTCGAGGTCGGAGCTGTCCTCTACGACGGCCGCATCGTTGAGATCTCTGGCGACGAGGTGATCTTCGAGCAGGACGTCGAAGACATGCTCGGCGCGCGCAGCACACGACGAGTCTCCAAGCGTTTGGCAAACGGCAACCAAGAGTACTAGCGAATGATCCCAGCACATCCAGCTCGGAAGATGTCCTCGCGGTCGCGTGCGAATGCATGGCGGCTGCTGGTGTCGGTTCTCATGCTGCTCGCTCTGCCGGGCCTGGCGGGAGCCTGGCAACAGGCTCCGGCGACTCCGCCTGGCGGCGTGCCGACGTCAGCCGTGGCGGAACAGGAGGAGCGGATTCCGGCGGGCCAGATTCCGCTCGAAGCGGACATTCTGCGTTCGTCGGATCTCACGGGCTACCCCATCGACATTACGTTCGTCGGCACGGACATCCGCGATGTTTCGCGCTTCTTCTCGCAGTTGACCGGTCTGAATGTCGTCGTCGATCCCGATCTCGCCGGCCCCGTCACAGTTCGCCTGTTCGATGTTCCGTGGGACGTCGCCTTCGAGGCCATTCTGCGCTCGCATCGGTTCGGCTACCAGGTCGACGACAACATCGTACGGGTCGCCTCGTTGACTACCCTGGCTGCCGAGGCCGGCGATCGTGCGCTCCTTGCCGCGCAAGAAGAACTGGCGACGGAACTCGAGACTACGGCGGTGCGCCTGTCCTACGCCGATGCTACCGAGCTGCAGCCGGTGGTGGAGCCACAGTTGTCGCAGCGCGGTCAGGTGATCGTCGACGTGCGCACGAACTCATTGATCATCAAGGACACCCCCGAAGCGATCGGTGCGATCAACGATCTGCTCACCGCGCTTGATATCGCGGCACCGCAGGTGCTGATCGAATCGCGCATCGTAGAGACGACCAAGAACTTCAGTCGTTCGCTCGGCATCCAGTGGGGCTTCGGCGCTGTGGCCGACGCCGCCCATGGCAATACGACCGGCCTGGTGTTTCCCAACGACGTTGGCTTTGTCGGCAACAACAACACCGCCGGCGGAACGCAGGCGGTGGGCATTAGCGGCGTGCCGTTTGCGGTCAACCTGCCCGCTACAAATCCGACCGCCGGGGTGGCGCTGACGATGGGTAGCATTCTCGACACGTTCCGTCTGGATGTTGCGCTGTCCGTGATGGAGGAAGAGGGTCGCGGCAAGATCATTTCATCGCCGAAGGTGACCGCCCAAGACAACGTGCCGGCCTCGATCGAGAGCGGCCGCCGGATCCCCGTTCAGACACTGATCGATAACACCGCCTCGATCACGTTCATCAACGCAAACCTGTCGCTTGCGGTGACACCGCAGATCACCGCAGAGCACACGGTGATGCTCGATATCGTCGTCGACAAGAGCGAACCGGACTTCGGTAACCAGGTGCTCGGAATTCCGACGATCTTCACCCGCCGCGCGGAAACCAAGCTCCTCGTCCGCGACGGCGGGACGACGGTTATCGGTGGAATCTTCCAGATGTCCGCGACCGAAGACGAAAGACGGGTCCCATTCCTGCACCGGGTCCCGCTCCTCGGCAACCTCTTCAAGAGTCGCGACACCGCGCAGCAGAACAACGAGTTGTTGATTTTCATCACGCCAAGGATCCTGGAGCAATAGATATGCGTACCCCCAACGTGATGCGGCGCTTGCCGACACTCGCCGCCTTCCTCTCCGTGGTTCTGTTGGCCTCGTGTACTGCACCGGGCGGCATCGACAACACGTCGGCCCCCGTGACGCTGATTCTGTCGAGTATCTCGGCGGTCGGAGCCAATTTCGGCGATGTTGTCAACGACGATGGCACGGTTTCGGATACTCAGGTGACCGCCGCGTTCGTTGCCCGCCTGAAGAACTCCAGCAACATCACCGCACCGGAGTTGCAAGAGATCGTCATCGAACGCTACGAGGTGACCTACGCACGTACCGACGGCGGTACTCGTCTGCCGGCCGGTATGCAGCGAGCCTTGACTGCCAAGGTCCAGATCACGCCGAACGGGGTTCCGACCCAGCAGATCACCTCGGTCACGCTGACCCTGGTGCCGGCATCACAGAAGTTGCAGCCGCCGCTGTCTCACCTGATTGCGCCGGGATTCGAGCCTGATACCGGCTTCCCGACCGTTACCGTCGACGCGACCTTGCACTTCTTCGGCCACACCATTGCCGGTGAACCGGTCTCTGTCCAAGGGGCTATCGGCATTCAGTTCGCCAACTACGCTGGGAGTTGAAGAAGACCATGCGTCATCTGATCTCATCTCGACGACACACTCCTGGCGGGCGACGTTACGCAGCCGCCTGTCTCGCCACGCTCCTGGTTGGCCTGACCGCCTGTCAGGGGCTCAACGACCCGGCGGCACCGAACAACACCTTGACGGGGACGAACCCGAACGCTACCGCCACGTTCAGCGGGGTCATCAGTCTTAACGGGCAAGGGGGCCGGGTCCCGGCCGACGGCACCACGGATATCCTGGTTCAAGCCCGCGCCGTCGATGCGCAGGGTAACCCGATCGCTAACGGCATTGCCGTGAACTTTGCCACCAATCTGGGCACCATTCGTGCCAACGGCGCCGACCCCACCACGGCCGGTAGCAGCACGCCGGTGGTGACCTTCGAGGGCGTCGCCGCCGTAGCGGTGCGCAGTAGCCTGGCAGGGACCGCCGAGGTTACGGCGTGGATCGCCAATGTGGCCAGCCGGGTGACGATCGACTTCGAGCGGGTCGCGCTCGAGGGGACGATCGACATTGCCTTTCGCAGCGACGGCGGGGATCTACCCAACGTGGTCACGACGGCTCCGACCAACACGCTTATCGTCGCTACTGCCCGCGATACGGCAGGCACCGTCCTCGCCGGTATGCAGGTTCGCTTCCGGATCGGTCGTGACACGACGGCCGCCTCCGGCGTAGGGACGGCCTACCTCGGTGCACCGCCACAGTCCCTCACCAACTCTCTGGGCGAGGCATATAACACCCTGTTCGTGAACGGTGTCGGAGAGGTCATCCTGCACGCCCGTTTGCTCGACCCTCTGACCGGTGACCTGATCGCCGAGTCGGGTCCGATCACCATGATCACGACCGAACTGCAGGCGACGACCTCGGTCTCGCTCGCTTTCGATGACGGCTCTACCACCGGGACCGGTACCGTCGACGTGCCCAACGGGATGAGTGCCAGGGTATTCAGCGAACGGACCGGCGAAGTCCTTGTCGGCGTGCCGGTGCGCTTCCGCATCATCAGCGATACCACCGATACGGCTTCCTTCGATCCAGCTGAGCTGGCCAACGTGGCATCCAGTTCGACCGATTCGCTGGGGTTAGCGTTCAACGCCGTCATCGCGCACGATTCCGGCGCCGTGGTGGTGATCGAGGCAGAAGCCTTAGACCCCTCAACCGGAGCTGTTATCGGGCGATCCAACCAGATCGTGTACTCGCTCAGCTGACCAGTATCGGGCGCAGTCATCCACCAACCGCGCATCGAGCAGGTAGAGCAGAGCGCCAGACTGGCTGGCGTTGACGCGCTGCTCGTGAGCGCACCCGCGGACGTCCGCTATCTCAGCGGCTTCGCGGGCAGCAACGGATGGCTCCTGATCGGTGAAGGCGTCAGGATTCTGCTCACAGATGCGCGCTACCGAGAGCAGGCAGCGATCGAGGCCCCGGCCTTTACGACGGTCGTGACGCCGGAATCCCTCCCGGCTGCGCTTCCGAGTCAGCTGCCGCCGGGCATGGCCCGAATCGGCCTTGATGCTTCGAGCACCAGTCATTCGACCTGGCTGGCCCTGACAGGCGGGAGCCAGGTCGAATGGGTAGATGTGGGCGGCCTGGTCGCCGCGCAGCGCCGCGTCAAGGATGCCGCCGAGATTGCAGCTATCCGTCGGGCACTGGGCCTGGCTGAGCGTGTGCTCCGCGAGGTGTCGAACGAGATCCGGCCCGGGATGACCGAGTCGCAGGTCGCCGCTCGACTCGACTACGCCAGCCGCTGTCAGGGCGCCACGGCGATGGCCTTCGACACCATCGTGGCGGCGGGGCCCCACGGCGCGCGTCCGCACGCGCGACCTCGCGACGTGCCTCTCTCTGACGGGGACCTCCTGGTGGTCGACTTCGGATGTATTGTGGATGGCTACTGCAGTGACATCACACGGGCGGTATGGGTTGGTAGTCAGCCCACCGACGAGTGGCTGAGAATCCACGCCGCCGTGGATGCGGCACGGGCTGCGGCGGTGTTAGCGATCGAGCCCGGGGTTGCGGGCTGTGACGTGGATCGCGTGGCGCGAGACCTTTTGACCCGGCGGGGGCTTGCCGAGCACTTCAGCCATAGCCTCGGCCACGGCGTTGGCCTCGAAGTACACGAGGGGCCACGCATGTCGGCGCGCTCCGAGGATGTCCTTGCGCCGGGTATGGTCGTAACCGTCGAGCCCGGGGTTTACCTCAGCGGCGTTGGGGGGATTCGCCTGGAGGACATGGTGCTCGTGACCAGGGACGGGAGCGAGCGTCTCAACCAGCTGGAGACGGCAATCCTGTGCTCGGAACGGGCCGCCTGAAGAGCCTCATCGGCGGTGGTATTCTCTGGCCAGCGTCGTAGCTCCCAGGAGGAACGTTTGGACATCGACCAGATAAAGAAACTCGCCGATCTGGCGATCGAGAAGAATCTCGCCGAGATCGAGATCGAACAGCACGGGGTGACGGTTCGAATCCGCCGGCCCGAGGCACACGTCATGGCGGCGCCGGTGGCGTCTGCGCCCGCCGCGCCGATGGCCATCACCGTTGGCGAGATCGCGGTCGACGTGGAAGCGGCCTACGCCGGGGCCCACATGATCAACTCGCCGATGGTGGGAACGTTTTACACGGCCGCCGATCCGGCGGCTGATCCGTTCGTTCAGGTTGGAGATCAGGTGACTGCGGGACAGACGCTCTGCATCGTCGAGGCGATGAAGCTCATGAACGAGATTACGGCGGACGTGGACGGCGAGATCATCGCCGTGTTGCAGGAGAACGGCCAGCCCGTGGAATACGGGCAGGAGCTGTTCGCGGTCCGTACCAGCTAGCTTCCCTCAGGCAGCCTGACCAATGATCGAGTCTGTTCTCGTAGCCAACCGCGGCGAAATCGCCCTGCGCGTGATCTGGGCCTGCCGTGATCTCGGCATCCGCCCTGTTGCCGTGTACTCGGAGGCCGATCGCGACTCCCTTCATGTGAGCTTTGCCGACGAGGCCGTTTGTATCGGGCCGGGCCCTGTGGGGGAGTCGTACCTGAACATGGCCTCGGTAATCGCGGCCGCGGAGGCGATGAAGGTCGACGCGATCCACCCCGGGTACGGCCTCCTGTCGGAGAACGCCCATTTCGCCGAGGTCTGTGAGGCCTGTGGTCTGATCTTCATCGGACCGTCGCCCGAACACATTCGCAGGATGGGAGATAAGGCCGAGGCGAAGAAATTGATGGTCGGGTGCGGGCTGCCGATGTTGCCTGGATCACCGGGACCGATCACGGATCTGGACGAGGCCGAGGCTATCGCGCAGAGCATTGGCTACCCGGTGCTGCTGAAGGCTGCTGCCGGCGGTGGTGGGCGCGGGATGCGCGTGGTTCTGCGGCCGGACGAGCTTTCCAAGGCGTTTCACACCGCGTCGCGCGAAGCCGACGCGGCGTTCGGCAATGGCGAGATGTACATGGAGAAGTACCTCGCGCGGCCGCGGCACATCGAGGTTCAGTTGATGGGGGACCGGCACGGCAACCTGATTCACCTCGGCGAGCGCGAGTGCAGCGTGCAACGCAAGTACCAGAAGATCCTGGAAGAGAGTCCCACGGTTGCGCTGACCCCGGAGCAGCGCGAGGCCATCTGGGCCGACGCCGTGAAGGGGGCCGCCGAGCTGGACTATTACTCGGCCGGAACCATGGAGTTTCTCGTCGACGGCGACGGGAACCACTACTTCATGGAGATGAACACCCGCATTCAGGTGGAGCACCCGATTACGGAAGAGATCACGCTGGTCGATCTGGTCAAGGAGCAGATCCTGGTCGCGGGCGGAGCGCCGCTCAGCTATAGCCAGGAGGATGTCACCTTTCGCGGGCATGCCATCGAGTGCCGAATCAACGCGGAGGACCCGGAAACCCTGGCGCCCGCGCCGGGTCAGATCACCGCGTTCAACGTCCCGAAAGGGCCCGGCGTGCGGGTGGATACGGCGGCACACGAGGAATACTTCGTGTCGCCTTTCTACGACTCGATGATCGCCAAGGTGATCGTCCACGGACGCGATCGCGACGAGGCATTGGCGAGAATGCGGCGAAGTCTCGACCTGATGGTCATCGAAGGGATTCGCACGAACATCCCGCTGCTTCGTAAGGTGCTCGAACATCCAGGGTTCGTGGCGGGCGATTACGACACGCACCTCATGGACGAGATCCTGCCCAATATCGGCATGCGTGGCTAGCGACGAGAGTCGCCGCGGTTTGACGCCGTCGGTCGCGCCCGACTAAAGTCGCGGCCCATGCAAACAAAAGAACTGTTCACGTCGCGGTGGGGTCTGTTGCTGGCCGCGATCGGAATGGCTGTCGGTACCGGTAACATCTGGCGCTTTCCACGAGTGGCGGCGCAGAACGGCGGCGGGGCCTTTCTGATCCCGTGGATCGTATTTCTGCTCCTCTGGTCGATTCCGCTCCTGATGGTCGAGACCGCCATGGGGAGACATGCGCGCAAGGGGACGATCGGGGCCTTCGGCCGGCTCATGGGCCCCAACTACGCATGGCTGGGCGCTTTCGTCGGCTTCTGCTCGATGGCCATCATGTTCTACTACTCGGTGGTCGCCGGCTGGTGCTTCAAGTACCTGTCGGGAGCCATCGGCGGCGGCCTGCTGGAGCAGTCGGGGCAGCAGTATTGGACGGCATTTCAGGCCAACGGATGGGAATCGGTCCTTTTCCACTTCGTGGCCATGAGCGTCGCCGGGGCGATTGTCTATCGTGGCGTCATCGATGGCATCGAGAAGGCCAGCAAGGTCCTCATCCCGCTCCTGTTCGTGCTCTTGATTGGCGGCACCCTGCGTGCCGTGACGCTGCCGGGCGCCACCGCCGGCCTGAACTTCCTGTTCAATCCCGATCTGAGCCAGTTGCTCGATTACCGCATCTGGCTCGAGGGCCTGACGCAGTCGGCCTGGTCGACGGGAGCCGGCTACGGACTTCTCTTGAGCTATGCGGTCTATACGAGCAAGCGTGACGATATCGTCATGAACTCGATGACGATCGGCTTTGGGAACAATTCGGCCTCGTTGCTGGCCGGCATCATGGTCATCTGCTCCGTGTTCGCCCTGGCGCCGGCCGATCCGGGAGCTCCGGCGGCCGAGGAGCTCCTGCGCCTCGGGGGGCCCGGCAACACGGCCCTGAGCTTCTTGTGGATTCCGGCGCTATTCCAGCAAATGCCGTTCGGGCAGTTGTCGCTCATTCTCTTCTTCGTAGCGCTGGTGGTGGCAGCGATCTCGTCACTGATCGCGATGATCGAACTTGGGACCCGTATCTTCATGGACGCCGGGATGAGCCGGCAGAGTGCGGTGAAGTTCGTGGTCGCCGGTGGCTTTCTGCTGGGCTTGCCCTCGGCCCTGTCGATTCAGTTCCTGATGAACCAGGACAGTGTCTGGGGCATTGGGCTGATGGTGTCGGGCTTCCTGTTCGCGGTCGCCGTGAACAAGTTCGGGGTGCGCCGATTCCGTGAGGAATTGATCGAGCCGGCCCGCAACGACATCCGCGTGGGGCGCTGGTTCGACATTCTCCTCAAATGGGTCATTCCGGCAGAGTTCCTGGTCATGATCGCCTGGTGGCTCTATCAGGCTACGATCAGTGATCCCCACTGGTGGAATCCCGTGGCGGTGTTCAACCTGGGCACCTGCGTGTTCCAGTGGGCCGTTGCATTCATCCTGTTCCGCGTATTCAACGGACGCATGGCGGCCGCCACGCTGAGCGAGTCGGAGGGCTGATGCAGTTCGGTACGATTGTGATGATGGTGCTGGTGCTGGGGCTTGTCTGGGGTGGCTTCGGCGTGTTGCTGTGGAAGTCGATGAAAGCGGAAGAGCGCGGCAAGAACTGACGCCGTTCTCTTCGGGATCAAGTGATGCGCTGGACGATCGACCCTGGGTTGTGCCCGAAGGGAACTACGAGCCCCCCGGGGGATAAATCCATTTCCCACCGGGCGCTGCTATTGGCCGCGCTCGCGGACGGGGAGTCGCGTCTGGCGAACCTGCCGACGGGGGAGGACGTCGCGGCGACGGCGAGCTGTCTGCGGCAGCTCGGTTGCGACGTCGATATGGCGGCGGGCGAAGTACGGGTCCACGGTCGGGGCCTCCGTGGTCTGCGCGTCCCCGCCGGCGTGCTCGATTGTGGCAACAGCGGCACGACGATGCGGCTCCTGGCCGGCATCCTGGCGGGTCAGCCGTTCTCCGCGACGCTGGATGGCGACGAATCTTTGCGGGCACGGCCGATGGAACGCGTGGCGAAGCCGCTGAGGCTGATGGGGGCGGCGATTGAAACTACCTCGGGCCACGCGCCGATATCGGTCCAGGGCGGCGAGCTACGCGGGCTCGTTTACGACACACCGGTCTCGTCGGCGCAGATCAAGTCGTGCGTTCTCCTGGCGGGCCTGTACGCCGCCGGCGAGACCACGCTGCGGGAACAGCGACCCAGCCGGGACCACACGGAGCGCCTCTTGCGGGCAATGGGGGCGCAGTTGACCGGTGCCGCGCACCGAGGGGGGGCGACGCTTCAGCCGCCGGAACGACTGGAGCCGCTGGAGGGGGCGGTGCCAGGCGACATTTCATCGGCCACGTTCTGGCTGGTCGCGGCGGTCCTGTCGCCCGGCTCGGACGTGACGCTAGAGCATGTCGGCATGAATCCGGGGCGGGCAGCTGTTGTGGATCTGTTGCAGTCGTGGGGAGCCGATATCGAGGTGGTCCACGGACCTGAGTGGTATGGGGAACCCACGGCTGCGCTGCGCGTGCGTGGGACGAGCGAACCGCTGTCCGGGGGCGCCATCCGCGGCGACCTGACAGCGCGCCTGATCGACGAGATTCCGGCGCTGGCGTTGTTGGGCGCCGTTACGCGGGAAGGCGTGGAGGTTCATGACGGAGGCGAGCTTCGAGTCAAGGAGAGCGACAGGATCGCCTCGGTGGCGGCCGCCCTGCACGCCCTCGGGGGGCAGGTGGAGACCGCCGCCGACGGGCTCACCGTGGCCGGAGGACAGCAATTGGGCGGAGGTGTGATTGCCGCCGCGGGCGATCATCGTATTGCCCTGGCCGGTGCCGCCGTGGCGGTCTGCGCCAGGGGCACGGTGCACATCGACGGAGCCGAGGCAGCCGATATCTCATATCCCGGGTTCATCCAGGAGTTCATGACCCTCGGTGGAGCACTTTGATGGCCGCGCCGGGAGGAGGGCTCGAGCCGCTTGCGCGGACCGTCTCGGGGCACGCGCAGATTCACCTGCTGGGCTTTATGGGGTGCGGCAAGAGCACCGTAGCCCGCCTGTTGGCCCGTCGACTGGTGTGGAATTACCTCGACCTGGACGTGCTGATCGCGCGGCATGCGGGAGCGAGTATCAGCGCGATTTTTGCGACGGAGGGCGAGGCCGGCTTCCGTGACATGGAGAGCCATGTCCTGCGGCAGGCGGTGCAGAAGCCACGCACGGTCGTGGCGCTGGGCGGCGGCACGATGTTGCTGGAGCCGAATCGCGAGCTGGTCGCTCGACACGCAATGAGCGTCTGGCTGCGCGCCAGTTTCGAGACCTGTCGGCTCCGCGTTGGTGACGGTGCAGGGCGTCCACTATTCGGCGATCTCGAGGGCGCCCGGAACTTGTTTCGGGCGCGGCAGGACGACTATGCCAGGGCCACACTTCAGATCGATGCCGAGGACGATCCAAACGGCATTGCTGCGCGCATCGAGGGTGTGGCCCGACGCTTGTAGTAGAGCTATCCCGCAGGATCTACGGGTGCCGCTAGTAGGCCTTGGCGAAGATGGCGACGTGCTTGGCGGGCTTACCGCTGTAGAAACACGGTCCCGTGGGCTCCTCGTCCGGCAGCAGGCAGCGGATGGTCGCCGATGTCTTCTGCTGGATCTCCACCTCGAGTTCTCGATCTCCGCACCAATTTGCCTTCAGGAATCCGCGAGTGCCGCTCATGACTTCGCTGAAGGCATCGAAATCCTCCACCGGATGGGTGTTGGACTCCATGAACTGGCGGGCCGTCGCGAGCATGCTCGTTTGGATGTCATCGAGCAGGGTGGCTGCGGCTCCAGGCACGTGGGCGATGGGTACGAAGGTCTTGTCACGCGTGTCGCGTCGCACCAACACGGTCTGTTCGTTCTTCACGTCTCGAGGACCGATCTCTGCGCGCAATGGAACGCCACGCATTTCCCACTCGTTGTACTTCCAGCCGGGCGTGTACTCTGCGCGATCATCGAGATGCACACGGAGGCCTGCGGTGCGCAGGAGGTCCTCGAGCCTACGGGCGGCAGGGAGCACCTCCTCCTCGTAGTTGCCGGCCTTTATCGGCACGATCACGACGTGATACGGCGCAACTCGGGGCGGCAGACGTAGCCCGTTATCGTCGCCGTGGGTCATCACGAGCGCGCCGATGGTGCGGGTGGTCATGCCCCACGACGTGCTCCAGGCGTACTGAATTTCCTGGTTCTGGTCCTCGAACTGGATATCGAACGCCTTGGCGAAGTTCTGGCCGAGGTTGTGCGAGGTTCCCGCCTGCAGCGCGCGCCCGTCGGACATCAACGCTTCCACGGCATAGGTGCGTGCAGCGCCGGCGAACTTCTCTTTCTCGGTCTTGATCCCGGTGACTACCGGAATCCCCAGATCCTCCTCCAGGAAGTCGCGGTAGACCCCAATCATCTTCAAGGTCTCTTCCTGGGCCTCTTCGGCGGTGGCGTGCGCCGTGTGCCCTTCCTGCCACAGGAACTCCGTCGTGCGGAGGAAGAAGCGGGTCACCTTCTCCCATCGGACCACGTTGCCCCACTGGTTAATGAGGATCGGCAGATCGCGCCACGACTGCACCCACTTGCTGTACATGCTGCAGATGATGGCTTCCGAGGTAGGCCGCACGGCGAGGCGCTCCTCCAGCTCGTTGTCGCCGCCGTGTGTTACCCACGCCACCTCGGGCGCGAACCCCTCGACATGTTCGGCCTCCTTCTTCAGGAGACTCTCCGGGATGAAGAGAGGGAAATACGCGTTGGTGTGTCCGGTGGCCTTGATCCGTGCATCGAGAAGGTCGCGAGCGTTCTCCCACAGCGCGTAGCCGTAGGGGCGGATGACCATGCAGCCCTTGACGGGCGAGTAGTCAGCCAACTCGGCCCGGCGCACGACGTCCGTGTACCAGCGGGAAAAGTCCGTGGACTTGGGCGTGATTTCGGTGACGAAGTCGTCGTTTCGGTTCTTGGCCATGGCGCAGTGGTGCCTGAAGTGAGGAGCGGGAGGCGGATTGGCAAGCTAGCACGGGGGTATGGGCCCTGCAACGTGCCGAAAGGCGCCACCGGCGACCGTCTCTAGTGGGATGACCGGCACTTCGCCGGTCGCCTACGCGGCGGGCCGAGCCGCGACAGTGAGGGGGGAACATGCACTCAATTCTAGTCTTGGCTCTGGCGACATCGGCCTTGGTGTTGCCCGTGGTGGATGCAGCCGCGGCCAGCGCCACGGTGCAAGGCGCGGGCTACTCGATGACCGTTGCGGCACCAGAAGGTTCGCAGGACTCGCAGGAGTCTCAAGAGCCGGTCGACGTGAACACGGCGACCGAAAAGGTGCTCGAAAAGATCCCGGGAATCGGTCCTGCCATGGCCCAACGAATCATTGCGTGGCGCAAGGAACATGGCCCGTTCGAGCGCGTCGAGGACCTGCTCAACGTGCGTGGTATCGGGGTCAAGACGCTCGAGAAGCTGCGGCCCTTCGTGGTGGTGCATGAAGACACCGCGGTCCGCGGCCGGTAGCTCGCTGCTGGAAGTACTCATCCTGCTCGGGGTCATGGCTGCGCTGTTGCAGGCCGTGGCCCCGCAGTGGGTGCGTTGGCGGCAGTACCAGCGGGTGCAAGGCGCCGCCGATGAGATCGCACTCGTGGTGTCGGCGCTGCGGGTCCGCAGTGCGGCCGCGGGGCAGGCTTTCGGGGTGAGGTTTCGAGCACGACCGCCGGACCTGGACTGGGACATCGTCCGCGATGGTGACGGCGATGGCATCCGCGCCGCCGACATTCGTCGGGGCGTCGACGCAATCGTTGCCGGGCCACATGCCCTGGCGGCCGATTACCCGGGCGTCCACGTCGGCCTGCCTGTTGGCATCCGTCCGCCGGCAGGCGGGACGCTACCGGCGGACGGCGTAGCGTTCGGCCGTGCCGACCTGCTGGCCATACACCCCGGCGGTACAACCAGCAGCGGATCGGTGTATCTGTGCGACGCTTGGCAGAGTTGCGCTGGGGTGAGGTTGCACGGGCCCACGGGGCGAATTGCGGTCTGGACGAGGACGTCAGATCGCCCCGAGTGGACCCGCAGAAAATGATCGAAAGAGTCGGTTTTGACGTTGCTGCGGGGGCGCATCCGGCAGGTAGCGCCCCCATGTTGCCTATGGTACGTTCGACCCCGATCTACGCCGCCGCGGCGGTCCGCCGCCTCCAGCCCTCTGGAGAGACTCCTTGTCCGACATTCGCCAGACACCTCTGCACAATTGGCACGTCCGTCAAGGCGGACGCATGGTCGATTTCGCGGGCTGGCGTATGCCGGTGCAGTACAGCGGCCTCATGGACGAACATGTTGCCGTCCGCGGACGGGCCGGGCTGTTCGATGTCAGTCACATGGGCGAGATCCGGCTTCGCGGTAATGACGCCTTGGCCATGGTGCAACGACTGACTGTCAACGATGCCTCGATCATCGAGGACGGGCAGGCTCAGTACACGGCCATGGTGAACGACGAGGGTGGGATCATTGACGATCTCCTCGTTTACCGCATGGCGGCCGACGAGTATCTACTGGTGGTGAACGCGGGGACCACGGCGAAGGACTACCAGTGGATCGAGTCCCATCTTCAAGGCGACGTTACGATCGCGAACGAAAGCGACGACTGGGCGCAGGTCGCCCTGCAAGGCCCTGCCGCGGCCGCCGTTCTTTCCCGAGTTGTCGAACTGGACCTGGCGACGATCGGTTACTACCGGTTCGTAGTCCACCAATACGGAGGCCAACCGGCGATCATCTCTCGCACCGGGTACACCGGCGAGGATGGTTTCGAGATCTATCTGGCGCCGGCCCAGGCGACGGAGTTTGCGGACGCTATTCTCGAGGCGGGGCATGACGATGGCGTGATTCCGGCGGGCCTCGGCGCCCGCGACACGCTGCGGCTGGAAGCCGGCATGATGCTCTATGGCAACGACATGGACGAGAATCGATCGCCGATCGAGGCCAAGCTCGGCTGGATCGTAAAGCCGGACAAGGGCGACTTCATCGGTCGCGATGCGCTGGTACGCCAGAAGACCGAGGGCACGGCCGAGAGAATCGTAGCGTTCAAAGCAGTTGGCCGGGGGATCCCGCGCCACGGCTACACTCTCCTCGACGGTCAGGGAAACCGCGTCGGCGAGGTGACCTCCGGCACCTTTTCTCCAACCCTCAAGGAGGGTATCGGCATGGGCTACGTGGAGACCGCGCTGGCCTCGGCGGAGATCCAGATCTTCATCGAGATGCGGGGCAAGAGCGTAGAGGCCCGCACCGTGAAGCCTCCCTTCTATCGCAGACAACAATGATCCCGGCGGCCTGAGGCCGTCATGAGCCCGGCGTGGCGCTGCCGGACAGAGGAATTCGCCATGGCTGATTACCCAGACAACTACCAGTACACCGCCGAACACGAATGGGTCTCCGTCGATGGCGACGTGGGTACGATCGGTATCACCCATCACGCTCAGGACGAGCTGGGCGACGTGGTGTTCGTGGAACTTCCCGAGGTGGGTGCGAGCTTCGAGCAGAACGCGCCCTTCGGTACGATCGAGTCGGTGAAGGCGGTGTCGGACCTGTACGCGCCGGTCAGCGGGGAGGTCGTGGAGATCAACGAAGAGTTGGTTGATCGCCCGGAAATCGTCAACGAGGACCCGCATGGCAGCGCCTGGATGGTCCGGATCAAGTTCTCGGATCCTGGGCAGATCGATGCGTTGTTGACCGCGTCGGACTACCAGGCCCTGACGCAGGAGTAGTCCACCGTGGCATCCAAACCCGGTGCTGGCGCGCGCAACGACGTGCGCGGCGGCGGCCGATACTTGTCTTTGGGGCAGGCCGAGCGGGCAGAAATGCTGGCTGCGGTGAAGGCGGAGTCGATCGACGAGCTGTTCGATCCGATTCCACAGGCGGCGCGTTTTTCGGGCGACCTGGAGCTGCAGCCACAGATGGCGGAGCAGGAGTTGCTTGCCCACCTACAGGAATTGTCGGCGCGTAACGCGCCAGAACAGCGCACGCTGGCGTTTCTGGGTGCGGGTTGTAACCCCCATTATGTTCCGGCACACGTCGACGCCCTGATCCAGCGGCAGGAGTTCCTCACCGCCTACACCCCGTATCAGGCGGAAGTCGGACAGGGCACGCTGCAGGCCATCTTCGAGTTCCAGAGCCTGGTGTGCATGCTGACCGGAATGGACGTCTGCAACGCTTCCGTCTACGACGGTGCGAGCTCGGTAGCAGAGGCAGTTCTGATGGCGCGTCGCCTCGCGCGCCGCGCGGGCAAGGTGCTCTACTCGGGCGGGCTGCATCCCAACTACCTCGAGGTGACGAGGACCTACGCCACCTACCTCGACATCGAGTTCGAGGAGATGCCTGTCGGAGAGGATGGGCGCACCGTGATTCCTGACATTGGCGACGACGTTATCGCGGTGGTGCTGCAGCAACCTAGCTTCTTTGGCGTGGTGGAGGATCTGCGAGCGGCCGGAGCGCGTATCGGCGAAAGCCGCGCCAAGTTCATTGTTGCCACGGCGGAACCGCTGGCGCTGGCGCTGACGACGACGCCCGGTGAATCCGGCGCCGACATCGTTGTCGGGGAGCTGCAGTCCTTCGGCAACGGCATGAACTACGGTGGACCACTCGTTGGTTTCATGGCCTGCCGTGATCGCGACAAACGCAATCTGCCGGGCCGCCTGGCGGGCGAGACCGTCGATGCCGACGGCAAGCGCGGCTTCGTGCTTACTCTCTCCACCCGAGAGCAACATATCCGACGTGCCAAGGCGACCTCGAACATCTGCACGAACGAAGCGTTGTGTGCACTCGCTGCGTGCATCCACATGTGCAGCCTGGGCCGCCACGGGCTTGCCGATCTGGCCCGCCATAACCTGGCCAAGGCGAGCTACGCGCGCGATGCGCTGGTTGCGGCAGGGGCCACGTTGACGTACACGGCGCCGATGTTCAACGAGTTCGTCGTTGACGTGGGCACCGACGCGGCCTTGGTGGTCGCCGCCTGTGCCGAGCGAGGCCTCGTTCCTGGCGTAGCGCTGGGTCGTTTCGACCCGAAGCGGGCTACGCAGTTGCTGGTATGCGCAACCGAGGTGCACTCGCGAGCCCAGATCGATGAACTCGCAGCCGCGGTGCGTGAGGTGACGACGTGACCGAGACCAAGACGAATCCGATGGCCCGACAGGGGCAGCTCAAGGACGAAGGGCTGATCTTCGAGCGCAGCAGCGACGGTAGGGTGGGGTACTCGTTGCCCGTGTTGGACGTGCCCGAGGTCGATCCGGTCTCGGCTTGGGGCGCGGATGCGGTGCGCGGAGATATAGCCGGGTTTCCCGAAGTCTCCGAGGTCGACGTGGTGCGGCACTTCACTCGCATCTCGCAACACAACTACGGCATTGACCTGGGCCTGCATCCGCTCGGTTCCTGCACGATGAAGTACAACCCGAAGCTGCACGAGGTCGTCGCGAGGCTGCGAGGCTTCGCCGGAGCGCATCCGTTTCTGCCCGACGAGCAGAGCCAGGGCGCGCTGGAACTCATGTGGAACCTCGAGCGGGAGTTGGTTGAGATCACCGGGATGCCGCACGTTTCCTTGCAGCCGGCGGCGGGCGCTCAGGGCGAGCTGACCGGCATCATGATGATCGCGGCGTACCATCGGTCGCGTGGGGACAACCGCACAAAGGTCCTGATACCCGACTCGGCACACGGCACGAACCCGGCGACGGCAGCGTTTTGTGGCCTCGAGCCGGTCGAGGTTCCGAGCAACGAGCAGGGCACGATCGACATCGAGGCACTGCGCGCCGCGGCCGGTCCGGATACCGCCGCATTGATGCTGACCAACCCCAACACGTTGGGCCTGTTCGAGGAACGCATCGACGAAATCGCGTCGATCATTCACGACGCGGGCGGGCTCATCTATTGCGATGGGGCCAACCTGAACGCGATTCTGGGCAAGGCGAGACCGGGCGACTTCGGGGCCGATGTCTTTCACATCAACATGCACAAGACTTTCACCACTCCGCATGGCGGCGGAGGCCCGGGATGCGGCCCGGTGGCGCTGGCCGAGCATCTCGAACCGTTCAGGCCGAGGCCCGTCGTCGTGCGCGACGCGGATGGCACCTTCCGCTTGGATCACGACCGCCCGCAGAGCATCGGCAAGGTACACGGCTTCTACGGCAACTTCGCGATGATGGTGCGCGGCTACGCCTACATTCGCGCCCATGGCGCCCTCGGCCTGCGTCAGATTGCCGAGGACGCAGTGTTGGCAGC
Organism: Acidobacteriota bacterium; assembly: GCA_029263335.1. Lineage (GTDB taxonomy): Bacteria > Acidobacteriota > UBA890 > UBA890 > WLXD01 > WLXD01. The sequence goes on along the minus strand of JAJCXS010000113.1, from coordinate 63,650 downwards.
CAACTATCTCAAGGAGCGCCTGAAGAACGACTACGAGTTGCCGCAGGATCGGACGTGCATGCATGAGGTGGTGTTCTCCGACAAGAAGCAGAAAGCGCACGGGGTCACCGCCATGGATATCTGCAAGCGCCTGATGGACTTCGGATTTCACCCACCGACGGTCTATTTCCCGCTCGTGGTGCCGGGCGCGTTGATGATCGAGCCAACAGAGACGGTGTCGCGTCAGGAACTCGACGAGTTCGCCGATGCACTGCTCGCCATCGCTCGTGAGTGTGAGCAAGACCCGGAGGTCGTTACCTCGGCGCCTCACACGACATACCATCGCCGCCTCGACGAGACCCGGGCGGCGCGTAGTCCAGTTTTGCGCTGGGTGCCCCCATCCGCGGACTGAGGTCAGCGGACGCCATGCGGACAATCGGCGTATTGGGCGGCATGGGCCCGGCGGCGACGGCCCATTTCATGGAACGACTGGTGGTGTTGTGCGCCGCGGAGCGTGACCAGGACTATCCGCCGTGTCTGGCATACAGCGCTTCGCAGATCCCGGATCGCACAACACACCTGGTGGATGGCGGGCCCGACCCGACGGCCGACCTGCAAGCCGGTGCGCGCGTCCTGGAGGCCGGTGGCGTGGGGGCGATCGCGATTCCGTGCAACACCGCGCACGCCTATCTGGAGGCGATTCGCGCCGTCGTCGAGGTGCCGGTCTTTGACATGGTCGAACTTGCGGCCGTGGCGGTCGCCACCGCCTACCCGGGATCCAGCGTCGGGGTGCTGGCTGCGACGGGGACGGTACGTCTGGGCTTGTATCAGGCGGCACTGGCGGCCAACGGACTCGCCGTCGAGCAGCCTGATGACGAGTTACAGGCACAGGTAATGGCCGCCATACGTGAGATCAAGGGAGGCGGCAGCGGACGTGACCTCCGCCTCGACCACGCCATCGAGGTCTTGCGCAAGCGCGGCGCGCAGGTGCTGGTGCTGGGCTGCACCGAATTGCCGCTGGCGGTCGATTCAGCAAGCACGGGGATTCCCGTGATCGATGCCACCGAAGTGTTGGCGAGATCCTGTCTCGAGTGGGCTGGCGGTGCGGTGCGGCCATGATGGCCAGCACGCGGAGAGTTCCCGTGAGCGTGCCGGCGGATGCTGGTAGCGAGTACGAGGTCGTCGTCGGATCGGGTCTGCTCGCGGATGTCTCGCAACGGTTGCAGCCCCACTTGGGGTCGGGACCGATACTGATGGTCGCCGACACAACTGTGCACGAGCTGTACGGCAAGGCCATGGCCAACGCGCTGACGACGGCTGGCCACCACTGCGTGGAGTTGGTGATCGAGCCCGGCGAGGCGTCGAAGCGACGTTCGGTGGCTGCCAGTCTGCAAGACCAGGCGATCGCGGCGGGGGCGGACCGCGACAGCCGGGTAATAGCACTCGGCGGAGGCGTGCCGGGTGACCTTGGCGGGTATCTGGCGGCGACGCTGTTGCGTGGTCTCCCGTGGATACAGGTGCCAACGAGTCTGCTGGCGATGGTTGATAGCTCGGTCGGTGGGAAGACCGGTGTTGATACGGCAGCCGGCAAGAATCTCGTCGGCGCTTTTTGGCACCCGCAGGTTGTTCTGGCCGATGTGGAAGCGCTGGGCACGCTCGCTGACGCGGAGCTCGCGTCCGGTTTGGCCGAGGTGATCAAGTATGGCGTGACGCTTGAAGGGCAGCTCTTCGCGGATCTGGAGGACGGTCTGCTCGAGTCGGTCATGGCACGCGTCCCCGAGGCGGTGGCGTTGGTGGTGGAGCGCTGCGTGGCGATCAAAGCCGCGGTTGTGGCCGAGGACGCGCGCGAAGCGAACCGTCGCCAGGTGCTGAACTTCGGCCATACGGTGGGTCACGGCATCGAGGTGGCCATGAACTACACGCTGCGACACGGCGAAGCCGTTGCCATCGGGATGGTGATGGAGGCCCGGCTGTCGGAGCAGCGTCTTGGCGGTGCGGCCGATCTGGCCGAGCGGATTACGGCGCTATGTGCGCGCGCCGACTTGCCGGTGGCGTTACCGGACGGCGTTGGCGTTGATGCGGTGGTCGAGGGGGCACGCCACGATAAGAAGAATCAGGCCGGCCAGCCGCGCTGCGTGCTGGTGCAAGAGTTCGGCTGTGTGGTGCCTCACGAAGGCAACTGGTCGCACCCGGTGACGGTGGAAGAACTGCAGCGCGTCCTCGGCGAGTGAGCCGCTAGCTCTGCGCCTGTAGCTCTGCGACCTGCGACTGGAACCACGGCAGGGTGCGTTCCAGACCCTCGGCCAGCTCGACCTGCGGTGCCCAGTCGAAGGTCGCTTGCGCCCGCCGTGTATCCGGTCGCCTGACCTTGGGATCGTCGACCGGCAGATCCTCGAACACGAGATCACTGTTGCTGCCGGTGACCTCGATGACCCGTTCGGCGATTTTGCGGATGGTGATCTCGCTGGGGTTTCCGACATTGACTGGCAGGTGTTCGTCGGAACGCAGCAGTCCCACCAGCCCTCGCACGGTGTCGTCGACGTAGCAGAAAGAGCGCGTCTGCTGGCCATCACCGTAGATCGTGAGCGGCTCGCCGGTCAGTGCCTGGAGCATGAAATTGGGCACCGCGCGACCATCGTCAATGCGCATTCGTGGCCCGTAGGTGTTGAAGATGCGGGCGATGCGCGTGTCCAGACCGTGCGTTCGATGGTAGGCCATGGTCATGGCCTCGGCGAAGCGTTTGGCCTCGTCATAGACGCCACGCGGTCCGATGGGGTTGACGTGCCCCCAGTAGGTTTCCGGCTGCGGGTTCACCTGGGGGTCGCCGTAGACTTCGGAGGTCGACGCCAGAATGAGCCGCGCGCCCTTGGCGTGGGCCAGTCCGAGTGCCTTGTGCGTACCCAAGGCTCCGACTTTGAGGGTCTGAATTGGGTACTTGAGGTAGTCGAGCGGCGAGGCCGGCGAGGCAAAGTGCAGGACGTGGTCAACGGGTTCATCGATGACGATGTAGTTGGTGACGTCGTGTTCGATGAAGAGGTAGTCGCGGTTGGCGAAGCGGGCGATGTTGGAGGCCGAGCCCGTGAGCAGATTGTCGAGCACGACAACCCGGTGCCCCTCGTCGAGGAAGAACTCCGCCAGGTGCGAGCCGATGAAGCCGGCGCCGCCGGTGATTAGAATCGTCTGCTTGGAGTCGTTCATGCGCGTTGCCCGGTGTCGGCGAGGTGTGATGAAACCCCGGACTGCCTCCGGGACTTTGTCTGGCTACTCGCAGTATCTTCTAGTACGCGTGCTCGTGAACCATGCCGTTCGTCACGGTCATCCACAAGATCCTCAGGTCGAGCGCCAACGACCAATTCTCGATGTAATAGAGGTCGTATTCTATGCGCTTGTCGAGCGATGTATTGCCGCGCCAACCATGAACTTGAGCCCAGCCGGTCAGGCCCGCACGCATGCGGTGTCGGTGCATGTAATGGGGGATCTGCTCGCGAAATTCATCGACAAAATACGGGCGCTCGGGCCGCGGGCCCACCAAGCTCATGTCGCCGCGGATGATGTTCCAGAACTGTGGCAGTTCATCGAGGCTGAGCTTGCGCAGGACGGCTCCGATTGGGGTGCAACGGGAGTCGTCGTCGCTTGCCCACACCGGGCCAGTCGTCTGCTCCGCGTTCGACACCATCGAACGGAATTTCAGCAGCTCGAAACTGCGCCCGTCCAGGCCCATCCGCTGTTGGCGATAGAAGATCGGTCCCGCCGAGCTGAGTTTTACCGCTAGCGCGATGACGGGAAAGACGGGAGCGAAGAGCAGCAACGCTCCGCCCGCGGCGAGGATATCGAAGCCGCGCTTGAGAACCGCGGGGAACCCTTCCATGGGGATGCGCGAGAGGTTAACGATGGGCACGCCGTCGAGATCCTCCATGCCGGCGCCCAAGGTGATGTACTGCAGCAGGTCGGGCACGACCTTGATGTCGACGACCTCGTGCGACACGTCACGCAGCAATTGCAGGATCTGCTCGTGCGCGCTGAGAGGTAGGGCGATATAGATCTGGTCGATCTCTTCGTTGCGGACCATCGCGCGAGCGTTGGCCAGGTCCCCGACGATCGGCACGTCGCGATACGATTCGCCGGTGCCGCCCTCGGTGATCATGCCTGCGAGTCGGAAGCCGAACTCCTCGTGCAGGCGGATCTTGTCGATCACGAGTTGTGCCAGCGGCCCGTCTCCAGCAATGAGGATCTTGCGCAGGTTACGCCCGGACCTGCGGAGACGGTCGAGGATCTTCTGGATGGTCACGCGGCCGGTGACCGTCAGCAGAGTGGTGCCGATGTAGAAGAACAGAAGAAACCACCGCGAGATGCTCCAACGGATTACTCGAACGACCTCTACGTTGGTGGCGTCACTACCGGTGGCGACCGGAATCTGAATCAACTGCTCGGGCCTGAACAACAGCGACACGAAGGCGGCTGTGACAATGACACCAAAGGACAGCGCCGTGCCCACGTGAATACAGGTGTCGATGCGGGCGTAGGTCCGTCGCACGCGGTACAGACCAGCCGAGGCGAGCGCTATGGGGAGCACGAACAAGGCCGGTAAGAGGACGTTGATCGCGTACGTGGCCAGCGTTGGAATATCTTCCGGACGCGGCTCCACGGTTGGCACCGGGACCTGGGCGGTAAAGCGCAGCCAGTAGGCCAGCAGAAAAGCCAGGGTGATCGCCACGATGTCCGAGACGAACAGCGCGACGGTTTGCTGCGTGCGGTGTTGGCTAATCAAGATCGCCTCGTGTGGTGGCTGTCCGGCCGGTCTGCGTAGCCGCACCCGAGGTGTGCCGCTCGACCAGATCCGCGATTTGTCGGTCGAATGCGGCCACTGAATAGCGCTCCGAGTGCGCACGGATGGTGTCTTTATTGAAAGTTAGCTTCTCCGCAGTGTCAACAGCCTCGACAATGCCGGCAGCGCCCGTATCGGCAACGTAGACGCCCGTTTGTCCCTCGATCACCGCTTCGGGCGCGCCGCCGGCGGCGAGAACGAGCGCCGGCCGGCCGCAGGCCATGGCCTCCACCGGGGCAATGCCGGCGTCCTCCACGCCCGGCAACAGGAATCCGCGACAGCTCTGGTAAAGGCGGAGTAGTTCGTTGTCCTCGACGCGGCCCAGTAGCTGCACCGTAGGCCCAGCGATCTTCTCCAGGCGCCGCCTCTCGGGTCCCCAACCCGCGATTTTCAGAGGGCGCTTCATTCGATTGAAAGCCTCAATCGCAACTTCGACGCGCTTGTACGGACTCAGCGCGCTCACCATCAGGTAGTAGTCGCCTGTGGGGCCGTTGCCGGGAACGAATCGTTCGGTGTCCACTGGTGGCGAAACGACGGCGGAGGTTCGTCCGTAGTAGCGATCGATGCGGCCGGCCACATACCCCGAGTTGGCGATGAAGGTATCGACGCGGGGCGCTGTGCGCCGGTCCCACCGCCGCAGGGCTGCCATCGTCGGGCGAATGAGCAGGTGCTTGATCCAGCCCACTCGCTGCGGCGCGAAGTACTCGTCGAATCGATCCCATGCGTAGCGCATGGGAGTGTGGCAGTAGCACAGGTGGATCGCGTCGGAGCGAGTGCGGACCGCCTTGACAGCGCAGTGACTGCTCGAGAGCACGACATCGTATTCACTCAGATCGAGACTTCGCACCGCCAGCGGGAATAGCGGCAGGTACCAGCGGTAGGCGTGGCGAGCGGGGAGTCGTTGAAGGAAAGAGGTGCGGATCTCGTGGGCTTCGAGCGACGCGCTGACCGAGCCCGCCTCGTGCACGAGGGTGTAGATCGGCGCATCAGGGAACAGCGCGGCGAACCGTTCCAGCACCTTCTCACCACCGCGCATGCCCGTTAGCCAGTCGTGGACCAGTGCGATCTTCATAGCGACCGCCCGGCGGCGGCGAGATAGCTCGCGCAGGTTCTCTTCGCGCATCGTTCCCAGGTGAAGCGTGATGCACGGTTTCGTCCCGCGGCGGACAGGTCAGCCATGATCGACGCGCTCCTAAGAACACGGTCGAGCCCTCTCTCCAGCGCCTCTGCGTCGTCCGACTGCACCAGCATCGCGGCATCTCCGACCACCTCCGGGATGGCCCCTGCCGCTGCCGCCACCACCGGCACGCCGGTCGCCATGGCCTCGAGCGCCGGCAGGCCGAAGCCCTCGTATCGAGACGGCATACAGAACACGTCCGTTGCCCGGTAGAGGGCCCTCAGTTGGTCATCGGTGACCCGGCCGGGAACCTCGATGCGTTCGTGATAGGGATGGTCGATCGCCTGTCGTGCCAGGGTCTCGGACCCTACCAGGGTCAGGCGGAGGGCCCCATCGCGGGCGGCGAGCCTGGCGAATGCCTCCAGCAGCAGGTCCAGACCCTTGTGAGGTTTCGGGTTGCCGACCCAGAGTATCTGCTGACCTTCCGCGGGGGACTTGGCAGTATTGGCCGGGGACCAAAACCGAGACACCCCGTTGTGTACTACGTCGACGGGCACATCACCGCCAGCCAGAAGGTCGATGATATCGCCGCGTGTCGTCTCGGTAACCGCGATGATTCGCTCTGCGACGCGCGGTACACGCCGCAGCAGCATACGAGCGTAGCGAGTGCTCAGCGCGCGGGGCAGGACTGCCAGCGGCTTGGGGTTGTACTCGGGAAAGCGCAGGTGGATGCAGTCGTGGATGGTGACCACCAGCGGAATGTCGAGGCCGATGGGAGTGACGTAGTGCGGACAATGGAAGACGTCGGCGCCAGCGGTCCGTGCGGCGGCCGACAACGAGACGATGTCCGCGGGGCCGTAGCCACGGCCGGTACAGGCGATCAACGACACGTTGGTCCGTCGCTCGAGCCCATCCGCCGATGACGGTCCGATGAGTGTGAAATGCCAGTCGGGCAGTTGCCGACTCGCCGCCTCGATCAGACCCCGTATATAGGTGCCGATGCCGTAGTCGTCGATCTTGCGAGCATCGATCGCGATCCTCATCGGCCTGCTCGCGACGGCATGCCGCGTCGCAGCCATCTCCACACAGCCCGATCGGTGTCGCCGCCGCGCCAGGCCCCGAGCGCGTACTTGCCCTCCAGATAGGCGCGGAGAAACAGGCGGCTCAGTGGCCCCCGGTGTTTCTCATAGAAGGCGACCTGACTGGCGCGGTAAGCGAGTGCGGCCGGTGTCGGGTCGACGGCGCCCGAACCACCACGCAGATGCGTTATCTTCGCGTCGGCCACGTATCTCATGCTCCACCCTTGCCCGCGCCAACGCCGGCACAGGTCGACATCCTCGGCGTACAGAAAGAAACGTTCATCCAGGCCTGCTACCGCCTCGTAAGCTTCCCGTCGCATGAGCAGACATGCCGCCGTGAGCGAACCGGTCTCCCTGTCGATGGAGTAGCGGCGCCGCAGGTGCCGCCCGAACAGCCAGCCCTGCGCGCCACCCGTTCCTCCGAGAAACTTGAACCACGCTTCGTTCCAGAGCGACATCGTACGTCCGGTCGACAGTTCCAGTTCGCCATCCTCTCCGATGATCCGCGGGCCCACCGCGGCAACATGCTGGCCCTGGTCGAGCGCACGCTCGAGCTTGCCGACGGTTGTGGTCTCGACTGTCGCGTCGCTATTGAGCAGCAACACCAGCGGGGCGCTGCCGGCGCCGACTCCCCGATTGACGGCAGTGGCAAAGCCGACGTTGGTGTCGTTGGCCAGCAGCGTCGCGTGCGGGTAGCGCTCGCGAACGAGGGCCGCGCTGCCGTCCGTCGAGGCATTCTCAACCACGAAGACACGGGTACTGCGCTCGGAGTGTTCGAGGCTGGCAAGGCAGTGGGCGAGCAGGTCTTGCCGGTTGTAGCTCACGATGACAACGTCGACCGGGATCGTCATGGGGTCGCCGCCAGGCTCTCGAGCAACCGGGCTCGGACGGCGTTGGCCGTTGACTCCCACCTCTGGGCCTGAGCCCAGGCGGCGCTGGCGCCATCGCGCTCGTGGGCGGCCTCGAGGGCGTCGGAGATCGCGGTGATCCAAGCGTGGTCGTCCTCGTGCGGTACGAGCGTGGCGTGTTCATCGAAAACCTCCACCACGGCGGCCGAGCGCGAGCCCACGACCGTGGCGCCGCAGGCCAGCGCCTCGAGCACCGGCAGGCCGAAGCCTTCGTACTGCGAGGGGTAGGCGACCACCCCGCAGGCCGCATAGAGAGCGGGGAGATCGAGGTCGGGAACGTAGCCGAGCCGTAGAACAGGGTCGCTGCCGTCTTGCGTGTCCTGTCCCGCTTCGTGCCCTGCGGCACCGACATGTCCGCGGCCCGCGACGGCAAGCTGGGTGCCAGGTACGGTGCGGGCTACGGCCTCGACTCGCCGTGCGAGCGCGGCCAGACCCCGGCGCTGGAACCCAGAGCCGACGAACAGGACGGTGTGCTCGTTCACTCCGTACTTGCCGCGAACGAGTTCGACGGAGGACTGATCCGGTAGAGCGAATCCGCTCGTCAAACCCCACGGCGATACGACGCAACGTTCAGGCGCGATGCCCAGGTAGCGGCGAGCCTCTGCGGCGGCGAAATCAGTGCCCATGAAGAGGAAGGCCGCTCTGCGGGCCGCGTTGCGCGCGTTCCATCGTCTGCGATGACCCTCGCGCCAACTGAAATCCTGCCGCCGCGCGAAGGGCGCGCAGTCGTGCATGCAGACTGCCGTGGGTACGGCGACGAAACGCGGCATGCCGTACCCGGGGGCGAGCAGCGCGTCGGCTCCGCATGCCGCCACAGCGCGAGGCAGCACGAGCTGCTCCCACAGGGCCCCGGGCATCCAGCCGCCGGAATACACGACGTGCGAACACAGCGCCGGGCGTGACGCGAGTCCAGGCGGGAGTCCTATGGGGCGCCGCGAAATGAGCACCAGTTCGTCGATCGGCCATGCCTCGAGCAACCCCTGGACGACGCGGCCGACGCCGGTCGGTCGCGTTTCCAGTTCGCGTGCGTCTACGGCGAGTCTCATAACGCCAACTTCTCGTAGAGGTCGTAGGTCAGTCTGGCCGTGCGATCCCACGAGTACATGGCCGCACGCTCGCGTCCACGCGCCACGAACTCGCTATGCCGCGCGGAATCCTCCAGGAGGCGTGTGCAGCCCGCCGCGAGCCCGGATGCATCGCCGACGTCGAACCACTCGACGGCATCGCCGAGGACCTCGGGCAGCGCTCCGGCACGCGCGGCCACGACGGGAGTGTCGCAGGCCATCGCTTCCACCGCTGTCAGTCCGAAGCCCTCCCACCGAGATGGCAGCACCAGCAGCTCGGCGGCGTTGTAGAGGGCTGCGAGTCGGCGCGCGGGTTGGTGCCCGAGAAGCCGGGTCCGCGCGGCCACAGCCGGCGATACCCGCGACCAGGTTTCCTCCCATCCTGCGCCATCGGGCCCCACCAGCACGAGATCGAGGTCGCCAAACCGATCGAGCAGAGCGGCAAAACCGGCGAGCAGGGTGGGCATGTCCTTACGAGGCTCCCGCCGCCCCGCGAAGAGCATGAAAGGTCGGTCCATGCCGAGCTCCTCACGGACCACGCTGCCGGCATCAGGCATTGGCTCGAACATGGCAGAGACGCCGTTGTAGGTAACGTGGAGCCGGTCGGCTGGCACGTCGATCAGATCCTGCAACTCACTGCGAGTCGTCTCTGAAACGACGACGATGGCGTCGGCGTGGCGGATGGCATTGCGCATCAGCGGTACGTAGTCGCGAAGCACGACACCGCTGACGTCGCCGGGGTGCCGCAGAAAGTAGCAGTCGTGAACCGTCACGACGGTGCGGGCGCCGCGCGACGGCAGTGGCAGAGGGGACGGTGAGTGCGTCACGTCCACGGGGCCCGCCCAGCGCTCGATGGGCGGCCAGTGATGGCGGTGCCAGAGCCAATCGAGAGCTCGTACCGGCACCCTGACGTCCAGCGGACGGATCCCGGCCAGCTCCCGATCGAGGTTCAGGCGATCTCGCCACGACGCGGAGAAGGCGCTGTACTCCGCCTCAGGATGGCAACGCGCCAGCCCGGCAAGGAGTCCGCGAACGTAGGTGCCGACGCCGGTACCCTCGCGGAGGGCCGGGCGGTAGTCGATACAGACGTGCATCCGTAAGGCGCAAAAGGAGTGCCGCACCGGAGGCTGGCGAGGCGTTGCCGCGATGGTAGCACGGTGGGCGCCCATGAATACCCTCTGCGCCTGCGTCGGCTGAACCTCTGGACCGACCTGCTACGACGGTCCCGATCGAGTACCCTACGGCCAGCCGCGCGATGCATACGGACCCCTCTTGCGGGACCCTCGAAACCGGAACATGCGCAGAACGCCTTCCTTCAGCGAACGCCTCGATCACGGGTGCATTCTCGGTGACGGCGCGATGGGCACGTACCTGCACGAGCGGGGCGTGCCGATGGATCGTTGCTTTGCGGAGCTGTGCCTGACGGACGCAGCCGCGATCGAGGCAGTGCACCGCGAGTATGTCGATGCCGGTGCCGAGATTCTGACGACGAATTCGTACGGCGCCAATCGCCTGCAGCTGGATCGACAAGGGTTGGCCGAGGACCTGCGCCGCATCAACATCGCCGCCGCCAGGCTCGCCCGCCAGGCGAGCGAGCGACGCTGCTACGTGGCCGGGTCGGTGGGCCCGCTCGGCGCGGCGCTGGCCCCTCTGGGCCGGGTCGGCCGGGAGGAGGCGCTGAGCGTCTTTCGCGAGCAGGTCGAAGCCCTCGCCGAGGGAGGCGTGGACCTGATCGTCATCGAGACGATTTCGGATCTCGAGGAGTTCGAGGTCGCACTGCAGGCGGCGAAGGAGGCGTGCGATCTACCGGTGGTCGTTCACAAGACCTTTACCGAGGACGGTCGGACCCTGATGGGGGAACTGCCGCACGAGGTAGTCGCGCGGGCGATGGCGGCGGGCGCTACGGCGGTCGGAGCCAACTGCACGGTCGGCCCCCAGCGCATGGTGGACATTATCGAGCGCATGGCCGAGCGCGCGGAGATTCCGCTCTCGGCGATGCCGACCGCCGGCTTGCCGCGCCTGGTGGACGGCAAGGTTCGTTATCACGCCGAACCGGCCTACATGGGTCGCTACGCGCGACGTATCGCCGAGGCCGGGGCCACTATCGTTGGTGCCTGCTGCGGGTCGACACCTGCCCACGTGGCTGCCATGGCTGCCGAGTTGGCTGCAGTCGAGGCCCCGCGGCGCCGCACGTCGGTGGTGATTAGTGAGAAGTCGGAGATGGGGGTGGATCCCCTGCCGGCGCCTGAGCGGTCGCGCCTGGCAATGCGGCTCGGGCAAGAGTTCGTCAGCGCCGTGGACATCGAGTTGCCGCGTGGTCACGATCTCGCCGAAGCGCTGAGTTACGCGAAGCAGCTACGCGATCTGGGGGTGGACACGCTCATGCTCTCCGACGCGCTTCGCGCCCGTCTCTTCGTGCACCCGCTCGTTGTCGCCTATCGTGTGCAGGAGGATCTCGGCTTGGAGTGCGTGTTGCCCTACCACACGCGCGACAAGAACATTCTTGGCATCCAGTCGGACCTATTGGCGGCGCACGTGCTCGGGGTCCGCAACCTGTTCGTCTCGTTGAGCGATCCGGCGAATCTGGGTGACTATCCGAACACCAGAACGCTCGGCGATGTCGGTGCCGACGGCCTCGTGCGCATCCTCGCAGCGATGAATCGCGGTCTCGACCTTGCCGAGAACACGATCGGCAGTCCAACTGCCTTCGTGCCGCTGGTCGGTGGCGACCCGAACGCCGCAGACCTGGAGGTCGAGGCGGCGCGCCTGCACCTGCAGATGGCATCCGGTGCCCTCGGGGTGATCACCTTGCCGCAGTTTGATGTGGATACCCTGGAGCGATTCTGCGCGCGAGTGGGCTCGGCGGTGCCCGTCATCGTGGGCGTGCTTCCGCTACGGTCAGCCGATCATGCTGATTATCTGCACAACGAGATTCCCGGGATACGGGTGCCCGAGAGCGTGCGAGCTCGACTCAGAAGAAGCGCCGATCCGGCACGAGAGGGACTGGCGATGGCACGCGATCTAATGCAGGCGCTGCCCGGCATGGTCGCCGGTACTCATGTTGTGCCGCCGTACCGCATGCGGGATCGGGCATTCCACGCGCTCGAGGCGATGGGGCTCGGCGATGTGTTGGCCACGAGCCGGCGTGCTCACTGAGGTGGACGGACAGCCACAGGGCGAGCTACTCGTGGTCGCCGGCGAGGCCTCCGGGGATGCTCATGCCGCGGGGCTGATCCGCGAACTCGGAAGACGGGCACCCACGTTGCACACCGTGGGCGTTGGCGGCGATCTCATGCAGGCGGCCGGGACCGAGCTGCTCTATCACTATCGTGGTCTCGCGGTGGTGGGAATCACGGAGGTGCTTGCCCACCTGGGCGACATTCGCCGCGCCATGCACGGCCTACTGGCCGCCGTCGCCGCACGGCCCATCGCGGCGGTGGTGTTGGTCGACTATCCCGACTTCAACATGGCGCTTGCGCGCAGGCTTCGCCGCCAACATCCGGACGTGCCGATCATCTACTACATCAGTCCGCAGGTATGGGCTTGGCGCTCGGGCCGGGTTCACCAGCTGGCACGGCTGGTAGACCGCATGCTGGTGATCCTCCCATTCGAAAAGACCCTGTATGCCAACGCGGGGGTGGCGGTCGATTTTGTTGGTCACCCGTTGCTCGATGAGGCGGTACGGGACGAGTCGCGGGAGGATTTCGCGGAGCGTAATGGCCTCGATACTTCACTGCCGTGGCTGGGGATGTTGCCCGGCTCGCGCCCGCGGGAAGTCGAGCGCTTGCTGGAGCCGATGTTGGGTGCCGCCCATCGGTTTCTCGCCAAGCACCGCTATGAGGCGGTGATCCCGCGCGCCCCGGGCGTGGACCCGGCACTGTTTGCCACCGAGCTGCAGAAGCTCGAGCCCGACGTTCGTCGCCGCATTCATGTCGTGGATGACGACTATCACGGCCTGCTGGCACACCTGAGGGTGGCCGCCGTGTGTTCCGGCACCGCGACGCTGGAGACGGCGCTGGCGGGAGTGCCTGAGGTCGTCGTTTACAGGACATCTTGGCTCACTTACAATCTCGGAAAGTTACTCGTGCGCATCTCTGATATCGCGTTGGTCAACGTGGTTGGGGGGCGTCGGGGAGTACCCGAACTACTTCAAGGCGACGTCACGCCGGCGAACATAGTGCGTCAACTCGAAGTGCTCGCAGCGGACGGAGTCGTGCGCGCCGAGTGCCAGCAGTTCATGCGCGAGGTTCGTGCCCGGCTGGGCGAGCCCGGCGCCTCGGGCCGGGTGGCCGAGGCTGTTCTTGAAGTGCTCGCCGCCCGTTTGGCCGGACAGACCTCTAGATGACGAATCTCAAGCGACTTTTCCGTTTCCTGCGACCCCATCGACAGCAGATGGCGGGCGCGGTTGCGGCCATGGGTGCGATGGCGGCGGCCAACTTCGGCATCCTCAGCATGGTGGAGCCGATCATTGACAAGACGCTGGTGGAAGGCGCCGAGGCCGGCTATGTGCGCACGCTCGCCGGCTCCCTGGTGCTGCTCTACCTGTCGCTGGGAATCGCACGCTACCTGTCGACGTATCTTATGGGCAGCGTCGGGTTCGCCGTCGTTCGCGATCTGCGCGTGCATCTGTATCGCCACCTGCAGTTCCTGCCGCTCGGATTCCATGCATCGCGCTCGACCGGTGGACTGATGTCGCGGGTAACCAGCGACGTGCTGGCCATCCAGGAGGCGCTGACGCGTGTGATGGTGGACCTGCTGCGCGAGTCGTTGACGCTGGTGGTGTGCCTCGCGGTGATGTTCTCCGAAGACTGGGTGCTGACGCTCATCGTGCTCGCCGCCGCACCGCTGCTGGTTACCGTCATCGGTCGCCTTGGCAAGCGCCTGCGTAAGGCGAGCCACGAGGCACAGCGAGGCCTCGGCCAGCTCTCGGCGCTGCTGCAGGAGACCCTGACCGGCATCCGGGTGGTCAAGGCATTCGGCATGGAGCATGCCGAGACCGAGAAGTTCCGCCGTGCCGCGGAGCGCCTGTTCCGTCACTCGTTGCATGCGGAGCGGCTAGCGGCGATCAGCTCGCCGCTGATGGAGTTCATCGGTGCCGCTTCCGGCGCGGCGGTTCTGCTGTATGGCTCGTGGCGTATCACCGAGGGCGCCCTGACCATGGGCCAGTTCATGACGTTTCTGGTGGCCGCCTTCGCCACCTATGCGCCGCTGCGGCGTTTGAGCAACGCGAATGTACGCATTCAGGCGGCAGCCTCGGCCTCGGAGCGCATTTTCGAGGTTCTCGATTCTCCGGTGGAGCCACTCGTCGGATCGGCGGAGTGGCCCGACGGATCCGAGCTCGCCGTTATCGAACCTGCTGGAAGCGAGGAAGTGCCGCCGCTGGTGCACGGCATTGCGTTCGAGAACGTGTGCTTCGCGTACGATGACGGTGGTCCGACCCGAGAGGTGTTGCACGACATCAATCTGTCGGTCCCGTCGGGATCGGCGATCGCGCTCGTGGGTGAGTCGGGCGGCGGTAAATCGACGATCGCCAACCTGATCCCGAGATTCCATACCCCCACGGAGGGGGCCGTGAAGATCGACGGTGTGGATCTGCGCGACGTGCGGCTCGTGGACCTGCGCAGTCAGATCTCCGTCGTGACCCAGGAGACCATTCTGTTCAATGACTCGGTTCGCGCCAACATCGCGTACTGCCAGCCCGGGATATCGGAGGAAGCCGTGGCGCGGGCAGCGCGAGCCGCTTTCGCACACGAGTTCATCGAGGCGCTACCGGACGGTTACGACACCGTGCTCGGCGAGCGTGGGCTGCGGCTCTCCGGCGGTCAACGACAGCGCATCGCCATCGCAAGAGCCCTGCTCAAGAACGCGCCGATCCTGATTCTCGACGAGGCGACGAGCAATCTGGACGTGCGCTCGGACCGCCTCGTTCAGGAAGCGCTGGTGAACCTCATGGAGGGGCGCACGACGTTGATCATTGCGCACCGCCTGTCGACGATCCAGAGCGCCGACATGATTGTTGTCATTGATGCCGGGCGGGTGGTGGAGCAAGGCACCCACGACCAGCTGCTGGCCCGGATGGGACCCTATCAGCGCCTCTATGCCATGCACTTTGCAGCGTCCGCCGACGCTGGTTTTGCGTTGGAAAATTAGTCGTCCATGAGCGGACAACCGGCCCGAACGCGCCGCGGCTCAGACCGCCTGGTGGCGGCCCTGGTTCCGCCCTTGGGGGCGGCGTATCTACGGCTGGTCCGGCGCACGATGCGCCTCTCGCGCATTGGGGCCGCCGAGGCACTGCCAGCTGATGGCACGCCGGTGGTGTACTGCTTCTGGCACGAGAAGCTGGCGATGATGCCGTGGGTTCAGTTTCGTCCGCCAACGGTGGTGCCGGTATCCCGGTCACGCGACGGCGACTTCACGGCTGCCCTCTTTGCCCGGCTTGGCGTCGAGCCGACGCGTGGCTCGAGTTCGCGTGGCGGTGCGCTGGCTGCGCGGGGCATGGTCGCTGCCGCTCGCGCGGGCCGAGATCTGGGGATCACGCTGGACGGCCCTCGTGGTCCGGCGCGAGTCGTTCAGCCCGGGGCAACCTGGCTGGCGAGAGCGTCTGGCTGCGCGCTGCTGCCAGTGGGCTTTGCGTGCAGCCGCTATCGCCGCCTCGGGAGCTGGGACCGTATGGTGATTCCCTTGCCCTTCGCGCGTGGCGTGTTTGTCTACGGCGAGCACCTGTACGTGCCCCGGGACACCCCCCGTGCGGATCTGCCGGCGGCCGACGCGGAACTTGCGGGAAGGGTGGAGGAGGTTACGAAACGGGCTGAATCGATGCTGCTAACATGAGCCGCCATGATCAAATCCATGAGCGGACACGGGCGGGGCGCGACGGCAGATGAATCGCTGCGGATCACCGTCGAGGTGCGCAGCGTTAACCATCGTTTCTGCCGGGTTTCGGTTCGCCTGCCCGGCGAGCTGACCGCGCTCGAAGATCGCACGCGTCGGCAGGTACAGCGACGAGTGCAGCGCGGCAAGGTGGATGTAACGGTGTCGCTTGCCGGTGCCGGTGGGCAGAGCATGCGCCTCGATCGCGCGGCCGCCGGAGAGTGGATCCGCGAGTTGCGCGGCCTGGTGGCTGACAACGGGCTCGAGGCCTCGCCTACGGTGAGCGATCTGCTGCAGCTTCCGGGAGTTCTTACGGGTGCCGGGGCGGTGCCGGTGGATGACAGTACGGGTGAGCTGTTGGCCTCCGCCGTAGATGAGGCGCTGCGCGCGTTCGACGAAATGCGCTCCAACGAGGGGGCCGACCTTGCCAAGGATCTGGGCGGTCGCGCACAGCTCATGCGGGAGCGCATCGAGGACGTTGCCGCCGCTGCGGAATCCTTGCCGGGTCGAGTGCGTGACCAGCTACGTCAGCGAATCGCCGATCTGCTCGGCGAAACCGGAGCCGAGGTTGGCGAGGATCGCATCGTGCAGGAAGCGGCCTATTACGCAGACCGTGCGGACGTGACCGAGGAACTGGTGAGGCTGCGCTCGCACCTGGAGAAGATCGACGAACTGCTAGCCTCGGACGAGGCCGTCGGGCGGACGCTGGAGTTCGTGACCCAGGAGATCCACCGCGAACTGAACACGATCGGTTCCAAGACCAAGGACCTTGAAGTAGCCGACGCGATCGTGGTGCTCAAGACGGAGCTCGAGCGCTTGCGCGAACAGGTACAGAATATTGAGTGAGCCCGGCCCCGCGTGCTTCGTGATCTCGGCCCCGTCGGGCGCCGGCAAGACAAGCCTCGCGGATCACCTGCTGGGCAACATGGCAGGAGTGCAGCGCACGATTTCGTGCACGACGCGCCCGCCTCGCAACCACGAGGCCGATGGCGCCGACTATTTCTTTCTCAGCGGGGACGAGTTCGACCAGCTGCTGGCACAGAACCGGTTCCTCGAATGGGCCGAGGTTCACGGGCACCGTTACGGAACGCCACGGGCCGAGATCGACAGGATTCGGGCCAATGGCGATGACGTGGTCATGGTGATTGACGTCCAGGGCGCGGAGTCCGTGCGGCGGGCCGTGCCGGAGTCGGTGACCATCTTTGTCCTGCCGCCGTCTCGCCGAGCCCTGATCGAACGGCTCGAGGGCCGCGATGGGTTGGGGGGGGGTGAGGGCCGTGCATTGCGGTTAAGTGTGGCCGCGCACGAAATCGCCGACTATGTGAAGTACGATTACGTGGTCGTCAACGACGACTTCGATATTGCGGCGGCAGAACTTGCCGCTATCGTCCGGGCCGAACGTTGCAGCCGGCGGCGTCGGCAATCTGAAGCGGAACGGCTCCTGGCTGATTTTCGCGCCGAGACAGGCGACCCGGATAAGCGCCGCTAACAGGAGAACAGCACGTGACCAAGCCATCCAAGCCCGTGAGCGAGTTCCTCTTCGTGGAGGTCGCCGCCCAGCGCTGCATGCAGCTGATGCGCGGCGCGCGCCCGAAGATCGAGTCCGACGCCCGCAAGTACAGCACGCTGGCGATCAACGAGGTGGAGCAAGGTCTTATCCCGTGGCGCATCCGCGGAGAAGGCGAGGACGACCTCGTAGCGGCCGCGATAGTTGACGCGGACGATGAGGGCGGTGAAGAAGAGGAGTGACGTCACTTCTCAGGATGACACCGTCGTGAGTTCGGCCTCGCTTGAAGGGAAGCGGGTCGTCCTGGTGGTGACCGGCGGTATCGCTGCCTACAAGGCGTGCGAGGTCGTTCGGCGCCTGCGCGACCACCGTGTCATCGTGCGCGTCGCCATGACCGCGGCGGCGACTCGCTTCGTTACGCCGTTGACCTTCGCAGCCCTGTCAGGGCAGAGCGTCATGACGTCGTTGTTCGCGGGCGAGCGCCCCGAGGACATCCCGCACGTGCGCTGGGCGGAATGGGCGGAGCTGGTCTGCGTCGCGCCGGCGACCGCGGATTTTATTGCCAAGATGGCGCACGGCGTGGCCGACGACTTTCCCTCTACGCTGTATCTCGCCAACGCCGCCCCGACGTTGGTGGCGCCGGCGATGGAGGACGACATGTACCGCCATGCGGCGGTGCAGCGAAACCTCGCCACGCTCGAGCAGGACGATGTGGCCACGGTGGGGCCGGCGACTGGTTCGCTGGCTTCGGGTCGCACGGGTCCCGGCAGAATGAGCGAGCCCGATGAGATCGTGGCCGCGGCGCTGCGCACGCTGCGCCACGGCGTAATCAACAAGGACCTGGATGGCCAGCGTGTACTGATCACGGCGGGGCCGACCTACGAAGCGTTGGATCCGGTACGTGGGTTCACCAATCGGTCGAGCGGCCGCATGGGGTTCGAACTCGCGCGGGAAGCAGTGCTGCGCGGCGGCAGGGTTACTCTCGTGGCCGGCCCGAGTCGGCTGGCCGCGCCGGCCGGGGTGGAGCTCCGATCGGTTCAATCGGCGGCTGACATGCAACGCGAGGTGCTGTCGGCTGCGAACGAGAGCGACGTGGCGATCCTGTGCGCCGCAGTCTGTGACTTCACGCCGCTGGATCCCGTCGACGAAAAACTGAAGAAGGGTGATCGGAGCTGCCTTGACGTTGCCATGGTGCGGACAACCGACATCCTCGCCACTCTCGGGAAGAGCGACCCCAGGCCGTTCCTGGTGGGATTCGCGGCAGAAAGTTCAGACGTGCGCGAACGCACAGCCGAGAAGATGGCAGGAAAGAACTGCGACATGATGGTCGGCAACCGAGTTCAGGGAGCCGAGGTCGGCATGGGCGGTTTCGATAACGAGGTCGTGATCCTCGATCGCCAGGGCGGCGAGGAACGCATAGAGCGTCTGCCGAAGCCGGAGGTCGCCACCCGTATCTGGGGTGCGATTGGCCGCTATCGGGAGCGGATGAACTCGTGACCGACGAGGCAGAGATCGGCCGGCAGGCGATTGATCACCTGCGGCGGCTGCAGACGGAAGGCCTCGCGGCTATCCGGCGGGCGCCGATGGAGCCGCCACACCGCGAAACGGCTGGGGGCAGTTCCGCGCCCGCGCCCGCGCCCGAGGGCGCGGAGGCAGCTCGTACGTTGGAGGACCTGGCACGCGACAGCGAGGCGTGCACGCGCTGCGAACTCTGCGAGACCCGCACCAAGGTGGTGTTCGGGGTCGGCGATCCCGCCGCGAGGCTCATGTTGATCGGCGAGGGCCCGGGGCGTGATGAGGATCTCCAGGGCGAGCCATTCGTGGGCGCGGCGGGGCAGTTGCTCAACAAGATCCTCGCGGCCATGGGCCTGCGCCGAGAGGATGTCTACATCGCCAACACGGTCAAATGCCGGCCGCCGCGCAATCGCAATCCCGAACCCGAAGAACTCGCCGCCTGTCGATCCTATCTGCTCGATCAGGTAAGCCTCGTGGCCCCCGAGGTGATTGTCGTACTCGGTCGCGTCGCCATGCAGGCCGTGCTCGGAACCGATGCTCCGCTGGGCCGCATGCGCGGCCGTTTCCACGATTGGAACGGGATCCCGGTGGCCTGCACCTACCACCCCGCATACCTGCTGCGGACTCCGGCAGACAAGGGCAAGACCTGGAGCGACATGCAGGCCGTGATGGAGCACCTCGGCCTCGAAGGTCCCTGAGGGTGGGAGACGGGCCAGGACTGCCTGAGAGGTGGCTGTGAACGAGCAACCCTCGCTGTATCCGGCGACGGGGCGGCACGCGATCGTGGCGGTTGCCGCCCCCGTGCTCGAGGGGTACACGTACAGTGTCCCGCCAGAGTTCGAGCAGCTCGTGTCCGTCGGTGCGCGCGTTCGTGTTCGTTTCGCCGGCCGCCGCATGACCGGTGTGGTGGTCCGTATCGTCGATGAGGTGCCGGCGGAGTTGGATCCACGCCGCATACGGGCCATCGAGGACCTCCTCGACCGCCATCCCGTGGTGCCGCCGATGGTGCTGGCATTGGCCGAGCGCGTCGCGGCTTCGTATCTGGTGGGCATCGGCGAGGTCCTCGCGCTGTGTCTTCCGCCGGGTGGGGACCAGGTGGGAGCACGAAGGGTTCGTCTGCTGCCGCAGGGGGAGGTGCCGGACGGCTGCGCCCCGGTGGTCAGCGCCTTGCAGACGCGCGGAGCCGACGCGTGGGTCGAGGCCAGGTTCCTGGAAACGCGGTGTCCTGGCCACGCGGTGCACGCCAGTCTCTTCGCGCTCGAAGCGGCGGGGGCGGTCGAGCTACAGCTGGAGAGTGGCGGGGGCGCGCCGGGAGCGCGACGGGTGTACCTGCGTTGGAACAAGGACTGCACGGTGGAGCAGGCGCAACTGCTGACCGCGCGTGCCCCCAAGCAGGCCGCGGCGCTTGTGGGCCTGGCCGAGTTCGCCAGGGAGCGGAGGTTGGAGAAAGACCTGCTCGAGCAGTTGGATCTGACACGGGCAGTGGCCACGGGTCTCGCTGCCAAAGGCATTATCGAGCGGCTGTCGCTGAGCATGGACGACTCGCCGGCGGTGGTGCTTCCCGACGATGGGGCGGGTTCCTTCTGCTTGACCTCAGCCCAGCGGGTGGCGGTCGACATGCTCATGACACGCCTGAAGCCGACGGCCTCAACGCCGGTTCTATTGCACGGCGTCACGGGTAGCGGCAAGACGGAGGTGTACCTGCGGGCGGCGGCGGAGGCCGTGCGTATGGGCCGCGGCGTGCTGCTGCTGGTCCCCGAGATCGGCCTGACGCCCCAGCTGGAACAGCGGGCCCGCGCGGTGCTGGGAGAGCAAGTGGTGGTCGTTCACTCGCGCATGGCGGCCGGGACTCGGGCGCGGGCCTGGTGGCGTCTGCGTTCGGGCCGCGCTCGCGTCGTTGTGGGGCCGCGTTCGGCGGTCTTCAGTCCCATCGAGAACGTCGGGCTGATCGTTTTGGATGAAGAACAGGATTCCGCCTACAAGCAGGCGGAGCGTCCCCGGTATCACGGACGCGAGGTCGCCCTGTGGCGGGCCGCACTGGAAGAAGCGGCCATCGTGATGGGATCGGCGACCCCAGCGGTGGAGAGCTTCGCGTCGGGCCAGGGTGGCGACTGGGCGCTGGCTCGGATGCCCGATCGGGTGGGCAAGCGGCCACTTCCTGCTACCGAGCTGGTCGACATGCGCGACGAGTGGCGCTCCAGTGGACGGTCGCTCGTTTCGCGGCGACTCGAGTCGGCGCTGGCCACGCGACTGGAGCGCAGCGAGCAAGCGCTGGTGATGCTCAATCGAAGAGGCTTCGCCAGCGCCATCGTGTGCCGCTCTTGTGGTGACCGCGGCGAGTGTCCCAATTGTGCCGTGAGTCTGACGTATCACCGCCAGGCCGCTTCCCTTGTATGTCACTACTGCGACCATCGCGAAGCGGTGCCGACCATCTGCCGCCAGTGCGGCGCGACGGCCCTTCACGATATCGGCCATGGCACCCAGCGTTTGCAGGAGGCACTGCTCAAACGGTTTCCGGGCGCGCGGATCGAACGATTCGACGCCGATCAGACACAGCGCCGCGGAGCGCACGCCCGGATCCTGTCGAAGTTCGGCCGAGGCGAGATCGACGTGCTCGTCGGCACCCAGATGCTGGCCAAGGGGCACGACTTTGCCGCGGTCACGTTGGTGGGCGTGGTGGGAGCAGATGCCTCGCTGGGCGTGCCGGACTTCCGGGCGGCAGAACGTACCTTTCAGCTGCTGACTCAGGTCGCGGGTCGCGCCGGCCGTGGCGAACTCGCCGGGGAGGTGATTCTGCAGGCCCACCAGCCCGACCACTACGCCATCGAGTCTGCCCTGCGACACGACTTCGAGGGGTTCTATAACCGGGAGATAGAGTTTCGTCGTCGGCTCGCGTACCCGCCGTTCAGCGCACTGGCCGTTTGTCTATGCCGGGGCAAGGTGGCGACGCAGGTGAAGGAGGAGGCCGACCGGTTGGCGGCGGCCTTGAGGGCAGTCGCCGGCGACGAGGCACGTATATTGGGACCGGCGTCGCCGCCGATAGGGCGTCTGCGGGGCAAGTTCAGACTGCATGTCCTGGTCAAAGTTCGCACTCGCGAACAGCTCCCAGTCCTGATCAGCGCTGCCCTGGACCGGTTGCGGGCCGCGGGCCACCGACCGTCGGACCTGATCGTGGATATCGTCCCGGACTCATTGATGTAGTTGCGCGCTTCACGGGCAGCGGGCAGTCGCCCCTGGCGTAGCCCCAGGTTGCCGCAGGGCGTCGTGTTGTTGGCCGCGACGACGGCCCCGGCCGGGGAAGCTATAGTGCAGCAATCATGAGTTCACACGCCTCCGGGAATCGCTTCGTCCATCTGCACAATCACACGAACTTCTCGTTGCTGGATGGAGCGACACGAATCAACCAGCTCATGGACCGGTGCGTCGAATTGGGCATGGATTCCGTCGCGCTCACCGATCACGGGAACATGTTCGGTGCGATCCAGTTCTACCGTGCGGCGCGGGAACGGGGCATCAAGCCCATCCTCGGGATGGAGGCGTACCTCGCCCCCGGCGCTCGCGGTAGCAAGGCAACGGGGCCCCGGGGCGACTACGCCAGCCACCTGCTGCTGCTGGCGAAAAACAAGCAGGGCTACAAGAACCTGCTCAAGCTGTCGAGCATCGGTTATCTGGAGGGGTTCTACTACCGGCCGCGGATCGACCGCGATGTGCTCGCCGAGCACAGCGATGGGCTGATTGCGACCACCAGTTGTCTGTCGGGAGAGGTGTCGCAGTGTCTGCTGAACGGCGACATGGACGGGGCCCGGCGGGTGATCGGCGAGATGATCGCCATCTTTGGACGCGACAACTACTACGTGGAACTGCAGGACCAAGGCCTCGCCGAGCAGCGCCGTATCAATCCGGACCTGGTCCGGCTCGCGCGCGAGTTCGATCTGTCGCTGGTGGGCTCGAACGACTGTCACTACCTGCGGCAGGAAGACAGCGATCCGCACGATGTTCTGTTGTGCATCCAGACCGGTAAGGGGATCAACGAGCCGGGGCGCATGAAGTTCCCCAACAACGAGTTCTACCTGAAGACGCCTGACGAGATGGCGCGGGTGTTCCGCGAAGTGCCCGAGGCAGTCAGCCAGAGCGTCGAGATCGCGCAGCGCTGTTCTCTCGAACTCGAGTTCGAGGGCCACCACCTGCCGCGATTCCCGGTCCCGGAGGGCCTCGGTCTGGACGACTACTTCCAGCAGATGGTGAGGGTCGGATTTGACGAGCGCATGCGGGAGCTGGGGTTCGGCAACGGCTCGGGGCCGGCTCCTGCGGATTACGAGCAGCGCCTGGCCTACGAGGTGGAGATCATCCGCAAGATGGGCTTCCCAGGCTACTTCTTGATCGTCTGGGACTTCATACGCTACGCCAAGGAACAGGGCATCCCCGTGGGGCCGGGGCGCGGCAGTGCGGCAGGCTCACTGGTCGCCTATGCGCTTGGCATCACCGACATCGACCCGATGCACTACGGACTCGTGTTCGAGCGTTTCCTGAACGTCGAGCGCGTGAGCATGCCCGATATCGACATCGACTTCTGTATGCGTCGGCGCAGCGAGGTCATCGACTACGTGGCGCGCAAGTACGGTCATGACAAGGTCGCCCACATCATCACGTTCGGAACCATGGCGGCGAAGGCCGCTATTCGCGATGTGGGGCGCGCCCTCGAGATGTCCTTCGGCGATGTCGATCGCATCGCCAAGATGATTCCCCCGGATCTCGGTGCCACGATCGCCGATGCCCGTGCCAGCAACGAGGACCTGCGCCAGGCGATCGAGGAAGAGGAAGCGGTGGCCAAGCTCGTTGGCTTGGCGGAGGGGCTGGAAGGCCAGGTGCGGCACGCTTCCACGCATGCCGCAGGCGTGGTGATCGCTGATGAGCCGCTGACCGAGTACGTGCCGTTGTACAAGGCACCCGGCGGCAAGGACAACGCCGTCCAGCTCGCGACCACGCAGTTCCCCATGAACGACGTGGAGGCGATCGGTCTGCTGAAGATGGATTTTCTCGGGCTGCGCACGTTGACCCTGGTGCACGACGCGCTGTCCTCGATTTCGCGCGAGAAGGGGGAGCCCTTCACGGTCGCCGACATTCCACTCGACAACAAGAAGACCTATCGGTTGTTCGCCAAGGGCAACACGTCCGGTATCTTCCAGTTCGAATCGTCGGGCATGCGCGAGTACCTCAAGAAGCTGAAGCCGAGTCAGCTCAACGACTTGATCGCCATGAACGCGCTGTACCGTCCCGGACCGATTGGGTCGGGGATGATCGACGAGTACATCCAGCGTAAACACGATCCCAGTCAGGTGGAGTACGCGCTCCCCGAGCTCGAGGAGGTTCTGGAGGAGACCTACGGCGTGATCGTGTACCAGGAACAGGTGATGCGGATCGCTGCGTCCCTGGCGGGCTTTTCGCTCGGCGAGGCCGATATTCTCCGCAAGGCGATGGGCAAGAAGAAGCCGGAAGTGATGGCCTCCATGGAGAAACAGTTCCTGGGAGGTTGCGAGAGCAAGGCGATTCCGGCCCGCCCGGCGAAGCGGATATGGGACCTGATCGTCGAGTTCGCCGGCTACGGCTTCAACAAGTCACATTCCGCGGCGTATGCGCTGCTGGCCTATCAGACGGGTTTTCTGAAGGCGAACTATCCCGTGCACTTCATGGCAGCGGTGCTCACCAACGAGGAAGGCAACACCGACAAGGTGGTTCGCTACATCAACGAGTGCCGCGGCATGGAGATCGGAGTCCTGCCGCCGGACGTGAACGAATCTGATGTGCACTTCACGCCCGTTGGCGAGGCAATCCGCTTCGGCCTTGCCGCGATCAAGGGGGTCGGCGAAGGTGCGGTCGAGAACATCATCTCGGCGCGTGATCGGGCGGGAAGGTTCCGTGGCCTGGTTCAGTTCTGCGAGAAGATCGACCTGAGCGGAGGTATCAACCGCAAGACCCTCGAGAGCCTCATCAAGGCCGGGGCGATGGATAGTCTGATCGCCGATCCGGAGATCGATGCGCGCACCACGCGCGCCCTGCTCGATGCGCAACTCGAGGGTGCCCTGCACGCGGGGCAGCAGAAGCAGCGCGATCGGGTTACCGGCCAGGGGTCGCTGTTGGATGGCATGGAAGGTGATGACGAAGTTGCCACGGTGACGCCCACGCGGGTACCGGAACCCTGGTCGGAGCGCGACATGTTGGCGGCCGAGAAGGACTCGTTGGGTTTCTACGTCAGCGGTCACCCGTTGCAGAGATACGCCGAGCAGCTGGCCGAGCACACCGACACGACGACAACGGGAATCGCATCCGCTCGGGCACGCAAGGAACTCGCCCTTGGCGGCACCGTGGTGTCGGTGCGTCAGATGACGACGCGCAAGGGCGACCGCATGGCGATTCTGCAGTTCGAAGACATGGAAGGGCAGGCGCGGGTGGTCGTCTTCCCCAAGGTGTACCAGAAGTGCGCGTCCCTTCTGGTGGAGGACGTCGTGCTGCTGGTGAAGGGGCGTAAGGATTCGGGCGACGACGACGCCAGCATTCTGGCCAGCAGTATCGAACTCCTGGGAGGGGTGACCCCGAAGGTGGAACAGCCGGCGGCGCATACCGTGGAGATCGCCCTCGACCTGGCAACGATGACGGCGTCGTTGCCGGCCGAGTTGCGCGCCGTGCTGGAACGGCATCGGGGCAGCATTCCGGTAATCGTTCAGGTTGTCGGCCACGACCCCAAGGCGTTCAAGGCACGGATTACTCCCAATCGGTACCTGTTCGTCGAGCCGTCCGAGGCCCTTGTGGGAGAGCTGCAGCAACTGCTCGGCGCGGATGCCGTGCGGCTGCGAATGTAGCGGCCCGCGATGACCGCTCCAGACTCGGCGCTGATCGAGGTTGTCGAGGACGAGCTGTCTCGGTTGCCGACCGTGCCGGATCTCGACCCTGCCCAGGAGAGTGTCTTTCGTCGTCGCCGGGCCCGCATTCATCAACGCTACAACGAATGGCGCCGCGGCATGCCCGCGATCGACGGTCTTTTCGATGGCGACGAGCAGCGAGCCAAGGCGTTGGCGGGCAGCCTGGCGACAGAACTCGAGCGGACGCTGGAGCTGTACGGGGAGCTGACCTCGGCGCTCGACCCGGCACCAGACTGGCCGCACAGGATGACAGCGGAATGGTGCCCCGTGGCGCGCCGGTTGGCCGACGGGTGGGCCTGGAGCGACGAGGCCAACGCCGTCTTCGAGGCCGTGCTCGAGGATCTGAGTGCCCAGGCGGTGGGGCGCGCCGAAGCGGGCGAACGCCCGCTGGCACATCGATCACAGGTCCAGGTATCAGGGATTCGACGCCTGGGAATCATGACGGCGCGGATGGTGATGCGCTTCTTTCGTCCGCCCCCGGCAACCCGCTGACTCGGCCGGACAAATGGCTCAAGAGAGCACGGCCGCTGCGTGCTAATCTTCGCAACATGTACCGCAAAGCAGAAGAGTTCGAGAAGCCCATTCGCGAGATCCAGGAACAGATGGCGGAGCTTCGCCGCTATCCCGAGTCGATGCAGCGAGACGTGCGGCTCGAGCGGCTGGAGAAGAAACTCGCCGACACTCGCGGCGACATCTACGGCAACCTGTCGCGCTGGCAGACCACGCTGGTGGCGCGCCACCCTCAGCGACCGTACACGCTCGACTATGTCGGCCAGCTGTTCACCGACTTCGTCGAGCTTCGCGGCGACCGCCTGTACCGGGACGATCCAGCGATCGTAGCTGGCCTCGCCGAATTTCGTGGTCAGTCGGTGGGTATTGTGGGGCACCAGAAGGGGCGCAACACCAAGGAAAAGCTGCACCGTAATTTCGGCATGCCCAATCCCGAGGGCTATCGCAAAGCGCTGCGCGTGATGCGCATGGCCGAACGTTTCGGTCTGCCGATCTTGACGTTCATCGACACTCCCGGCGCCTACCCCGGTTCGGGAGCGGAGGAGCGTGGTGTGGCCGAGTCCATCGCCGTGAGTCTCCGCGAGATGTCGAGCCTGCGGGTGCCCATCATCGCGACGGTTATTGGCGAAGGCGGCAGTGGAGGTGCTCTGGCCATCGGGGTGAGCGACCGCGTCAACATGCTCGAGCACTCCGTCTACTCGGTCATCTCGCCCGAGTCCTGCTCGTCGATCTTGTGGCGCGATGCTGATCACACCGAGGAGGCTGCGGAAGCGCTTCGTCTTACGGCCACCGATCTGGTCGACTTGGGGCTCGTGGATGTGATCATTCCCGAGCCGGCAGGTGGTGCCCATACGGACCCGCTATCCATGGGAACGAACCTGGCGGCGGTGTTGTCGCGCCAGCTCGATGAGCTGGGTCGCGTGCCGACCGAGAGGTTGGTGGACAGCCGCTACTCCAAGTTCCGAGCCATGGGGAGCATCGCGGCAGAGTGACCGAGGTGCCGGAGGGAGGTGCGCACTCCCGGGTGGAGGCTCGCAGGCTCTGGGAGGTGCGCTCCGTCGATAACGATGCTGCCCGACTCCTGGCGGCCGACCTTGGGATCTGCAACACCACGGCCAGAGTGTTGGTGGGCCGGGGAATGAGCACGCCGGCATCGGCGGAGCGATACCTTGCCCCCGGTTTGGACGAACTGCACTCGCCCTTCGAGTTCGCCCACATGGGTGCCGCAGTCGATCGCCTACAGGCCGCGATCGCGTCGGGGGACAGGATAGCGATCCACGGCGACTACGACGTCGACGGGATCAGCGGCAGCGTGCTGCTCGCCACGGTCTTGCGGCATCTTGGTGGTGATGTGGAGGTCATCCTGCCGCACCGTCTCACCGACGGGTATGGATTCAACCCGAGCGGTGTGGATCGAGCGCAGCGGGCTGGTGCGCGGTTGCTCGTCGCGGTCGATTGCGGCATCACCGCCACAGATGCCTGCGAGCACGCGGCTCAACTCGGGATCGACGTCATCATCGTGGATCACCACCTGCCCCAGGGCGAACTGCCGCGGGCGGTGGCGATCCTCAATCCCAGACTCGAGGACAGCGGCTATCCGGAACCCGACCTGGCGGCGGTGGCCGTAGCGTTCAAGTTGGCGCGCGCCATGCTCGAGCGCGCCGACACCAAGGCGAGCGGACTGTCCATGCTCAAGCTCGTAGCCCTCGGAACGATCGCGGACCTGGTTCCGCTGCGCGGCGAGAACCGCACCCTCGCCGTGCACGGACTCGCAGGACTGGCGGACACGGTCAATCCGGGGCTCCAGGCCCTGATGCGGGTAGCTGGCGTAGACCCTCGTCGGGTTACTGCCGGTGATGTCGCCTTTCGGCTGGCACCGAGGATCAACGCCGCGGGTCGAGTGGGCCACCCGGACGACGCTGCGGAGATGTTCATGACCGACGATGCCGCGGTGGCGCGGCGGCTTGCCGGCCGCCTCGAGCAACTCAACGCCGACCGCCGGGAACTCGAACAACAGGTCAGCACCGAGGCGATAGAAGCCAGTGGCAAGGAAGGCGGACTCATCGTGGTGGTGGCGGGAGAAGGTTGGCATCGCGGTGTTATCGGCATTGTTGCTTCGCGCCTGGTGGAACGAACGGGCCGGCCGTCGATGGTGATCGCCATCGAGGGAAGCGAAGCCCATGGATCAGCCCGGTCGGTGCCGGGCTTCGACGTCACCGCCGCGCTCGAGTCCGCTGCGCCACTGCTGGAGTCATACGGTGGCCACAAGCAGGCGGCAGGATTTCGGCTTGCAGCCGACAGGATCGACGATCTCCGTGATGCGCTCGGGGAACACGCAGCGGGATTCGATCCGAAGGATCTAGAGGCCGTTCTGACCTGTGACGACGAGCTGCATGCGGACGATGTCACCATGGTGCTGGCGTTGGAACTAGAGCGCCTGGAGCCCTTCGGCATTGGCAACCCCAGGCCGCGCTTCCTTTGCCAGGACCTGCGGCTGGCAGGGCCAGCGCAGGTGCTCAAGAGCCAGCACCTGAAACTGCGCGTGCACTCCGGCGACAGCGTGATCTCGGCTCTCGCGTGGCGCCGCGGCGAGCTGGCGGAGAAGCTTGCCGGGGCGACAGCCATCGACGTGGTGGCCACGCTCAAGGTGAATCGCTTTGCTGGGCGACTGGAGCCACAGCTAGAGATTCAGGATCTGCGCGCTTAGCACCGCTCCGACGATTGGCCGTCGGGGACGCTGCCCGACTAATCCTCCGGTGGCTGGACGGCCCAGGCAATGGCTATGCCCGCCAGGTACAGTCCGAGCATCGGTATCGCGAGGATCGTCTGCGTGGCGAAATCCGGCGTCGGGGTAACGACGGCCGCGACGATGAAGATGATCAGGATGGCGTAGCGGAAGTTGCGCCACATACCGCCGGCGGTGAGCAATCCCAGGCGGGCCATGAAGAAGACCACAATGGGCCATTCGAAGATCAGGGCGCAGCCGAGCAGAGTTCGCAACAGAAAACTGAAGAGGTTGTTGACGGTCAGCAACTGCCGGAAGTCGCCGCCGATCGACAGGAAGAATTCGGCCATGATCGGAAACAGGATCCTGTAGCCGAACAGCCCACCGAGCATGAAGCAGGCGGCGCTGGCGAACACCACGGGTACCGCGTAGATGCGCTCGCGCCGGTACAGTCCTGGCGCAACGAACATCCACGCCTGGTAGATGATCACCGGCGACGCTACGAACAGCCCGGCAACCGCCGCCACCTTCAGGTAGAGCATGAAGGGCTCGGTGAGCGACAGGAACGCGAGCTGGTCCGCATCCTCCGGCAGCAGGCGAACGACCGGCGCGGTGAGAACGTCGTAAATACGTTCCGAAACCGCCCAGCAGGCGAGCATGGCCACGACGAACGCGCCGAGGCTCACGACGACGCGTCGCCTGAGTTCTGTGAGGTGTTCGAGCAGCGACATCTCCGGTAGCGGGTCGCGCCCAGGCTCCGGCGAGTCGATCGGGTCGGCGGTGACCGTGTTGGAGCTCATGGTTCAGGCTCGCCGAGGTCAGTCGTCGTCGAGGTCGCGGCGGCGCTCGGCGCGCTCGTCGAGCGCGATCTCATCTTCGAGTGAGCGCTTCAGATCATTGGAAGCGCGCCGGAACTCGCTCAGGCCCTTGCCGACCGTGCGTCCGAGTTCGGGCAGTTTCTTCGGGCCGAACACCACGAGGGCGATCACAACGATGAAGATCAGCTCGGTAGCGCCGATTGAACCAAACATGAATGCCTCGGGCGGGACTGAATGCCTGTTGTAATGATAGGCCAGGGGGCGGGTCGCGCCAATGCACGGGCGCGCACTACTCGGATGAAGCGTGGGCGCGGACTACTCGAGCGACGATAAGTACTTGTACGCATTTCCGGTGAGGAACGTCACGACGCGCTCGCCGCGTTGGATCGTGCCGTCCTGTACCAGCCGCTGCGCGGCCACCAGGGTGGCCGCCGCCTCGGGTGCTGCGTAGATTCCCTCGCTGGCCGCGAGCCGGCCCAGCATTTCCAGCATCGCATCGTCTTCAACCATGATCGCCGTGCCGTTGGAGGCGCGCAGTACCTGCAGGATTTCCCGGTCGGCGAACGCCCGTGGCACACGCAGGCCGTTGGCTACCGTGGTCGCGTTCTCCCACGGGGCCGCGCTCTCGTCGCCGGCGTGAAAAGCGCGCACGATGGGGGCACAGCCGTCAGCCTGCACGGCCACCATCCGAGGCCGTCGGCTATCGATCATGCCGATGGTCTCAAGCTCCTCGAACGCCTTCCACATGCCGAGAAGGCCCGTGCCACCGCCGGTGGGGTACAGGATCACGTCGGGCAGCTGCCAGCCCAGTTGCTCGGCGAGTTCGAGCCCCATGGTCTTCTTGCCCTCCAGACGATAGGGCTCCTGCAGCGTGCTTACGGGGAACCAGTCGTCTTCGGCCTCGCGGGCCATCTGCGCCCCCGCGTCGGAAATGGTGCCGTCGACGACGGTAACGTCAGCGCCGAGGTCGCGATACTCGGTAAGGAATTCCGGTGGGGTCTCGGCGGGCACATAGACGACTGCGCGCATGCCGCCGCGCGCGCAGTAGGCGGCCATGGCACTCCCCGCGTTGCCCGCGGTCGGGATCGAGAGCGTTGTGATGCCGAGCTCACGCGCCCGGCTGACGGCCATGCAGAGCCCGCGTGCCTTGAATGACCCGGTCGGATTCAGCCCTTCATCCTTGGCCAGGATCTCGTCGAGGCCCAGGTCGGGCGCCAGCCGTTCCAGGCGCAGGAGCGGCGTGCCTCCTTCTCCCAGACAGAGCCGGTGTTGCGGTGCACGGACTGGCAACAGGTCGGCGTAGCGCCATAGGCCGCCAGGGCGTTGCGCGAGCTCAGCGGGTGTCCAGCGAACCTGATCCAGCGCGTAGCGTGGGTAGAGAGGCCCGCCACAGGAGCAGAAGCGATGGATCTCGTCGGCTTCGTAGACCTGTTCACACCGGCTGCAAGAGAGATGGGCAAGCGCAGAAGGTATCGATGGCATGACGGGTGCTCGCAGGGCGGGGGGCACGGTAGGACGATTCGATCGCTCGGGATGCGGGCTCGGGCTGGCGGCCGCAAGGCGTAGCTTCGCGGAAGTGTCGCGGCGAAGCAAACGGCGGCGACCTCGATAAACTCTCCCGGGAGCGTTCGCCCTCGTGTTTTGCTAATCTGTGCTGTACGAAATTGGCTGCTTCAGCAGAAGTGGGTCCCCGTGCCCGCTTTTTTTCTTTTGTCCGGACAAGTTCAAACCGATGTCAACGGAACGCAAAGCAACACGGAGTGAGGCGATCGAGGAGCAGGTTGCGCCTCTGGCCGCTCGTGTGGCCCAGCGGGTCGGGTGCGATCTGGCCTACGTGCGGTATCTGTTCGAGGGCAGCAACTGGATTCTCCGCGTTGTGATCGATCGGGATGGCGGCGTGAACGTCGAGCACTGCGCCAAGGTGAGTCGGCAGTTGTCGGCGCTGCTGGACGTCGAGGATTTCATCGAGGCCGCATACACGCTGGAGGTCTCGTCGCCGGGACTCGACAAGGAACTTCTCGTGGCGGCCGATTTCAAGAAATATGCCGGCCAGCACGTCCGCATTCAGACCGTTGTGGGCCCGGAGGGCAGCGCGACACTGCGCGGTAAGCTGCGTGGCCTACACGGTGGCAATGTCGTGCTCGATGTCGGTGGCGATCGGATTGAACTGCCACGATCGAGCATCGCCGAAGCACGGCTGGAAGTAGAGATCTGACGAAGTGAATCGCGCAACCGTGGGAAAGGACAGCTAGATGTTGTTGCAGACGATCGAGCAGATCGGGCGTGAAAAGAACATTGCGCCCGAGGTGATCATCGCCGCGATTGAAGAAGCGATGGCCGTTGCTGCGCAGAAGTTCTACCGAACCGATGATCGGCTGGTGGCGAAGCTGAATCCGGAGTCCGGCGACCTCGAACTTCACGCGGTGAAGACCGTCGTTGAGGAGGTTGAAGATGCCACTTGCGAGATCAGCGTCGAGGACGCAGTAGCGGCGGGCATGGAGTCGCCCCAGGTAGGTGACGAGCAGCGTACGTCGATGCCCACCGAGCAGTTGGGGCGCATTGCGGCGCAGGCTGCCAAGCAGGTGATTTTCCAGAAGGTGCGCGACGCGGAGCGCGACAATATCTTCGCCGAGTACGAGGACAGGGTCGGGGAGTTGCTCACCGGGAGCGTGAAGCGATTCGAGCGCGGTGACATGGTGATCGATCTGGGACGCGCCGAGGCGGTGCTCCCCCGTCGGGAGCAATCGCGCGCCGAGCACTACAACGTTGGCGACCGGATCCGTGTCGTTGTCGTCGAGGTCCTGCGCGACACGCGCGGACCGCTGGTGGTGGTTTCGCGCAGCAGTCCCACCCTGTTGCTCCGTTTGTTCGAAATGGAGGTTCCGGAGATCTTTGACGGGACCGTGCTGGTCAAGGGGGCGGTCCGTGAGGGCGGTGACCGGGCCAAGGTGGCCGTGCACTCAGTCGACGCCGACATCGACCCGGTGGGGGCGTGCGTGGGCATGCGCGGCTCTCGCGTGCAGGGGATTATCCGCGAGCTGCGCGGCGAAAAGATCGACATTGTCGATTGGGCCGAGGATCTCCATCAGTATGCGATCAATGCGCTCAAACCCGCCAAGGTGAACAGCGTTACCGAAGTGATGCGTGGCAACGAGGACGGTTTCGAAGAACCACACCTCGAGGTCATCGTCGATGAGGATCAGCTTTCGCTCGCCATCGGTAAGCGCGGTCAGAACGTTCGCCTCGCGGGCAAGCTGCTGAGCCGCAAGATCGACGTGATGAGTAAGGAGCAGAAGGCCGGAATTGCGGCCGAAGCAGAGGCTGAGGCTGAGGCACAGGCTGAGGCCGCGGACTCGTCGGCTGCACCCGTCGAGGCGCCTGCCGAGGCCGCCGAAGCCCCGGTGGAACGCTCGACCGAGTCGCCCGGCGAGGGGGGCTCCCTCGAACAGATCGAAGGTGTCGGCCCCAAGGCAGCCGAGGCACTGCGCGAGGCGGGTTATGGTTCACCGGCTCTGATTGCGGCGGCGGGCTCGGATGCCCTGTTGGCCGTGGCCGGAATCGGGCCGAAGTCGGCCGTGAAGATTTGGGAACAGGCAGTCGCTGTCGATTCTGGCAGTGACGCGGAGCCGCAAGCCGAGGATGATCCCGGCCCGGCCGCTACGGACGAATCGCAAGAGCCGGTGGCGACAGACATCTAGGCATACACGGCCATCCTTGAGGGCCGAGAAAGAAGAACAGATGCGCGTATACGAGATCGCAAAAGAACTCGGCATTGAGAGCAAAGAAGCCGTGAGTCTGCTCAACGAGATCGGCGTGGCGGTGAAGTCACATGCCAACGCGATCTCCGAGGAGGATGCTCAGCGGCTGCGCGGAAAAGTTTCTGGCGAAACGCCGGCGGGCGCCGCTGCGGCCTCGCCCGCGTCCTCGGAGGCCGAGGTTGCCGGAGCAGAGACGGAGTCGGAGCCGGAGACGGAGCCGGAGTCTGAGCCGGCAGCCGACATCGAAGCAGAGCCGGAGCCCGAGTCGGAGCCGGAGCCGGAGCCCGAATCCGAGCCAGCGGTCGTCGTTACCATAGAAGCGCCGATCATGGTCAAGGAATTGTCCGAAGCCACGGGCATTTCGGCGCCAGACTTGATCCGCGGGCTGATGGCGAAGGGGATCATGGCGAACATGAACCAATCGCTGGAGGGCGACCTGGCCGTGACCGTCGCAGCCGAACACGGCGTTGTCGTGCGAGTGCAGTCAGCCGACGAGATTCTGCTTGGCGACATCGACGAGGGTAGTGCTGACGAAGCCGTGACGCGCGCCCCGGTGGTCACGATCATGGGGCACGTTGACCACGGCAAGACGCAGCTGCTGGACTCGATCCGCGAGACCAATATCGTTGCCCGCGAGGCCGGTGGGATCACTCAACACATTGGTGCGTCCGAGGTCGAGTGGCAGGGCAATCGCATCGTCTTCATCGATACCCCAGGCCATCAGGCGTTTACGCGGATGCGGGCTCGCGGTGCGCAGATTACCGACATCGTCGTGCTGGTGGTGGCCGCCAACGACGGCATCATGCCGCAGACGGTCGAGGCGATTGATCACGCGAGGGCAGCAGGTGTGCCGATCATCGTCGCCATCAACAAGATCGACTTGCCGCAGGCGAATCCCGATCGGGTCAAGCAGCAGCTCGCCGAGCGCGAACTGGCGCCCGAGGACTGGGGCGGCGATACCGTTTGTGTGCAGGTGTCGGCGCTGGAGAAGCAGAACCTGGACGGTCTGCTCGAGATGATCGTGCTGACGGCCGAGTTGATGGAGCTCAAGGCCAATCCGAATGTGGCCGCGCGCGGGACCGTGCTCGAGGCACAACTTGATCGCCGCCGCGGTCCGGTGGCAACGGTCCTGGTACAGGCCGGCACCCTGCGGGTGGGCGATTGGCTGATTGCCGGAGCCGAGGATGCCAAGGTTCGCGCGCTGTTCACCGCGACGGGTGAATCGGTCAAGGAAGTAGGCCCGGCGTCAGCCGTCGAAGTGCTGGGGTTCTCGGGAGTGCCGGGGGCCGGAGATGAATTGCAGGTCGTCGAGGAGGCGTCTCTGGCGCGTCGAGTGGCCGAGATCAGGCAGCAACAGCAACGTCGCGAGCAGCTCGGTGCTGGCCAGCGCCTGACGCTCGAGGATCTGCACGATCGCCTGCGTGCCGGCGAGCAGGTCAAGTTGCCCCTGGTGCTCAAGGCTGACGCTCAGGGCTCGATCGAGACGCTGCGCGACGCCCTGACCAAGCTCTCCCGCGA
Source organism: Acidobacteriota bacterium (assembly GCA_029263335.1). Classification (GTDB taxonomy): domain Bacteria; phylum Acidobacteriota; class UBA890; order UBA890; family WLXD01; genus WLXD01. Next base: position 28,540 of record JAJCXS010000113.1, on the reverse strand, counting down.
CAGCGTGGAGGTCGAGATCCTGCGCGCGGCCGTCGGCGGTGTGACCGAAACGGACGTGCTCTTCGCGGCTGCGTCCGGGGCGATCATCGTCGGCTTCAACGTTCGCCCGGAGCGAGGCGTGGCGGATGCCGCCGAGCGCGAGGGAGTCGATCTGCGATTGCACACCATCATCTATCAGCTTCTCGATGAGGTGAAGCTGGCGATGGTTGGGCAGCTGGACTCGACCTTCGAGGAATCTACGCTGGGCACGGCCGAAGTACGGGACACGTTCCGCATTCCACGGATCGGCACCATCGCGGGCTGCTACCTCACCGAGGGCAAGTTCACGCGCGACGCGAAGGCGCGACTCGTGCGCGACTCGCGGATCATCTACGAAGGGCAGCTACGCTCGCTGCGCCGCTTCAAGGACGACGTGAAGGAAGTGCAGCAGGGGTACGAGTGCGGGATCGGTCTGGAGAACTTTAACGACATCAAGGTCGGCGATGTGATCGAGGCGTTTACCGTCAAAGAGATCGCCCCGAGCTTGTGACGTCCGGAGCATCGTGGCGCCGGGTCGCCGCGATGCGTCAGTTCGAGCTTCATCCACCGATGTGTCGCAACCTCAAGCACAAGCGCATGGTCCAGAGCCGCATCAACGCTGGTCATCTCGGCAAGCATCAGGGCGAGCCTCCGGGCTACCGGATGCACTGCCGATGAGCGGAAAGTTCCGACCCCGGCGCGTGGGCGATCAGATGCGGGCCGTGCTCGCGGAGCTCGTGCAGCGTGAAGTTCAAGATCCGGGGGTCGGCTTCGTTACCGTGACCGAGGTGCGTATGAGTTCCGACCTGCAGTACGCGACGGTGTTCGTGAGCGTGATGGGTGACGGCGATGCAGAGGATCAATCGCTCGCCAGCCTCCGCCGCGCTGCGCCCTTTCTGCGTTCCGAGGTCGGCAAGCGGCTGCGCCTTCGGCATACGCCCGAACTACGAATTCAGCTTGATCAGACGCTCGCGCAGAGCGATCGCATCGAGGAACTCCTGAACGCGGATCCATCGGCACTCGTGGACGAGGAGCATGACGATGAAATCGGTTGATACGCTCGATCGCGTGGTGGACTGGCTGGGGCCACGCGACGATTTCGTGATCGCCTCTCACGCCGATCCCGACGGTGACTCCCTCGGCTCCTCCATCGCGCTTGCGATGGCGCTCGAGCAGGTCGGGAAGCGCTCGACGGTGGTTATCGGGCAGTCGATGCCGCGACGATACCGCTGGCTGCCCGGCGCCTCGAAGGTTGTCTCGGCCGAGCGGATCCCCACCGATACACGTGCCAGCATTCTGGTGGAGTGTTCGGAATTCGCCCGCTCCGGTGTCCGTGGACTGGACACGCTCGAGTCCTTGAACATCGATCACCACACCAAGAACGGTATGTACGCCGAGGTGAACTGGATCGACCCGTCGGCAGCCGCCACCGGCATGATGATTCAAGAGCTGGCCGACGCGCTCGGGGCGGAGGTCACGTCCGCGATGGCGAGCCTCCTGTACGTGACGGTGCTGACTGATACGGGGTCATTCCATCACTCCAACACCGACGCGCGAGCCATGGCCTTCGCCAGCGAGATGCTCGGATTCGGAGCCAACGCCTCGGTGATCGCCGAACAGGTCTATGGCGACTACCCGGCGGCGCGAATCCACCTGATGGGCGACGCGCTCAGCAGCCTGAAGCGTGTAGCGGCGGGCCGCATCGCCTTCATGTTTCTGCCCTTTAGCGCCTTCGAGCGTCGCGGCACGCGCGACACTGAGGCATTCGTGAACCACGCACAGGGTATCGACGGCGTGAAGATCAGCCTCCTGTTCAAGGAGGTAGACCCAGGGGTGTTCCGCATCAGCCTGCGCTCGGATGGCAGCGTCGACGTTGCCGAGGTCGCCAGCCATCATGGCGGTGGCGGCCATCCACGGGCCGCCGGGTGCCAGATCGAAGGGGCGTTCGAGTCGGTACGTGATCGGCTGGTTGACGAAATTCACTCCGTACTCGAGGACGTTGACGGCTGATGAGTCGAACTTCGGGAATGCTGGTGGTCGACAAGCCCGCCGGGATGACCTCACACGATGTTGTGCAGAAGGTTCGCCGGCAATTGCGCTGTCGGGCGGGGCACACTGGCACGCTAGACCCCAGGGCAACGGGAGTTCTGTTGATCTGCCTGGGCAAGGCCACGCGGCTGGCCAGATTCCTGCAGCAGACCCACAAGGTGTACGAGTGTGTCATTCGCCTAGGGTGGGCGACCGACACCTATGACGCCGACGGCGAGGCCCTGGCCGAGCCGGTACCGGTGCCGGAACTCGACCTGGAGCGCGTCGCCGCGGTGATGGCCGAGTTCGAGGGCGAAATCGAACAAGTTCCACCGGCCTACTCGGCCAAGAAGATCCGCGGCCAGCCGGCGTACAAGCGCGCGCGGCGTGGAGAGGTGGTCCACCACGAGCCCGTCGCCGTCACCATCTACGACATCAGCGATGTTCAGGTGGCAGGAGCGGAGATTCGTTGCGTTGTCCACTGCAGTTCCGGAACCTACGTCCGTACGCTGGCCAAGGACGTGGGCGACAGGCTCGGGATTCCCGCCCATCTGGCGGAACTTCGCCGCATTCGGGTCGGTAGCTTTGGGCTCGAATCGGCGGTTACCTGGGATCAACTCGTGGAAGGCGAACTCGAGGAACTGTGGCAACGGACGCTCGATCCAGCCGCCATGTTTCCCGACTGGGCGACGGCAGTGGTGAACGAAATCGGGCTCGGGGTGGTCGCGAACGGCGGCGTTATCGAGCCCAACGGCGTGGCGGAGCGCCGGCGCGGGACGGGGGAAGATCCGACGCACGGCGACTGGGTCCGAGTGCTGCGTCCGGATGGCTCGTTTCTGGCTGCCGCGGAACTCCTCCCGGGAGGCATGCTGCAGCCGCGCGTCGTGCTCGGTTGATCTCCACGGCGGTTGAAAGCGCGTTTACAGCGTTGCGAACCCGTGCTAGCTTTTCAGTTCGCCCGGCACGAGTGTGTCTCACCGCTGCACGTCCGTGCAGCGCCGGGTGTCACGCGGCTCAGCAATTGAGGAAACAGTTCGTCTAATGAGCACGGAAGTTATTGAAATCGAAACGTACCGGCAACATCCGTCGGATACGGGCTCCCCTGAGGTTCAGGTTGCTCAGCTGACCTCTCGGATCAAGCATCTCACAGAGCATATGAAGGCCAACAGAAAGGACTACGCGACTCAGCGTGGGCTGCAGATGTTGGTGGGCAAGCGTCGTCGCTTGCTGGGCTACCTGCGTCGTGAAGACGTAGCGCGGTACCAGGGGCTGATTGCCAGCCTCGGCCTGCGCCGGTAGTTACTGCGGACATAGCAACGCGAGCGGAACAGAAAGCGGATAGCGGAAGCGGCAAGGGAAAAGAAGCGGAAGCGGTTGTTAGCGGTCTTGTAAGAACTCCTCGGTTCGACGCGTGGCCCGGCCAATCGGCATGCGCTGCAGCCCCGACCGCGTCGAAAATCGCTGTGCGGCTTCGAGGAAAAACAACATGATCGTGCAAGACAGCATCGACCTGAACGGAAAGACAGTCCATTTCGAGATGGGCAAGGTGGCGCGCCAAGCGGATGGCGCCGTCGTCGTGAGCTGCGGCGATACCAAGGTACTCGTCACGGCGGTAATGGACCCGAAGCCGAAGGACGCGTCCTTTCTGCCGCTCACGGTGGATTATCGGGAGTGGGCTTTCGCTGGCGGCAAGATTCCCGGTGGCTTCTTCAAGCGAGAGGGCCGGCCGAGCGAGAAGGAAGTTCTCACTTCGAGGATGATCGATCGCAGCATCCGGCCGCTCTTTCCCAAAGGCTTCCGTCACGAGACGCAGGTCATCGGTTGGGTCATCTCGGCGGATCGCGAGAACGATCCGGCGATTCTCGCCAAGCTCGGCGCTTCCGTGGCGCTGTATTGCTCCCGGATTCCTTTCACGACTCCGTTCGCTGCATTTCGCGTCGGGCTGGACGATGACGGCTACTCGATCAATCCCACCATGGAGCAGATCGAAGGTTCGCGCCTGAACATGATCCTGGCCGCCCGCCGCGATGCGGTGATGATGGTGGAGGCTGGCGCCGAACAGGTGAGCGAAGACGAGGTCATCGGGGCGCTTGAGTTCGTGCAGCCCTTTGTCGAGTCGTTCATCGACATGCAGGACCGCATGCTCGAGCAGCGGAACCTGGTGAAGCGCGTGTTCGTGCCCACCGAGATCGACGCTGATCTGGTAGCTCGTGTTGATGAGCTCGGCGGTGACAGGATCCGTGAAGCATTGCGTATTGCCGACAAGATCGAGCGCCGCGACGCGATGAGCGAGATCAAGGGTGAACTCAAGGCCGCGGTCACCGAAGAGAACGAGGGCTGGGCAGGCCAGGCCGGTGAGGCGATCGGCGAGCTGGTGAAGCGCGCGACCCGCCATTCGGCTCTCAATGAGGGCGTTCGTTTCGACGGTCGGGCTTTCGATGAAGTGCGGCCGATCACGGCCGAGGTTGGCTACGCGCCACGCGTGCATGGCTCGGCGCTGTTCACGCGCGGCGAGACGCAGGCGCTGGTAACCGCGACTCTCGGTACCGGCGACGACGCCAAGAAAGTGGAGGAGTACCACAGCGAAACGTGGAAGCGTTTCATGCTCCACTACAACTTCCCGCCGTTCAGTGTCGGTGAGGCCCGCTTCATGCGCGGCCCGGGCCGTCGCGAGATTGGCCACGGAAACCTGGCCGAGCGGGCGATTCTGCCGGTGGTCCCCGACGAGAGTGAGTGGCCCTACGTAATCCGATTGGTGTCGGACATTTTCGAGTCCAACGGGTCGTCCTCGATGGCCAGCATCTGTGGCGGCGTGTTGTCGCTGATGGACGCGGGTGTGCCGATCAAGGCACCCGTGGCCGGTGTGGCGATGGGGCTCATGAAGGAAGGCGACAAGGTCGCTGTTCTTTCCGACATCGCTGGCGAGGAAGATCACTACGGCGACATGGACTTCAAGGTTGCCGGCACGCCGAAGGGCATCACCGCCCTGCAGATGGACATCAAGGTGTCCGGGCTGTCGCGTGAGATCTTCGAGAAAGCCCTTGGTCAGGCGCGCGAGAATCGCATGCACATTCTTCGCAAGATGAGTGAAGCCCTCGAGGCTCCGCGCGCGAACATGAGCCAGTGGGCACCGCAGATTGTGACCGTGCAGATTCCGGTGGACCGCATCCGCGACATCATCGGCCCGGGTGGCCGCATCATCCGCGGTATGCAGGACGAGACCGGCTGCAAGATCAGCGTTGAGGACGACGGCACCGTGCAGATCGCTTCGCCAGATGCCGAGGCGTGCGAGCTGGCCAAGCGCCGTATCCAGGACCTGACGGCCGAGGCCGAAGTCGGTAAGGTCTACCGTGGCAAGGTCAGGTCCATCAAGGACTTCGGCGCGTTTGTCGAGATCCTGCCGGGAACCGACGGTTTGCTGCATATCTCCGAGGTGGCCGACCACCACGTGGAGGACATGCGCGAGCACGTCGAGGAAGGTCAGGAGATCATCGTCAAGGTCGTGAAGATCGAGGCGCCGAACCGCGTGCGACTGTCCGTCAAGGCACTGACGGACGAGGATCGCGCCTCGGTCGGCGGGTGAGAGACAACGTGAACACAGGCAATCCGCTGAATTGGCGGGCTGAAACAAGGTCGAAGAGATGAGCACCCCTTTCCCGTCTGCAAAGACAATCGAGCGCCAGTGGTGGACGGTGGATGCCGACGGGCAAATCCTCGGCCGGCTGGCTACTTCGGTGGCCCGCTTGCTGATGGGTAAGCACAAGCCCTCGTATACGCCTTTCCTGGACGTTGGTGATCACGTCGTCATCATCAACGCCGAGAAGATCGTGCTGACTGGCAACAAACTCGATGCCAAGAAGTACTACCGCTACAGCGGCTATCCTGGCGGGCTCAAGGAAACCGGCGTCGAGCGTATGCTCGAGGAGCATCCCGAGCGCGTCGTCGAGTTCGCGATCAAGGGAATGCTACCCAAGAACACTTTGGGCCGGGAAATGTATCGGAAGCTGCGGGTTTACGCCGGTAGCGAGCATCCGCACGCGGCACAGCAACCCCAGCCCTACGAAGGCTAGAGGTACGGAGATCAGAATGGCGGACGTGCAGTACTACGGCACCGGCAAACGCAAGACCTCGGTCGCCCGAGTCTTCCTGCGCCCGGGCTCGGGCAAGATCACGATCAACCGGCGCGAGCTGGGAGACTACTTTCAGACCGGGACTCAGAAGAGTGCGGTCATGGAGCCACTGCAGGCGGTGGATGCCGCCGAAACGTATGACCTTCACGTAACCGTGACAGGCGGTGGCCCTTCTGGTCAGGCGGGCGCAGTGCGCCATGGTATTGCTCGCGCGCTACTCGATGCCGATCCTGAACGCCGGACGGCGCTCAAGGAGAAAGGGCTGCTGACGCGCGATGCTCGTAAGGTCGAGCGCAAGAAGTACGGTCAACGCGGCGCGCGTGCGCGGTTCCAGTTCAGCAAGCGTTAGGAGAGGCTAAGTGGTCAGCGTATCGCTGCGAGATCTGCTCGAAGCCGGAGTTCACTTCGGCCACCAGGCCGGGCGTTGGAATCCGAAGATGCGTCCGTTCATCTTCGGGAAACGCAACGGCATCTACATCATCGACCTGCAACAGACGCGGGCGCGGTGGCAGGAAGCTCTCGAGTTTCTTGAACAGGAGGCCGCGCAGGGCGGCAAGGTGCTCTTTGTCGGTACCAAGCGTCAGGCGCAGAACATCATCGCCGAAGAGGCCGATCGGTGCGGTCAGTACTATGTGAACCACCGCTGGCTGGGTGGTTTGCTGACCAACTATCAAACGATCAGCAAGAGCATCGATCGATACAAGGATCTCGAGGCGATGGCGGAGGACGGACGTTCCGCTCTCCTCACCAAGAAAGAGGTTCTTCGTCTCGAGCGCGAACGCTTCAAGTTGCAGCGCAACCTCATCGGTATCAGGGACATGGGCGGCTTGCCCGATGTCGTCTTCGTCGTCGACATTCGCCGCGAGCGGATTGCTGTAGACGAGGCGCTCAAGTTGGGGATTCCGGTGGTCGCCGTATGCGACACGAACTGTGACCCCGACGGGATCGACTTTGTCATCCCCGGCAACGACGATGCGATTCGCTCGATCCGGCTCTTCTGTGGCGCGGCGGCGAACGCAGTCATCAATGGGGCCGCGACCTACGGCGCGATGGTCGAGGAAAAGGCACTGGCCCTCGAAGCCAAGAAGAACGCCGAAGCCGGCGACGAGGCCGAGCCCGCCAAGGCCGAGCCCGCCAAGGGCAAGGCTGGCAAGAAGGGCCAGAAGAGCCAGAAGAAGTCGGCCCCGAAGCCCGTCGTCGAGGCCGCGGAAGTTGAGGTTGAACAGGCCGCGGCGGACGCAGGCGCCGAAGAGGTAGTTGAGGCTGAGGCTTCCGAGGAAGTCGCTGCCAGCGAAGAAGCCAGCCCGGCGGTCGAGGAAGCGGCGGCGCCCGAGGCCGCTAGCGATAGCGACGACGCGGCAGCCGAAGATGTCGACGCTGACTCCGGCGCCAAGTCGGGTGACGGCGATGCCGAAGAGGAATGACGCGACGGAGTAATCACTCTCGATCGTCGAATAGTTCAAACGACTCGTTGTTGAGGGAATAGAAAGATGGAGATTAGTGCGGCCACCGTCAAGGAGCTACGCGAGCGCACGGGCGTTGGCTTCATGGACTGCAAGAAGGCCCTTCAGGAAGCTGGCGGCGACATCGAAGAGGCCATCACGCTTCTGCGTACCATGGGCAAGGCCAAGGCGGCCAAGCGCGCCGGCCGACAGGCGACCGAGGGTCGCGTCGAGGCCTACATCCACATGGGCGGGAAGATCGGCGTTATGGTCGAGCTCAATTGCGAGACTGACTTCGTGGCCCGCAACGAGGACTTCATTGCCTTGGCGGGGGACCTCGCCATGCATGTTGCGGCGGCAAGCCCGCGTTTTGTTGGCCGTGACGACGTGGACCAGACTGCGCTCGAGGCTGAACGCCACATCTACCGGGAACAGGCGATCGGCGAAGGCAAGCCGGAACAGATCATCGACAAGATCGTTGAAGGCAAGGTCGGCCGGTATTTGTCGGAGGTTTGTCTCCTCGAGCAGCCGTTCGTGAAGGACACCGACAAGAAGGTCGGGGACCTGATCACCGACGCCATCGCGACGCTCGGCGAGAACATCGTGGTGAGCCGTTTCGCCCGCTTCGCGATCGGTGACAGCGCTGCCACGCTGGCGATCGCAACGCAGCCGGAAAGCGAGTGACGGACGGCGGAACGCCACGCTATCGGCGAGTCCTGCTAAAGCTGTCCGGCGAGGCCCTTATGGGCCAGCATGGGTACGGGATCGACCACGAGGTCGTTCGCTCCGTGGCTGGTGAAGTGCGTGATGCCCACGCGCTCGGGGCTCAAATCGGCATCGTCATCGGCGGCGGGAACATCTTCCGCGGCATCCGCGCGTCCGATCTGGGGATCGATCGGGTCAGCGCCGACTACATCGGCATGCTGGCGACGGTAATGAACAGCGTGGCGCTGCAGGACGGTCTCGAGAAGCAGGGCCTGGATACTCGCGTCATGAGCGCGATTCCCATGGATCGGGTGGCCGAGCCCTTTATCCGGCGCCGTGCGAAGCGCCATCTTGCCAAAGGACGGGTGGTGATTTTCGCCGCCGGTACCGGCAACCCGTTCTTTTCCACTGACACGGCGGCCGCGTTGCGGGCCCTGGAGGTCGGCGCCGACGTGCTGATGAAAGGCACGAAGGTAGATGGTCTCTATTCCGCCGACCCGACCGTGCATGCGGACGCCGAACTCATCACGCGTACAACCTTCAGCGACGTGCTCGACCGGCGCCTGCAGGTAATGGACTCCGCCGCGGTGAGCCACTGTCGGGAGAACGACATGCCGATTCTTGTCTTCAACATGCAGGAATCCGGTAATATCGTGCGGGCGATTCGTGGGGAGGTGATCGGCTCGCTGATCGCCGACGAAACTTACCCGGCAAGAGGATAGGGCCATGGACGTGAACGAGAATGTCAGGGACGCGCTCATCGACGCGCAGGAGTACATGAACGCGGGACTGGAGGCGGTGCGCAAGGAACTCCAGACCATCCGCACGGGACGTGCCAACATCTCCGTCCTGGATGATGTGCAGGTCGACTACTACGGTACGTCCACGCCTTTGAATCAGCTGGCGAACCTGTCGGCTGCGGATGCACAGCTGCTGCTGGTGCAGCCGTACGACAAAGGGGCCATCGCGGCCATCGAGAAGGCGATTCACAGCGCCGACCTTGGCCTCAACCCGAGCAACGACGGCCAGGTGATTCGCCTGCCGATTCCGGAGCTGACTGCCGAGCGCCGCGAAGAGCTGGCCAAGCAGGTTAGCGTTGTCGCTGAGCACGCGAAGACGGAAGTGCGACAGAACCGTCGCGACGCGAACGAAGCCGTCAAGAAGCTCGAGCACGACAAGGACATCTCCGAGGACGACGAGCGTCGAGCGCACCAACAGGTACAGGAACTTACCGACACCTTTTGCGCTCGCATCGACGAACTGGCGGAGGCGAAGCGCAAGGACCTCCTGACCCTGTAGGGCAGAGCGCATGCCGGCAGCAACGGCGCTGGGCGGAGGTCTTTCGCAGACACCATGAGGCGCCGCCCGACGCTGGATATTGCCGCGGCCAGCGCCGCCGGCATGGCTGGTCTGCTGTATGGCCTGATGCGGGCGGTGGCTCCCGACGCCAACCTCTGGAGCGCCGGGGGGCCGGTTCTGGAAACCGTTCTGCTCCGGTACGCCCTCCCGTCTTTCTTGCTTGCGGGGTTCGGTGGTTGGCTGGTGGCAGCGATCGCGCCGGGCGAGTCCGACTCCGAATCGGTGAGCGCGGCATTGCGGCCACTATGGATGTCGTCGCTGGCGGTTGGCTTGGCACTGCCGCTGCGGGAGGTGATCTTCCACGACCCGGCCCCCCTCTGTTTGCTGGCCGGCCTGGCTGTCGGTGGGCTGGTCAGCGCCTGGCGTCTGCTGGCCGTCGTGGACGGTTCGCGCCCGGCGCCTATCGTGGCGTTCGGGGCGGCCCTGGTGGGCTTGGTACTACTGCCGGTATGGCCTGCGCCGCAGGGGGACGAGCCGCACTACCTTACGGTCGCCCATTCGATTGTCGAGGACGGTGACCTCGACGTGGCCGACGACTACCGGGACAGAGTGTTCGGCGGCTATCACGCCGACTATCTGTCTCCGCATTACCGCCCGGGCCTGAAGGACGGTTCACGGTACTCGATGCACGGTGTCGGGTATGCGCTGTTTCTGGCGCCAGCGTACGCGGCGGGGCAGGAGGTGTCGCCGTGGATGGCGGTCGCGCTGCCGCGGTTCCAGCAGATCTTGGTCTATGCCCTGTTCGCGTGGCTCCTCGTCCATCTGATTGCTCATCACGTAGGAGCGGCCGTTGCCCTGCGCGGCGGCGCCGCCGCGGTGCTGCTGGCGCCGCTGGTGTTCGCACCGCTGCACCTATTTCCCGAGGTTCCAGCGATGACCCTGTCGGCGGCGGGCTTCCTCTTGCTCACCGTGGGAACAGGATGGCGACGTGCTGCAGCCGCCGGGCTGTGCCTGGCGCTACTTCCCTGGATCGGGGTGAAGTATCTCCCCCTGATGCTGGCGACTGCGGTGGCCGGGATGGCTCTGGGAGGTGTGACTGTGAGGCGCATGCTGGGGGTCGCCGCGCCCGTGATGGTCACCCTGGCGGCCCATGCCATGTTCACCTGGAGTCTGTACGGTTCGCTGTCACCGTCAGCCGTGTATCTTGGCGCGGACCCGAACTTCACGCGCCAGCCCGGTTACGGCGGCGACTGGTGGGCCTACGTGGCGGATTGGAGGGGGGCGGTGAGCACCCTGGGGGGATACTTTCTCGACCAAAAAGAGGGCTTGCTGGCGGTCGCGCCACACTTTCTCGTCGTCGGCGCGGGTGGCATGCTGGTGTGGCGGCGCGACCGGCGCCTCGCGCTGGCTCTCATGATGATCGGCGCAGCACACCTGGCTCCCTACGCTCTGTCGCAGCAACTCGGCGGGCAAAGCCCTCCGGCGCGTCCGCTCATGGCTGTGGCCTGGGTCCTGGCACTGCCGCTGGCGGCGGGCCTCGGTGTGCAGGCACGACCGGTGCCGGCCGCGATACGGGGCGTGCTGGTCACGCTGGCGGCAGCCGCCACAGCTTTCTTGGCGTGGGACCCCTCCCTGCTGCCCCACGACTATGGCGTGCGTGCTTCCTGGATGCTGCGTGCGGTTTCACCTAACGGCTGGGAGGTGTGGCGTTGGTTCCCCTCCTGGGTAAACGTCTCGGCCCGGCCCTGGGGAGTGAACATTGCCTGGTTGGTGGTCGTGGGTGTGCTCGCCGCCGTGCTGATCAGGGACGCACGTTTCCGGTTGATACCGGAACAGCGCAGCGCCCCTTTTCGTCCCGCCTGGGGGGCAGCTACCGTGGCCCTGCTGATGCTGCTGGTTGCGGGTCTGGCTGTCGCCGCAACCGCGGTTAGTGATCGCCATCAGGGCGTCGAGATCTCCCCAGGAGTGCAGGCCTGGACAATCCAGGCGCGACCGGAAGTCGCATGGCCGGAGCCGGGCGGGGTCTGGGGGCGACCCGGTGTTCGCCGAGACATCGTCGTGACGACGGCTTCGCCGATCGGGCGCGCGGAGTTGTCGGCGCGGAGTCTGCTGGCGGGCGACGTCGATCTGGCGGTGGGCGAATGGAGTTGGATGGGGAGGTTGTTGCCTGAAACACCTCTGGCTGTCACGGTTGCGCCCGGTGTGGGACATTCGTGGCGTGGCCGTCGCGCCTATCGCGGATGGCTCCAAGCCAGCGACGGCGTTCCTCCGGCGGTGGCGGAGGGTGGCGAGGACTGGCGGGAGCTGGGAGCCTTCATGAGACTCGTGAGACGGCCAGATGAAGCCCCGTAACCTGACACCCATGATTCTGGCGGCCGGCCACGCGACGCGGTTGCGTCCGCTGACCGGAGAGATGGCCAAGGCCGTGGTGCCGTTTCTCAATCGACCGCTGCTCGATCACACGCTCGACTGGCTGGCGCGAGCGGGGTTCAGGCGCGCCGTGATCAACCTGCATCATGCGGGCGAGTCGATTGCCCGCCGCTACGGAAGGTCGGCTCTCGGGTTGGCCATCGATTACAGCTGGGAGACGGAACTTCTCGGTACCGCCGGCGGCCCGCGCAAGGCGCTCGATCTGCTGGAGGATCGGGTGCTTCTGATCAACGGCGATGTCGTCGGCCTGATGTCCATCGGTGCCCTCGTGAGGCACCACGAGGCGAACAGCGCCCTGGCCACGCTGGCCTTGCACCGGGGCGATGCCGCCGCGGGTTATCCTCGGGTCACGGCGGCGGCAGGCGGTGAACTCCTGGCGTTTCCTGGTGACGAGGCGGGCCCTGCGCCAGCCGACGCGGTGCGCGGCGTGTTCACCGGGCTGCACGTGATCGAGCGCAGCGTTCTCGAACAGTTGCCGTCCGGGTGCGCAGCCGGCATGGTCGATGTTGTGTACCGGCAGATGTTGGCCGGCGGCCACTCGCTCCATGCGGTGGCCGTTCCGGGTTCCTGGTACGAAGTTGGCGATCCGGCTCGATACATCGACAACCAGCTCACCAGCCTACGCCTTGGCGATGTCCCGTTGGGGCTGCAGAAATATCAGCGGGTGAGTGCCGGGGGGTATCGGAGCATCCATAGCCACCTCGAAAACGTGCGTCTGGTGCCGCCCTATCTGGCGGGTGCCGGTGTTCGACTGCGTCACGGAGCTCGGCTGCGGTCGGTGGTGCTCGGTGATCGCACGCGCGTTGGCGCGGCCTCCAGCCTGGAGCGCGTCGTCACCTGGCGCGACGCCTGGATCGGGCCGAACTGCCGGCTGCGCAACGTCGTGGTCATGGCGGACGTTCACGTGCCTTCGGGTACCGAGGCTGCCAACGTCGTATTCACGGCTGCCGGCAAGGTGCCGTTCGCCGCGCCCACCCGGGCCGCATCGTGAGGGCCGTCGACGACGAGTGGGGCAATCTCGACAAGGCCGGTGGGCTGCGAGGCTTGCAGCTGCCGGCGATCGCGAGCGCGCGGAGGTTACAAGGACACGCGTCGACGCGACGTTTCTTTCGTCTGGGCACCGAGCGGCAAGTGAGCGCCATTCTGGTGGTGTACCCGGAGTCGGGTGCGGCGGAAGAGCTCGATCGTTTCGAGCGCACGACGCGGTGGTTCGCTGCGGCGGGGATCCGCGTTCCGAGAATCTTGCAGCGTGGCGAACGGGCGTTGGTGATGACGGACGCAGGCGATCAGATGCTCGACAACGTGACGGTGGCGAATGCCGGGCGTCTGTACCGACAGGCGATGCTGGCCGTGGCGCGGCTGCAGGCGCACGGTCATCGCGCGCCGCATCCGAACCCGGACTGGGTGCTCGACGGTGCGCGTTTTGCCTTTGAACTCGATTTCATGGAGCGGCATGCAGTGCGCGGATGGCTCGGGGAGGGGGACAGCGGGGAGGCCCGGAGTGCCTTCTATGACGAACTGACCACACGCCTTGACCGACTACCTCGGGCGCTGTGCCACCGCGATTTCCACTCGCGCAACCTGATGGTGGATCGAGATCGCCTTGTGGTCGTTGACTTTCAGGACGCCATGGCGGGCCCGCTGTTCTACGACGCGGCCTCGCTGCTGTTGGACAACTACGTCGACGTGGCGGTTCCCGTCGTGGCTGCGTCGCTGTCGCTGGCGCAGGCAAAGCTGGGCGATGTCCACGACGTGGATGGGTCGCTGCGGGTTCCCGACTGGCCGCGAGGACTCGCGCCCGGCAACCGCCAGGCCTTCGTCCTGACGGCCCTGCAGAGGTCCCTCAAGGCTCTGGGCACGTTCGGTTATCAGGTTACCGAGAGAGGCAATGCCGCCTACGGACGCTTCGCTCACCGGACCTGGCAGCATGCCCGTCGTTCGCTCCGAGAACTGGGATGGGGTCGGTACGAAGAAGCACTGGCGGTGTTCCGGCAGCTCGGGGCGTGACTTGGAGTCGGCCCGACGTTACCTTAGCCTCCCGTGAAGTGAACCACCGTGGGAACCGCGAACATGCCTACATGTGTGTATATCGAGAGCTTGGTCGATCACGTCGACTCGGACGTCGTCATCAAGGGATGGCTCTATAACAAGCGGTCGAGTGGCAAGATCGCCTTTCTCGAGCTGCGCGATGGTACCGGGCTCGTCCAGGGCGTCGTCGTTCGCGGCAAGGTCGATGACGAGGTATGGAACGCGGTCGAGGAAATCGGCCAAGAATCGTCGGTGATCGTTACCGGCAGGGTGAAGGCAGATGCCCGCGCGCCGTCGGGGGTTGAGCTTGGCGTGAGCGCGATGGAGGTCGTGCAGGCGGTCGACGGGTATCCGATTACTCCCAAGGAACATGGCACAGAGTTCCTCATGGATCGGCGGCATCTCTGGCTGCGCTCGTCGCAACAGCATGCGGTCCTGCGGGTACGCAGCAAGTTGGAGAAGCTGTGCAGGGACTACTTCTACGAGCGCGGCTACACGCTCGTGGACAGCCCCATCCTGACGCCGTTATCGGTAGAGGGCACGACGACGCTGTTCTCCACGGATTACTTCGGGCGGCCCGCCTACCTGACGCAAAGCGGGCAGTTGTATCAAGAGGCGGGGGCGATGGCGTTCGGCAAGGCATTTTGCTTTGGCCCCACGTTCCGTGCGGAGAAGTCGAAGACCCGTCGCCATCTGACCGAGTTCTGGATGCTGGAGCCCGAGATCGCCTACGCGACGATTGATGACGTCATGGACATCGCGGAGGACTTTGTTGCCACAGTGATCCAACGGGCACTGGTCGAGTGCGACGCGGAACTGACGTCCTTGGATCGCGATCGCGCACCGCTCGAGCAGATCACGGCACCCTTTCCACGAGTGCACTACGACGAAGCCGTCAAGCTGCTGCAAGAAGCCGGGGAAGACTTCGCATGGGGCAGCGATTTCGGTGCCGGACATGAAACGCTCATATCAGAGCATTTTGGTAAACCGGTGTTCATCAATCGCTTCCCGACGAAGATCAAACCGTTCTACATGGAGCCCGACGCCGAGCGTCCTGATCTTGTTCTCGGCTGCGACCTGATCGCGCCGGAGGGATATGGCGAACTGATCGGGGGCGGACAGCGTATTCACGATCCAGCGTTGCTGGAGAGCAGGCTGGCCGAGCACGGACTCCCCGCCGAGCCGTATCAGTGGTACATGGACCTGCGACGGTACGGGACCGTGCCACATGCCGGTTTCGGGATGGGATTGGAACGGCTCGTCGCCTGGGTCACGGGGCGCCCCCACCTGCGCGAGACGATTCCGTTCCCGCGGATGCTGGGTCGTCTCGAGCCGTGACCAGCGTCACGCCGGCGCGGCTGGTCTCCAGTTGTCTGGGGTGTGGGTTCCTGCGTCCGGCTCCTGGAACCATCGGATCGGCTTTTGGCGTCGGCGTCTTCCTGTTGGTGTTGGTGGACCGGCCGCTCTGGGTGCAGATCGTGGCCGTTCTCCTGGCGACGGGAGTCGGCGTCTGGTCGGCCACAGCCACGTCACGTGAACTTGCCGATGGCGACCCGTCGGAGGTCGTGATCGACGAACTCGCGGGCGTTTGGATCGCATTGCTGGCCGCCAACACACCGCTCGGTTGGGGCGTGGCGTTCCTGGCTTTTCGAGTGTTCGACATTCTCAAGCCGTTTCCGGCGAACGTTGCCGAGAGTCTGCCGGAGGGCTGGGGCATCATGGCCGACGACCTGGTGGCGGGCGGGTATGCGCTCGCCTTGGTGTGGGTACTCGGCCGGTGGTGGCCGATCTGACCGGCCGGCGGCGGTCGGCCGCCGAGCTCTTGATCGCGGCGCTCACGGGAGCAGGTGAGACCGTAGCCTTGGCCGAATCTTGTACGGGTGGCGCCGTTCTCGCGGCACTCACTGCCGTGCCGGGCGCGTCGGCCTGCGTGTGGGGAGGCGGTGTCGTCTATGCGGACGCCGCCAAGACCGCTCTCGCCGGGGTGCCGGCGGATCTCATCTCCGCGGCGGGACCCGTCTCGGCGGAGGTAACGCGAGAACTGGCCGCCGGAATCAGGCGTCTGGCCGACTCGACCTACGGAGCGGCCGTTACCGGGTGGGCGGGCCCGGAAGCCGGCAACGAGCCTGTGGGGACGGTCTATGTGGCCGTCTCCCACCCCGCCGGCTGTGAGTGCCGCCACGCGGTGTACGATGGCGATCGCTCCAGTGTCGTTGAACAGGCCGTGGACGCCGTGATCGAGGCACTGTTGGATGCTCGGCAGGAGGTTGGCGGACCGTGCTCGTGATTGCTGCGCTGGTGGCAGGCTTCGCGCTGGGGAGTCTCCCGTTCGGATACCTGCTCGTTCGCGCTGTGGGCCGAGGCGACATTCGTGCGGTCGGCAGCGGCAACATCGGCGCCACCAATGTCGGACGCCTGTTGGGCGCGCCAGGCTGGGTGGCCACCCTCATGCTCGACGGTGGCAAGGGCGTGGCTGGCGTGGCCGTGGGCAGCTGGATTACGGCGGGTGCATCAGCGGGCCTGGCTGCGGGTGCCGCGGGGGCGGTGCTCGGACACTGCTACACGCCCTGGCTCGGAGGTAGGGGAGGCAAAGGTGTTGCCACGCTGCTCGGAGCGTTCGGTTTCCTCGCGCCGGTGGCTACCCTGGTCTCGATCGCCAGTTTTGCCCTGACGGTCCTCGTGACGCGATGGGTGTCGCTGGGATCTCTGGTGGCCGTGCTGGCTTTGGTCATCGCCATGGTCTGGGCCGGCGATCCGCTTCCCTATGTCTACGCCGGCGCGGTGGTCTGCGGCACGGTGTTCCTGAGACACCGCGAGAACATCGAGAGACTATTGCGCGGAACGGAGACGAAGGTGGGAGAAGGGCGCCGTGACTGAAGTGAGTTTCTACGCGCGCGCCACCAGCCGGCCTGGGCGAGTCGCGGTAATCGGGGCCGGCTCGTGGGGAACGGCGCTGGCCCTGCACTGTCTGCGGGCAGGTCATCACGTGACTCTGTGGGGACGTGATGAAACACGCATGGCGGCGATGCGGAGCGCCGGGCGCAACATGCAGTATCTCCCCGACGTGCAATTGCCGGCTGCGCTCGAACTCACGAGCGAGCCTCGCGTCGCCTTGGCGGAAGCTTCGATCGTCGTCAGTGCCGTGCCCTCGCGGCACACACGCGCGCTGTGGCAGGGGCTTGCGCGGGGTCTCGGCGCGGAAGTTCATCTGGTGTCCGCGACGAAAGGCATCGAGGAACACAGCGGCCTGCGGATGAGCCAGGTGCTGGAGCAGTCCGTCGGTGACGTCCGCTCGATCTCGTCGATTTCGGGCCCGTCGTTCGCCCTCGAGTTGGCGGAGGAGCACCCCACCGCCGTGACCCTCGGGTGCATGGATATCGAGGCGGCTCGTGCCGTGCAGGAGTCGTTCAACGCAGGGCCTCTGCGCGTCTATCGTAGCCAGGACCTTGTCGGCGTGGAGATGGGCGGGGCCCTCAAGAACGTCATTGCCATTGCGGCGGGCATCGTCGAGGGAATCGGCTTCGGGTCCAACACCCAGGCAGCGTTGATCAGCCGTGGTTTGAAGGAGGTGACGGCTCTGGCCACCGCCTGTGGTGCGCAGTCGACCACCATGATGGGGCTCGCTGGCCTTGGCGATCTGGTGTTGACCTGTACGGGCCCGCTGAGCAGAAACCGCGGTGTTGGCGTGGAACTCGGCCGAGGTCGCACGCTGGCTGAAATCACCGAGTCCATGCAGATGGTGGCGGAGGGCGTAGTGACGGCACGCTCGAGTCTGGAATTGGCGGCCCGACTAGGAGTGCAAATGCCCATCGCCACCGCCGTACACGCGGTTCTGTATGAAGGGCTCGATCCGCGATCGGGGATCGACCAGTTGCTCGCTCGCGAGCTGGTTGAAGAGTGGGAAAGCTGAGCGTGCTACGATTTTGTGGTGAGGGTGCACCGGACCGCTTGGGGGTGGTAATGCGAAGACTCAGCACCGTTTTGTTGGCCGTTTCAGCGTTGGCTATTGCTGGTGGCGCGGCCGCCCAGCAGGTCGATCCGCTGGTGGAGAACTCTAACGACGCCACTGAATTACAGCAGCTGGCCGTGCGCTTTATCGCTGGTAATCAGACGCACAACGCGCTCGCCGCGCTGCGCAAGTCGCTCAAGATCTATCCGGACAATGCCGAGACGCACATGTGGCTCGGCGTCGTGTACACACAACTCAACGAAGATGCCGGCGCGGAAGGCGAATTCCTCAAGGCGCTTGCACTGAACCCACAGCTCACGGAAGTGCGCAACTGGTTCGGCGTGTACTGGGCTCGCCGCGGCAACTGGGATGCCGCCATAGCCCAGTACCGGCAAGCACTGATGGACCCTGCTTACCCGCCCATCTCGCGAGCGCGCGTGCAGGCCAATCTCGGCAAGGTTCTCATGCAGGCGGGCGACTACGACGGCGCGGTGGTGGTGCTTGGCGAGGCCGGTGGCGTGGCCGTGCCGTCGAGTGATCCTCTCTATGCGCTGATCCACCTCGGCCTAGCCGAAGCGCTGGTGAAGACGGGGCGCGCACAGGAGGCGCTCGGCGCATTGCAGCGCATGGAGGTGCTGCCCCCGAATGCGCGAGGCGAGTACCTGAGTGGTTTGGCCTACCGTGACCTGGGTGAGGTGGACGCCGCCCGCGATCGCCTCGGCCGTGTGTTGCGGCTGGCTCCCGGCAGCGAGCTGGCTCGCGAAGCCCTTAAAGTGCTCGAGTCGCTCACGAGCAGACCCGACTGACCTCGGCGGCACGCATTGGCGAGTATCTTTCTACGCGCGCTCACTAGGAGTAGAGACCGGCTGGCCGAGGCCCTGGCGGGTCTGGTACCCGGTCGACGGGCGGACTCCGCCACCCTCGACGAGCTCGAAGCTGCGTTGCTGGGGGCGGATATCGGACCAGAGACTGCCGCTGAGCTGATCGATGTTGTCCGTGACGCCCGCGCCGAGGACGTTCGCCCGGCGCTCGCGGCCGAAATGGTCCGCGTATTGAAGTCGGCGGAGGGACCGGGCGCCGATGCCGCGACCGGGCCGCGGGTGGTGCTGGTCGTGGGCGTCAACGGCTCCGGCAAGACAACCACCATCGCCAAACTGGCTAGCTTTCATCAGAGCCGCGGCGACAGGGTCCTGATCGCGGCCGCAGATACGTTCCGAGCGGCCGCGGTGGATCAGTTGCGCCTGTGGGCCGAACGGCTTGGCGTGGACCTGATCGCGCAAGGCAGCGGTGGCGATCCCGCCGCCGTGGCCTTTGACGCCTGTCAGGCCGCGGTGGCCCGAGGTAGTGACGTCGTTCTTATCGACACGGCGGGACGGCTCCACACCCAGGGTAATCTCATGTCGGAACTCGACAAGATCCGCCGCGTGACCCAGAAGGTGGTACCCGGCGGTCCGCACGAGGTTTTGCTCGTTCTCGACGGGACCACCGGCCAGAATGGCCTGCGTCAGGCGGAGGAATTCCTGCAGTCGGCGGGGGTTACCGGGCTGGTATTGACCAAACTCGACGGCACCGCCCGCGGTGGCGTGGCGCTGACCATCGCGCGTCGTGTGGGGTTGCCGATCCGTTTTGTCGGAGTGGGGGAACGAGACTCGGATCTGGTGGAGTTCGACGCGAGAGAGTACGTTGAAGGTCTTCTGGGGACCGAGGCAGCAGAGTGAACAGCAGCGATAGCGTCGATCACGATCGACTACGTGAGTGTTTGCAGTTGGCGGCGACCGCGCGCGGGCATACGAGCCCCAATCCGATGGTGGGCGCTGTGGTCGTATCCACCGACGGTGAAGTTGTTGGGCGGGGCTATCACCGCCGCTGTGGTGAGCCGCACGCTGAGCGCCTGGCACTGACCCAGGCGGGGGCGGCCGCGAGCGGGGGCACCTTGTACGTAAACATAGAGCCCTGCTGCCATCACGGCCGCACGCCGCCGTGTACGGAAGCAGTCATCGCGGCGGGCATAGAGCGGGTGGTGGTTTCTCACCTGGATCCTGACCGTCGCGTCGATGGCCACGGATTCGAGCAACTGCGCGATGCCGGGCTTGACGTTCGCGTGGGCCTACTGGCGGAGGACGCGATCGAACTCAACGCCGGCTATCTGACCGTCAAGACGGCCGGCCGAGTCTCGGTGACGGGCAAAGCGGCGCTGTCGCTGGACGGGCGCATGGCCACCCGGCTGCGGCAATCGCAGTGGATCAGTGGACCGGACTCGCGTCGATATGCGCATGAGCTGCGCGCCGAGCACGACGTTGTCATGGTCGGCGTGGGTACGGTGCTGGATGACGACCCGCGACTGACTGCCCGGGTCGAGGGCGGCGGCAGGCCGAGGTTTCGAGTCGTGGTGGACTCGACTCTCAGAACGCCGCCCGATGCGCGGATGTTCAGTCAGGGGAGCGACGATATCGTCATCGTCACCACCGATGCCGCGCCCCCGAGCGCGCGCAGGGCTCTGGAGGCGGCCGGCGCACAGGTCTTGGTTGCCGAAGCGGATCGGGTTGGTCGCGTTGATCTGGGCGACGCGATGCACAAACTGGTCGGTCTCGGCGCCAGCACCTGCCTGCTGGAAGGTGGAAGTGCACTGCTAACCAGCGCATTCGACGCTGGTATAATCGACCGCGTTGTTCTGTTCTTCGCGCCGGTGCTTATCGGCGGTGGCGACGCCCTGCCACTGTGGGGGGGGGAAGGCACCGCGGAACTCGGTGCGGCACCGCGCCTCCGTCGCCGGCAATACCGAGAGTTCGGTTCGGATCGAGTGATCGAGGGCTATCTGCGGCTTCCGCCTCCGTTCGAGTAGTCTCGGGCGCGGACCGCGCTCCTTCTGCAGTTTTGGGTGTGAGCCATGTTCACCGGACTGGTCGAAGCGGTTGGTGTCATCGAGGCCGTCGAGCCGATGCCGACAGGCTTTCGGCTGCGCATCGCGGCCGGAGATCTCGCTGCGGGCATGACCCTGGGCGCTTCGATCGCTGTGGACGGCGTATGTCTTACCGCGCTTGAAATCGGTGTCGGCGATTTCACAACGGAGGTGTCGCCCGAAACTGTTCAGCGCACCAATATGGAGCAATACAGCGCCGGGACGCGGGTCAATCTCGAGCGGCCACTGCGGGCGGGCGCTGAACTCGGCGGACACTTCGTGCAAGGGCATGTTGACGCCGTTTGCAGGATTGCCGAGGTCGTCCAGGAGGATGACTTTGTGCGGGTCGTGGTGTCGGTGCCGGAAGCTCACCGCCAATTCCTGGTCGAAAAAGGGTCGGTGGCAATCAATGGGGTGTCGCTGACCGTAGCCGCCATGACGGCCGAGGGGTTCGAGGTCCAGCTCATCCCCCACACACTGGAACGCACTAATCTGCTGGCCGACGACCGCGCCGAGCAGCTGAATCTAGAAGTCGACATTCTCGGCAAGTACGTCGCACAGTTCGTCGCGCCGCATCTAGCCACTCTCACGCAGCACGGCAGCTGAGCCCGAACGAGGGAATCATGCCTTTCGCAAAGATTGAGGACGCGATCGAGGACATCCGCGAAGGGCGGATGGTCATCGTCGTGGACGACGAGGATCGAGAGAACGAGGGCGACCTGACCATCGCCGCCGAGAAGGTGACGCCCGAGGCGATCAACTTCATGGCAACCCATGGCCGCGGACTCATCTGCTTGCCGATGGTCCGGCAGCGGCTCGATGAGCTCGAGGTGCCGTTGATGGTCTCGGAGAACTCGTCCAAGTTCAGCACCGCCTTTTGTGTGTCGATCGAGGCCAAGCACGCGGTCTCAACGGGAATCTCGGCGGCCGACCGAAGCGCCACGGTACTCGCAGCGATTGACGAATCTACGCGCCCCGCGGATCTTGCGCGGCCTGGACACATGTTCCCGCTGCGAGCTGCCGAAGGCGGCGTGCTGCAGCGGGCAGGTCAGACCGAGGCAGGGGTGGATCTCGCCCGGATCGCGGGCCTGTATCCGGCAGGGGTGATCTGCGAGGTCATGAACGAGGACGGGACAATGGCCCGCCTTCCGGATCTAGAACTATTCGCTGCCGAGCACGACCTGAAGATCATCGCCATCGCTGATCTCATCAAATATCGGCTACGCACCGAACGTTTCGTGCGCCGGGTGGCATCGCCTGAGCTGCCGACGTCCCACGGCGAATTCCGCATCTACGCATACCAGAACGAACTCGACGGCAAGGAGCACGTCGCTTTGGTGATGGGCGACGTGAGTACCGACGAGGCCGTGCTGGTACGGGTGCACTCGGAGTGTCTGACCGGCGATGTCTTCGGTTCGCTGCGCTGCGACTGCGGCGATCAGCTGGGGAGTTCCCTCGATCGAATCCAGGAGGAGGGGCGCGGGATACTCCTCTATCTGCGCCAGGAGGGACGTGGAATCGGGCTGCACAACAAACTTCGCGCCTATGAATTGCAGGACAAGGGCGCGGATACCGTCGAGGCGAACGAGGCCCTGGGTTTCGAGGCCGATCAGCGCGAGTACGGAATCGGCGCACAGATGCTCACCGACCTCGGCGTCAAGAAGCTACGCGTGATGACCAACAACCCGCGGAAGTTCGTGGGGTTGTCGGGCTACGGACTCGAGATCGCCGAGCGACTCCCGATCGAGATCCAGGCTTCGGAAACGACGCGGCGCTACCTCAAGACGAAGAAAGAGAAACTCGGCCACTACCTGGATTCCGTCTGAGGTTGCTCAGACTCTTATCGCGGGCTGCTAGATGTTCGAACAGCTGACGGGTCGCCTCCAGACCACGCTTCGCAAGCTGCGCGGTAGCGCCAAGATCGACGAGAAGAGCTTCGCCGAAGCCGCGCGTGAACTGCGCCTCGCCCTGCTCGAGGCGGATGTGCACTTCGGCGTGGTGAAGGATCTGTTGGCGTCGGTCAAGGCCAAGGCGCTGGAGGAAACGGTCACGCGCTCGCTGACGCCGGGGCAGCAGGTCATCAAGATCCTCAACGAGGAACTGGTTGGCGTTCTTGGTGGCGAGCGTCAAGAACTGAAGTTTGCGGGTGCGGCTCCTCATGTCGTGCTGATCGTCGGGCTTCAGGGGGCGGGCAAGACGACGACCGTCGGCAAGCTTGGCGCGAGACTGCGGCGTGAGGGAAGGTCCCCGCTATTGGTCAGCGTCGATGTTCACCGCCCCGCTGCGCGAGAGCAGCTGGCGCGGTTCGGCGAGACCGCGGATCTTACCGTCTGCGAGTCGGATAGCGACGATGCCGTGCAGCGTGCCAAGGAGGCGGTGCGCGAGGCTCGGCGTCGAGGCGACGATGTTGTGCTGGTGGATACCGCGGGCCGTTTACACGTCGACGAGGCGATGATGCAGGAGGCACAAGCGGTGGCGGCCGCGGTGCAGCCCGAGAGGATTCTGTACGTCTGCGATTCCATGGTCGGCCAGGACGCGGTGCAGGCTGCGAGCGCGTTTGCCGACGCGCTACCGGTCGATGGGCACATTCTTACCAAGCTCGACGGCGACGCGCGGGGTGGTGCCGCGCTATCGATCGCGGCCGTTACCGGGCTGCCGATCTACTTCGCCGGAGTTGGCGAGAAAATCGACGATCTCGAGGTTTTCCACCCGGATCGCGTCGCTTCACGGATCCTCGGGATGGGAGATGTTCTCAGCCTCATCGAGAAGGTCCAGGATCAAGTTGATCTCGAAGTGACGGAAGGGCTTGAAAAGAGAGCCCGTCAGGGTGACCTTACCCTGGACGACTTTAGGTCGCAGTTGCAGCAGATCCGCAAGATGGGCTCCATGTCCAAGCTATTGGAGCTCCTGCCCGGCGCCAGCAGTGCCCCGGGCTTGGCCCAGATGGCTCCAGACGACGCGGAACTGAAGCGCATCGAAGCGATCATCAACTCCATGACGCGCGTGGAGCGCCACAAGCCGAGAGTTATCAACGGCAGCCGGCGTAAGCGCATCGCCGCGGGCAGCGGCACCAGCGTTCAGGAAGTAAACCGACTGCTCAAACGTTTTGCCCAATCCAGAAAACTCATGAAGAAGCTCAACAAGAAGGGCCGGAGAAATACTCCTTGGGCAAACCTGCCGAGCTTCTAGTTCACGTTGAATCCGGCCTTCGCATACAGGAGATAGCAGCGATGCTAGCAATTCGTCTGCGCCGCACCGGCGCCAAGAAAGATGCTCACTACCGTATTGTCGTGACCGAGCGGTCCGCGGGTCGCGACGGGAGGTTCCTCGAGATCCTCGGCCACTACCACCCGCGTCGGCAGCCGATGGAAGTGACCTTCCATTTCGACCGCATGGACGTGTGGATCGGCAAGGGCGCGCAAATGTCCGATACCGTAAGTTCGCTCTACAAGATGGCGACGGGCGGCACCGCGCCAGCCGAAGCGGACGCGGCGGCACCGGTGGAGGCACCTGCCGAAACCGAGGCGGCGGAAATCGAAGTGGCAGCAGAAGCAGAAGCCTCTGAAGAGGGCGCCAGCGAGGCACCTGCCGAGGCTGAGGCCAGCGATGCCGACGGTGAAGAAGAGTGACGGAATTCATCGAGACGGATGCGCGGGTTCGAGCATCTGTCCACGTTGGGCAGAGGTAGTAATCGATGAATCTCAAAGTTCTGATTGAAGAAATAGCTCGCACGTTGGTCGATAACCCCGACGATGTTCAGGTCACCGAGGTGCAGGGCGAGCAGACCACCGTTCTGGAGCTGCGTGTTGCCCCCGACGATCTCGGTAAGGTGATCGGCAAGCAGGGGCGGACGGCCCGCGCCATGCGGACGCTGTTGGCGGCCGCCGGTACCAAGAATCAAATGCGGGCCGTGCTCGAAATCCTCGAGTAGTTCGCCATGTCGGTTGATGAGGAGCTCGTCCGGCTCGGGCGGGTGATCAAGCCCCACGGGATTCGTGGCGAGCTCGTCGTCGCCGCCGAGGGCGAGACGCTGGCGATGCTTGCCGTGGGGTCTGCGGTCGTCGTGGGCGGGACGCCAGACACGATCGCCGGGATGCGACCGCACCAGGGCCGCGTGCTTTTGACGCTCGACGGCTGTTCGGATCGTACGGCTGCCGAGGCGCTCCGCGGATCTTGGGTGGAGGTTGCGGCCGTGGGGCTGCCTTCGCTCGCCGAGGGCGAATGGTATGCCGATGACCTGGTCGGTTGGACACTGTTCGACGGTCAGGGCGAGAGAGTCGGTGACATCGCGGCGGTTCTGCCCGGTTCGGCTCATGACTACCTGCAGATCGGTGCCGCCGCGCGGCACCTGGTGCCGATGGTGCGCGAGTGGCTCGTGGATGTCGATGCGGGCAGCCGGACGATTTCCATGGATTTGCCGGCGGGCATCCTGGCGGGGGAGGATGACTGATGCGTTTCGACGTCGTCACCATCTTCCCCGAGCTATTCCCCGGACCCTTGGGCCAAGGCGTCATCGGTCGTGCGCTCCAGCGTGGCCTGGTGCAAGTGCATGCCCATGACCTGCGACAGCATGCCGAGCCGCCGCACTGGAAAGTCGACGATGAACCCTTCGGCGGTGGCGCCGGGATGGTCTTCACTCCGGAACCGCTGGCCCTGGCCATCGAATCGGTACGCGAACAAGGGGCGGCGGGCCCCGTGGTGTTCCTGTCGCCGCAAGGAGATCGGCTGACCCATGCCATGGCTCAGGAGTTCGCTCATGAGCCGCAGATGACGCTTGTCTGCGGCCGCTATGAGGGTATCGACCAGCGCATTCGCGACGGTTTTGTTGACCGCGAGGTGTCGATCGGAGACTACGTGCTCACGGGTGGCGAACTGCCGGCGCTCGTTCTGATCGAGGCCGTGGCCCGTCTGGTGCCGCAGGCTCTGGGCGATCCCGACTCGGCTCGCTTCGATTCCTTCGTCGACGGTGTGCTCGACTATCCTCAATACACCAGGCCGGCGGAGTTTCGTGGTCGGACTGTGCCCGCAGTGCTGCGCTCGGGTGATCACGCGCGCATCAGTGCGTGGCGACGGCGGGAATCGTTGCGGACGACCGCGCTGCGGCGTCCCGACCTGCTGGCGAACCTCGATCTGAACGATGAGGAGCAGGCCTTTGTCGACGAGTGCCTCGAAAGCGTCAAAAGCGCCCGCGAAGATAACGCACCTGAGGTAAACTAGCGGGTCTGCCTGCCGGCAACCCAAGGCCTCATTCTCGACCGCCTGGCGGGAGGAGTACGAACCATGAATTTATTGCAAGAAGTTACTGCCGAATATCTACGCGACGACATCCCCGAGTTCACCTCCGGCGACACGGTGCAGGTACACCTGCGGGTCGTAGAGGGAAGCAAGGAGCGTGTGCAGGTTTTCGAGGGTGTGGTGATCGGACGCCGCGGTGGCAAGGAGAGCGCCTCCTTCACCGTTCGCAAGATCTCCTCCGGTATGGGTGTCGAGCGGGTGTTCCCGGTGCACTCTCCGAACATCGAGAAGATCGTCGTTACGCGCCACGGGAAGGTCCGCCGGGCAAAGTTGCACTATCTGCGCACCTTGCGCGGCAAGGCTGCCCGGATCCAGGAGAAGCGCACGATCTAGCCGTGGAGCCGTTCGAGCGGGATCTGCGGGATCGGGGGGTCCATCTGGTGGCCGGTCTCGACGAGGTCGGTCGCGGCGCCCTGTTCGGCCCGGTGCTGGCCGGTGCGGTGATTCTCGATCCGAGGAAACCGATCGAAGGCCTGGACGACTCCAAGAAGCTGAGTCGTGCACAGCGCAACACCGCCTTCAGTGCGATCGATGCCGGCGCACTGGACTGGTCAGTGGGTCTGGCCTCGGCGCCGGAAATCGACCGCATTAACATCCTCCAGGCGACTCACCTGGCCATGCGGCGGGCGCTGGCGGCCCTGAGGGTGACCCCCGAACATCTGCTGGTGGATGCGCTGGTGATCGAGGGGGTGGACCACGAGCAGACCGCGATCGTTCGGGGTGACGCCAGGTGCCAGTCCATCGCCGCTGCATCCATTGTCGCGAAGTGTGCCCGCGACGCATTGATCGAGGGGTACGGACGCAACGTGCAGGGGTATGGTCTAGAGCGCAACATGGGGTATGGGACCGAGGAGCACCGCGCCGCGATTCTACGGTTGGGCTTCTCCGATTTTCACCGTAAGACGTTTCGAGTTCAGGGCTCTCTGCCGTTCTAACAGCCGGTGAGGGGTGTCCTGTCGGAGCCCAGTCCGTGCGCGGACCTCGGAGTTCTCTCTCGATTGCCAGGAGCAATGCGGAAGTGATGCAGCAGATACGAAGGCAGATCGCCGCGCAGATCCAGCGAGCGTTGCAGGAGATTACCGGCGCCGACGTCGATTTGCCGCGCGTGGAGGATCCGCCGCGCCGGGAGATGGGTGACCTGGCGTGCACGGCTGCATTGCAGGTGGCCAAACGTTTACGGCGTAATCCGCGGGAGCTCGGTCAAGAGCTCGCTGCCGCGTTGAGCGAACAGGGCGTGGCGGGCGTGCAGGAGTTCTCCGTTGCCGGGCCGGGGTTTCTCAACATGACGCTTGACCGACCCGCAGTCCTGCAGCGCCTGCTCGACAGTCTTGAAGCGGGGCGGAGCGGTTCCGATACCAAGGTGCTGATCGAACACACGAGCATCAACCCCAACAAGGCGGCGCATATCGGCCATCTCCGCAATGCCTGTATGGGGGACACGTTCGCGCGGATTTACCGCGCGCTGGGCCACGAGGTCGAGGTTCACAACTACATCGACGATACCGGCGTGCAGGTGGCCGACATGGTGATCGCGTTCCTTGATCTGCGTGGCCAGAGCCCCCAAGAGGTGCGCGAGCTGCCCGAGCCGTTCGACTATCTCTGCTGGGATCTGTACACGGACATCAGCGAGCGCATGGCAACCGACGATGCACTGCAGAAGCGGCGGCACGAGGTGTTGCTCGCGCTCGAGCGGGGTGATGGCGTGGAATCCGAGATGGGCGATGTTGTCGCCGAGCGTATCGTCACGCGCCACGTACGCACCATGGCCCGGCTGGGCATCGGCTACGACGTACTGGTGAAGGAAGGCGACATTCTGCGGCTCGACCTGTGGTCGGAGGCTTTTGAGCGTCTCAAGACCAGCGAGCAGGTGCGTCACGTGGAAGATGGCAAGCACGAAGGCTGCTGGGTCATGCACCTGACCGGCGTCAAGGGCTTCGAGAACCTCGAAGAGGCCGACAAGGTGCTGGTGCGATCGAACGGCGCCGCGACGTACGTCGCCAAGGACATTGCCTATCACTTCTGGAAGTACGGCCTGCTGGAGCGCGACTTTACCTATCGCCCGGTGGCCGGATTGGACGACCTCGTGGCAGAGGTTCCTTACGAAACGGCCGGGCAGAGCGGCGAAGATATGGACTTCGGCGGCGCGGATAGCGCCGTGACCGTCATCGATGTTCGACAGGCGTACCTGCAGGCGGTCGTGGCGCAGGCATTCGAGGTAATCGGCGAGCATGAGGCGGGCCGTAGCCTGACTCACTTCGCGTACGAGATGGTGGCGCTGACGCCGACCACCGCCGCGGCTTTGGGCATTCCCGTGGAA
>JAJCXS010000112.1 GCA_029263335.1 Acidobacteriota bacterium | reverse complement strand
AACTGGGCGAGATGGCCGCGAAGAAGGCTCAAGCCAAACCGGTGATAGAGCCACACGGCGTGGCTGATGATCTCCGGAGGAAACCGATACCCGTGGTAGCTCAGCCGATCGTCGCTCATCGGCGAACTCTGCCAGCCTGCCAGTTTAACTTGACAGTACCCCCACTGGTTACCCAGTGCCCTCGCCACTGCTGCGATCCCTTGGCCATGGCGCCGAGTCACAGAATCGAGTAGGCGGACGTCATGGCCCTGCCCGTGGTGTTTCTATCCATCTCCGCGCAGGGCTTCGGTCGGTTCCACGCCGAGGGCGCGTCGCATCGGCACGATACAGGCGATTGTGCATACACCCGCCATGACCGCCATGTACAGCAACACCACCGCGGCCCCTGTCACTGACGGCGTGATGGTGGAACCCAACACTTGCAGCAGAAAGACAACGAAGAGCCCCACGCCGACCAGGACACCGAGTCCGACTTGAGTGATCGCCCGAGAGAAAATCGCCCCGATAACGCGGTGACGATCGGCGCCGAGCGCCACCCGGATCCCGATCTCGCGCGTGCGTCGCGATACCGTGAACGACATCACCGAGTAGATGCCGCCGTTAGATAGCAGTAGGGCGATCACGCCCCCGATGATGAGCACCCGGAACCACGCCTCGTAGGCGAGCATGGCGTCGGCCGCGACCCCATCGAGGGGGCGGGGTTCGTACACTCGCAGGGCCGGGTCGATGTCGGCTGCCAGTTCGCGCAGCCGTGGGGCGAACGCCGCGAGGCCGGCTTTCATGTGCACGGCCATGCGGACTGGATGCTCGCTGCCTGCCGCCATTGGGTGATAAAGGCCATGGCCGAGCGGCAGGTCGGGGTCGATCGTCATGGCGAGCTGTTGCACGACTCCGACGATCTCGTACCAAGAACCCGGCGGTTGATCCCCTGAGGGCAGACTGCCGCGATCGGTGGGATTCAGATAGCGCAGACGGAGGCCGACCGGATTGCCGCCCCCCAGGATGCCATCGACGAAAGACTCGTTCACGACCACCACGCGAGCGCCGGACTCGAGGTCGGCAGCGTCGAATCCCCTTCCGGCGAGGACCGGGGCTTCGAGAACATCGAAAAAGTCGGTGTCGACAGTGCCCATCTGCGCGCGGTGACCCAGCTCTGCAAGTGGCGGCGCCACGCCCTCAACCTCGATCCAGCCCCGACGGTAGTACGTGCCTGGCAGCTGCAGGGCAAAGGCCACACCGGCGACGCCGGGTTCGGCCGCGACTTGCCGCTGCAGCTCCCGGTACGATTCGCCGAAGCGGGCGAGAAAATCTCCTCTCGACTCGGCCCCTTCACCAAGCCTGGACTTTGGATCCATCTCCACTCGCACCGACAAGAACTCCTCCGCCGGGAAGCCGAGCTCGGTGGCTCCGATTTGTGCCATCTGGATGCCGAGAATGATCACGAAGGGCACGAAGAATACGGTCAGTGCCACCTGGGTGACGATCACCCCGGTCCACAGTCCTCCCATCCTGAGGCCAGACGTGCTCCCGGTGGCCCGACCAGGGCCGCCTCGCGCCCCCTTGCCGGTGGCTTTGAGCGCCGGGACTACGCCTGCGACACACGCTCCGAGCACCGTCAGTCCGACGGCGTACCAGACAGTCGTGGGCGAGAGGCTGTCGGAGAACCAGAACGGAAGTCGCATCCCATCCTGCGCGAGTACGCCGATCGCCCAGCGGTGCCCGATCGTTGCCGCCCCGAGTCCTGCGACCAAGGCGACGGCGCCGAGTACGACCGCTTCGGCGAACAGCTGCGTGACGATGCGCCCGCGGCTGGCGCCGAGAGCGTTTCTCAAGACGAGCTCGCTTTCGCGCGTGGCGGTGCGCGCGAACAGCAGCAGGGCCACGTTGGCACAGACAACGACGACAAACATCGCGAGGAACAGAGCGCTAGTGGAATAGAACCCCGACAGTGAAATCCCGGAAACGTCGAATTCCGACACAGCGAAGAACCTCACGTCTGGCCGCAGTCGCTCGTGTGTCTCGGGCGAGTCGAGTGCGGCACGGCGCCCGATAGTGCTCAGCTCCGCGTTTGCCTCGGCGAACGTGACGCCGTCGGCGAGACGCCCGAAGACCCGAATCTCCGGCCCGGCGCTGCGCGCGTAGTCCAAGGGGTTGAGCCGCAGCGGTGCCCAGAGTTCGTGAAAGTAGGGGAACGCGAACCCCTCGGGCATGACCCCGACCACCGTGGCCGCCGTGTTCCCCAACCGCACCGTCTGCCCGACGACTTCGGGATCCGCCCCGAAGCGATTCTGCCAGAGCCCAAACCCGATGATCACGATGGACGCAGCACTGGGCTGTTCGTCGGCCTCCTGTAACGTGCGACCCAGCAGCGGCTTGACTCGGGCTACGCGGAACGCCGCGGCAGTCATCTCGACACCCAGGACTGGCTCGAGCCGCCCTTCCTCGTCGGTCAGGTTGCGATCGAGCTCCCGGAACGCGCCGATGTCCACCACCGACCCGAGTTCGGCCTTCCACACCCCGAAGTCGTGTAGCGTCCTGCGTTCAGGCTCTCGCGTCGTTGTGTCTATGTTGCGCAGCTCGACGATCCGATCGCCCTCGTCCAGCGCTATTCGCGGATAGACCAGGTCGGTCACGAACTCGAAGGTGCCCGCGCCAACTGCGAGAGCGAATGCGAAGGCGCAACCGCCGACGAGGGTCAGCCCCGGGTATCTGACGAGCATCCGGAAGCCAAGCTTGAAGTCGAGGGCCGAGATTCTCGGAACATCGGGTAGGCGCAACCGGACCACTGCAACTCTCAGAGCCGAGGCAACCATGTTGCGCGCATACCGCAATCGCGCCTGCCACGGCGTGATGCCGCGCGCCAGGTCGCGTGCCTGAAGGTCGTCGAGGTCGCCCCGGATGAGCTCCGCGTCGGGACCCCGGATCAGCAGCGCCGCTATGCGGCTCAGTATGCCGTGGGGAGGGTCGGGGTCGCGCGCTGCCACCTTACTGCTCCGCCAGGTCAGTGAGGTCGGGCAGCAGGGTGCCGGCCCTGGCCTGCAGCGCGCTGTACGCGTGCAACAGCGAGCGGGCGCCCGCCGGTCTCAGGTTGTAGTACTTGCGCGGCCGACCCGGACGACCGGGTTCCGCTTCCTCGGCTCGCGACACTACCAGCTGCCGACTCTCCAGACGCCCTAGCGTCGTGTAGACCGCACCGGACGAGATCACCCTTCCGGTGCGGTCCTCGATGGACTCGCGGATCGTCACGCCGCAGGCATCGTCGCCCAACTGGAGTACGGCGAACAGGATCAGTTGCTCAAGATCACCCATCGTCAGCCCTTGTCGAGGATGAGTTAGTTGTGTTCTGTGTTTTACCACAATGTAGTTAAAGTAACCTAGCGCACGCGCGAATGGAAGGCAAGAGTCTGGAGGGCACCGTCAAGTTAAACTTGACAGCACCCCGCGCGGTCGTGGGAAGGTCCGCTACCAGTACTCGACGACTTTCACGATCTGGCCCTCTGCTACCCGCAGAATGACGCTCTGCTTGCGACGGACAGGAACCCATCGCTCGCCGTCGCGGACCTCCATCTGGAGAGAGAAGGTGAGGATCGCATCGTCTCCTGCAACCACTAGCCCCTGAAGATCCACTCTTGGCGTCCGGGTAGTGTTCAGCGAGGCTGACAGATGCTGCCGAATCGCGTCGCGGCCCGCCAACCTGATACCGGCACTGGGATGCACGTAGGCGATGTCGTCGCTGTACAGATCCAGCAGCCGATCAACGGCCTCGCCATCCGCGTCTTCGCTCAGAGTTCGCCGGAGCCGAGACAGCCATCCCCTCGCCAGGTCCTCGGGACCCA
>JAJCXS010000111.1 GCA_029263335.1 Acidobacteriota bacterium | reverse complement strand
TCCGGCCGACGCGATGGTGAGCGCGGGCGCGGGTGCAGGTGGTGCGGATCGCCTGGCAGACCTGCGCGGCGCGCTCGACGGGTTCCTGCTCCTCGACCAGCTTGCACTGGTCGGGCAGTGGCGGGGTGCGGTCGGGGCCGGAGAGGCTGGCCTAGGCGAGGTGGCTACCCTCGTGCGTCTCTCGTCGGCGTTCGGACTTCGCTTCGCGGCCCAGCGTACGGGCACCGGGGTGACATTGGCCGATGTGCGGCTCGATGGCGCCGGCCGCCCACTGGTCGCCGATGAACTCGTGCTCACGCCGGGGCGCCCATACCTGTTCGGCGTGCAAGCCGAGGGCGAGGACTCCGATACCGGTTCGTTGGTGCTGGCGGTCAGCGTCTTGCCGGCCCCGGTCGACGTGGACGAACCTGTTTCGCAGAACGGCGCTTCACGCCCGTCCGCGCCCGACCAGCGATAACCGCGAAAGGACTCCTCCATGCCTAACTTCCGCTGCCGCGTCGGCACCGCTGAGGGAGCGATTGCCGAGCGCTTCGTCACGGCCGCGTCCGTGGCGGCGGCGCGCGAACAGCTCGGTGCTGATGGCTTCGAGGTGTTCGATGTGGCGCAGCGGTCGGCGGCGACGATGTTTCCGACGTTGCGCAAGTTAGCCTCGATTCAGATCGGCGGCAGCGGTGACGGTGAACCCCGCGGGCTGTTCGGCCGCAAGAAGAAACTCGTACCAGCGAGTCTGTTGCTCTTGAACCAGGAATTGGCCGCCCTCGTCAACGCGGGACTGCCGCTGCTGCGGTGCATGGACATCCTGCGTACGCGGCGCGCCGGTACGCTGGTGGGCGCCGTGCTCGATCGCGCGCGTCGGCGAGTTGCCGCGGGCGCCAGCCTCTCGGACTCGCTGCGACCGGAGATCGACAAGGTCGGCTTGCCCGAACTGTTCGTTACTTCCCTCCAGGTGGGCGAGGCGAGCGGCGACCTGGTGATGGCGCTGCGACGCTACGTGGCGCATCTGGAGAGTTCGTTGGCGTTGCGGCGTCGCGTCCGCGACGCGATGACCTATCCGATCGTGCTCGGCGCGGTCGCGGTGATCGTGGTTACCATTCTCCTCACCTTCGTCATCCCGCAGTTCGCGTCCTTCTACGGACAGTCGGGCGCTAGCCTGCCGCTCAGCACACGCGCCCTGGTGGGCTTCGCGGACCTGGTAGGTGCGTACGGAATCTTCGTGCTGGTCGCGGCCCTGGCGGGGTTCGTGTTCTACCGTCGCTGGGCCAGTACCGAAGCCGGCCGCGACTCCATCGACGCTTCGAAGCTCCGCACCCCCATGTTGGGAGCCTTGCGGCGCCGTTACTTCGGTCTCGAAACCGCGCGCACTCTATCTACCCTGCTGCGCGGCGGCGCACCGCTGGTGACCGCGCTCCAGGTGACCGCGCAAGGCACCAGCAATCGTGCCTTCAAACGCCGTCTTCTGGAGACTGCCGAGGAAGTCAGCCACGGGTCTGCCTTGCACACTGCCCTCGAGCACAACGGGCTGTTCGATCCGCTCGGGCTCGAACTGGTCGAGGTCGGCGAGGCGACGGGTGCTCTCGAAGACATGCTCGAACATGTCGCGGCGACCTACGACGAGGTCCTCGATCGGCAGGTCACCGCGGCCGTCGGTCTGGTGCAGCCGGTGATGCTCGTATTCATGGGAGTGCTGGTGGCCGGGATCTTGCTGTCGCTGTACATGCCCCTGTTCCAGACCGTGCAGGCGGTCGGATGATGCAGAAGGATGAGCGAAGCCGAATGAGTGAGGCCGAATGAACGAGACCACGCTAACCGCCTGGCGCGCACGCGCGACGGAATTGGGGGTGCCCTCGGTCAACCTCGACGACGTTACGCTCGACCGCGAACTGCTCGCCAACATTCCGATCGAGCTGATGGTGCGGCATGGGTTCGTACCGCTGCGACGTGACGACGATGGCGCTCTGGTGGTGGCCATGGCCGATCCTGCCGATGTGGCATCGGTCGATGCGCTCGAGGGGCTGCTGGACACCACGGTTCTGGTCGCCGCCGCGGCGCCCGATGCCGTCGAACGTGCCCATCGCCGCGCCGGTGCCGGCGAGCGCATTCTCGAGTCGGTGCAGACGGCGTTCGGCCCGACCGCGGTTACCGGCGATATCGAAGACGAAGGCCTGACGCTCGCCTCGCTGGCGACCGACTCGGGTCACCCGATCGTGCGTCTTGTCGATACCACCCTGATGAACGCGCTCGAGCGTCGCGCCTCGGACATCCACGTGGAGACTCGCGACGACGCGGTGTGGATCAAGTACCGCGTCGACGGCGTGCTGTACCCGGCCATGGACCCGATCGAACTGCGCCATCACGACGCGATCATCTCGCGCGTCAAGGTCATGTCGGATCTGGACATCGCCGAGAAGCGGGTGCCGCAGGATGGCCGCTTCAAGCTCAACCTGGGCGGCCGCAAGGTCGATTTCCGTGTTTCGGTAATGCCCTCGATTCACGGCGAGGACGCCGTGATCCGTATTCTCGACAAGGAGTACCTCGCCGAGGAGTTCACCGATCTTCGCCTCGACGGCCTCGGGTTCTCTGACGCGCACATGCTGCAGTTGCGCAAATACATGCGCGAGCCGTACGGCATGTTCCTGGTTACCGGCCCCACCGGCTCAGGCAAGACGACCACGCTGTACGCGGCGTTGTCCGAGATCCGGTCCGAGGAAGAGAAGCTCATTACCATCGAAGATCCGGTGGAATACCAGCTTCCCGGGATTACGCAGATTCCGGTGAACGAGAAGAAGGGACTGACCTTCGCACGCGGTCTGCGATCGATTCTGCGCCACGACCCGGACACGATCATGGTGGGCGAGATTCGCGACCCGGAGACCGCCAACATCGCGGTGCAGTCGGCGCTTACCGGGCACCTGGTGTTCACCACAGTGCACGCCAACAACGTTGTCGACGTGATCGGCCGCTTGCTCAACATGCAGGTCGAGGAGTACCAGTTCGTGTCGGCGCTCAACTGTGTCCTGGCGCAGCGCCTGGTGAGGGTGATCTGCCCACGGTGCAAGCGCCCGGCCGAGGTCGATTCGCGACTGCTCGAGGACTCCGGGCTGACAATGGCCGATCTTGGCGGCGCGACGCTCTACGAGGGCGCTGGCTGTGATGACTGCCGCGGCACGGGATTTCACGGACGTACGGTAATCGCCGAGGTGCTCGACCTGTCGGACGCCGTGCGCGAGATGATTCTCAACCGCCGCCCGACCTCCGAGATCAAGCGGCAAGCGGCGACCGAAGGCATGAAGTTCTTGCGGGACTCGGCACTCGACAAGGTGCGCGCCGGGGTCACGACGCTACAAGAAATCAACAAGGTGACGTTCGTCGGCTGATCGGCGGCAGAGCGGCCGTGAGTGGCCGACGGGAGTGAAGTGAAAACGTGGGTCTTTTCGGTAGCAACGAGAGGGTAGCGATCGGGCTCGGCGCTCGGCGTGCGCGTCTGCTTGTGGGGCGCGGCAACGGCCACGTGAAGCAGGTCTTTTCCGGCTCGCGAGACCTTCCGGGCGAAGCGCTGCAGGTCGGCCTGCGTGGGCCCGTGATCAACGATCGCGATCGGGTTGTTGGCGCCTTGCGGGAGCTTGTCGCCGAGGCGAAGGGGGCCGGCGTGCTGCGGCGCACCCCGGAAACGGTATCGCTGCTCGTCGCCGACGGAGCCTTCAAGATCGCCGTGGCGCCGCTCGAGGGAGATGCGCCGGGGCGAGCCGATGGCGATCGCATGGCGAGATGGCTGCTGCGCGATCTAGTGCCGGTAGAGGAATCCGAGATCCGCGCCGACTGGAGCGTGCTCGAAGCCGGCGGGCAGGAAGGAGTCGGCGCGAGCATGCTGAGTGTCGGCGGTGTTGATGCCGTGATGGCCGAGTACGAGGCTGTCGTGGCTGAGCTCGGTTGGACCGTCGGGCGCCTGGTGCCGTGGAGCTTTGCCGCGTCGGCCGCACGCGGGCTGAACGACGAGGCGGACGGTGGCAGTAGCGATCTGGTGCTGTGCGACGCCGACGGTACTCTCGGGGCGCTCTTTCACACGGACGGCGTTCCACGTCTGCATCGGGCCTGGCGCGCGCCGGTTAGTGGCGCCGGAGTTGCCGAGGAGTTGCCGGCACTACGCCGCTATGTGAACGATCACCTCGAAACCAGCATCTGTAGCGTCTGGCTATGCGGCGACTCTCCCTGGGCTGAGGACGCCGCCCGCGCCTGTGAGGCCATCCAGGTTGCGACGCGGATCCTCCCACCGGAAGCCGCCCTGTGTGCGGCCATCGAGGGCTGAACATGAGCAGTCGCATCCTCGTTAACCTGGCTACGCACCCGGTGGAGAGCGTGCGCGCGGCGCGTCGCGTCGTGAGCCTGGTCACCATAGC
>JAJCXS010000110.1 GCA_029263335.1 Acidobacteriota bacterium | reverse complement strand
GGTTCTCGGCGGTTGGCACCTTGGCTTGGCGGCGCTGATCGTCGGCGGCGTGGTCACGGGCATGTTGCTCGCCTTCGCCCCGTCGATCCTGTACCCGGACGACCAGTATCCGGTGACCTTCTCCTGGGTCATGGCAGGGGCTCCAGTGGGGCTTGCCAGCTGGATCGCCTGCACCGCGGCGATGCGCGGAGCTACCGGCTGAGCGCTCCGAGATACCCGAGCGGCAACCCGACCATCGTGCGCAAGCCGGCCAGCATCGCGTCGTCGTTGACAAAGAAGAACGGCGAGTGGTTCGGCGCCAGGTCCTCGGGGCCGGCATCGGCCTTGGACACGCCTAACGAAACGTACAGGCCGGGTATCTCCTGCTGGTAGTGGGCGAAGTCCTCCGCTCCCATGACTCGCGGCATCAGAAACGACATGCCAGGACCTGCCGCCCATTCGATCGTCGGTACCATCCGGGCCGTCAGGTCGGGGTCGTTGTAGGTGACCGGCGCGTACGGGCGGAAGGCGACCGTGGCGGTCGCGCCCGCAGCCTCTGCGATCTGAGTGGCGGTGTTGCGGATGCGTTCGAGGATCTCTTCGCGCATGTTGGGGTCGAAGGTGCGGATCGTCCCCGTCATCTCGACGCTGTCGGGGATGATGTTGCCCCGTACCCCGCCGTGGATGCTGCCCACCGTGATCACCGCCGGGGCGCGCGTGACGTCTAGCTGCCGGCTCGGAATCAGCTGCAGGGCGGTCATGATCTGCGCCGAGACGATGATGGGATCCACACCCAACCAGGGCATCGACCCGTGGGTTTGGGACCCTTCAACGCGAATGTGTAGCTCGTCGGCCGCTGCCAGCGCGCCCTCGGGGCGATAGCCGATGGTCCCGGGGGGACCGGGAAAGACATGCAGTCCGAAGATCGCCTCAGGTGCTGGCGCTTTCAGAACGCCCTGTTCGATCATCAGGGCCGCGCCACCTTCTTCGCCCGCCGGCGCGCCTTCCTCGGCCGGCTGGAAGACGAACTTGATGGTTCCCGGGATCTGTTCGCGCATGCCGGTGAGCACCTCGGCGGCGCCCATCAGAATGGCCGTGTGGGCGTCATGGCCGCAGGCGTGCATGACCGGAACTTCTTGCCCGTTGAACTCGCCGATTGCCTGCGACGCGAACGGCAGCCCCGTTTGTTCGGCCACCGGGAGCGCGTCCATGTCGGCGCGCAGGGCTACCACGGGCCCCGGGAGACCTCCACGAAGAATGCCGACAACGCCGGTATGGGCCACACCCGTTTGCACCTCGTCGAGACCCAGCGCGCGCAGATGTTCAGCGACCTTCTCGGCGGTGCGGAATTCACGGTTCCCCAGCTCCGGATGCTCGTGAATGTCGTGTCGCCACTCGATGACCTTGGAGACCACCGATTCGATGGCGGTACCCAGCTCCTGGCTTTGGATGGGGCCCGCTACGGGCAGTGCGGCCGCGCTACTGGTCAGGGCGATAAGGGCAACGGCGGCATGGCGGAAAGACATCAGGGCCTCCAAGGACGATCAGCGGATGCCGAGCAAGCTAGCAGGCGAAGAGGTGCGTGTCAGCCAGCGAACTGGGCGGGGTATGGGCCCCAAGGTGAGTGGTCGTGGAAAGTTGGGGATCAATAAAAGACAACCATTACTGTCTAGACAAAAATATCTGTCTACAATACGATGGCCGCCATGCAACGAGACTTCGCACTGATTAGCGACCCGGAGCAGGCTGCGGCAGCATTGCACCCTTTGCGCGGCCAGCTGCTGGAGCAGTTCCGCGAGCCGCGCTCAGCGGCTGAAGCGGCGCGCAGTCTCGAGCTGCCGCGCCAGCGCATAGGTCACCACGTGCGGCTCCTACAGCAGCAGGGCCTGCTGGCTCAGGTTGGCGAACGTCGCCGCGGAGCGTTCACCGAGCGCCTGTTGCAGACCACGGCGCGGGCCTGGACGATCTCGCCGCGCGCACTAGGCGCCATCGGTATGGCCCCCGACGACGTGCGGGATCGGTTCTCCAGCGAGTATCTGGCGGTAGCCTCGGCACGGACTCTTCATGATGTCGGCATTCTCCGCGAGATGGCAGACGAGCAGGGCAAGCGCCTGGCAACGCTCACCCTGGAGACGGAGGTTCGTTTTGCCACGCCTGCCGACCAGGCGGCTTTTGCCCAGGCCCTTACGCGTGCCGTCGCTGATTTGGCTTCTCGATACCACGACGAGTCCGCCCCTGAAGGCAGGACCTTCCGCTTCATGATCGGGGGACACCCGGCCGCCCCGACCCACCCCGAAGGAGGGAACGACGATGTTTCTAATCAGGCGCACTGACGCTCCGGCCGCACCGGCTTGGCCGCTGATGATAGCAACCGTATTGCTGGCCGTCTCCATCTCGGGAGCAGCGACAGCGCAGGAGGCGCCGGAGGGAGACCCGATCGAGGCCCTTCTGGCACGCGCCCTCGAACTCGGTGCGCCCGGCCCGGAGCATGCGCGCTTCGAGCAGATGGTCGGGACCTGGGACACGGAAATGACCCTGTGGGCTGAACCCGAGGCGGAACCGGTGGTTGTCATCGCCACCACGGAGTCCGAGTTGATCTTGGGTGGCCGCTATCTCGTCCAGACCCTGACCATCCCCGAGGGGTACTTCGCGGGGGAGGCGATCAACATCCTGGGATTCGACCGTCGCTCGGAGGAGTACACGCTCATCGGGCTCGACACCGTTGGCACGTACTGGGTGACCGCGCAGGGACCTGCAACGGGAGACGATACGGCGGTGCTGTCCGGCGAAGACTTCGACCCGGTCTTCGATGGAACACAGGAATACGACTTCGTCCTGCGATGGGCGGATGACGGCTCCTTCGTGACCCAGATCATTTTCAAAGACGCCTTCCACACCGGCGGTGGCGCGCCGTTCAAGATGCTCGAAACCGTGGCCCGCCGCCGCCAGTAACGATGGGAACAGCCGATGTCTGAGTCGCGACGCACCAAGAATGTCGATTTGACGGTTGAAATCGACGCCGATGCCGATACCGTCTGGCAGGCCATCAGCGACGGCGAGGAGATCCGCCGCTGGTTTCCCCTCAACGCCGACGTGGAGGGGCGGGTCGGCGGCAAGTACAAGATCGACTGGGGTCCGGCTTGCGCCGGCCAGGGCACGATCACGGAGTGGGAAGAAGGGGCCCGACTGCGCTATGAGGAGGAGTGGCCGGGCGCCGACATGGAGGTGCCGGTCACGGTCGAGTACACGATCGAGAGCCGCGACGGCAAGACCATCGTGCGGATGGTCAATGCCGGCTTCAGCGCCGACGAAGACTGGGCCGACTACCTGGACACGATCGATTCCGGCTGGCGCTACTTTCTATGGAATCTCAAGGTCTACGTGGAGCGCCACGCGGGCACGCCGCGGCGAATGGTGTGGGACCGACGCAAGATCGCGGTGGAGAAATCCGCGGCCTGGGCGATGCTCCTGGGCGAGGGCGGGCTGGCTTCCGCCACGTTGCCAGCGGCCGTCGAGGATCGCGTTGTGCTCTGGTCGGGCGCGGCCGGCGAGGTCGGATTGGTGAACGAGCCGATCCATTTCGCCGCTCGGTTCGAGGGGCTCAACGACGCACTACTGCTCGTCGAACTGGAGCCGGGCCAGGGCGAGTACAGCCTGGGTGTCTGGCTTTCGCTCTATGGTGTCGACGAGGCGCAGGCGGCCGAGCTCGAGCGGTCGCTGCGAGTGCGGCTCGACAGCCTCTTCGAGACGTCAGTATGACCTGGTTGCGCAGCCTCGGGGCGGTCGGTGCGGGCTTCGTAGCGATGGCCGTCGTGGTGATGGTGGCTACTGCCGCAGGCGTTCGATTACCGGGCATGCTCGTGGAGGGGGCGCCGACGGTCCTCTGGCTGGTGACCAATCTGGCGTACAGCCTGATGGCGGCAGCGGTCGGCGGTTGGGTTGCGGCTCACCTGGCGCCTCGACGCCGAACGGCGCACGGCGCGGTTCTGGCTGGCGCCGTGACGCTGGGTTGGCTGCTGGGCGACGGGCAGCCGATGCCCGGGCAACCGGACTGGTATCCGAACGTGATCACGATGATCGGTATCGTGGGCATCCTGGCGGGTGCCTGCTGGCGCGGCTACCGGGACCGAATCGCGCGCAGCGTGTAGAGCGCAGCCGCGACGGCGGTGGCTAGATTGAGGCTCGACACACCTTCCTGCATGGGCAAGGAGGCGCGCACGTCGGCCCGCGCGAGCAGATCGTCGCTGAGGCCGTGTCGTTCCGAACCGAAGGCGAGCAGCGCGTTCTCCGGCATCTGCACGCTCGCTAGTGGCGGCCCGTCGGCATCGAGAGCGACGAATCGGCCAGGACATGT
Organism: Acidobacteriota bacterium; assembly: GCA_029263335.1. GTDB lineage: Bacteria > Acidobacteriota > UBA890 > UBA890 > WLXD01 > WLXD01. The sequence continues at coordinate 3,393 of JAJCXS010000110.1, read as the reverse complement.
TGGCGGCTGATCGATGCGTGCCACCGGTACCGCGTAGTGCAGACCGGCCGCGGCGCGCACCGACTCGGGGCTCCAGGGGTCGTGCCGTCCGGAGCACAGCACGCCGGCCGCGCCCGCGGCGGCAGCCACGCGGACGACAGCGCCCACGTTGCCCAGGTGCACGGGATTCTCCAGCAACACCACCGGGCCTCGCTGGGCGGCGAGGATGTCCGGCGCCTCGTAGCCGCACCGCCGCGCGATCGCCATCACGCCGGTGGGATGGGATATCGGGGCGAGCGTGTTGTACTCGGCTTCGGTCACGACGACGGCCGCGCTTACGATGGTCGCTGCCACGTCGGGAGCCAGCGCCTCGGCGAGTTGTTTCAGCTCGGCATGATCTCGAGTCACTACCTCCTCGATCGGGGCGGCGAAACGAAGGGCGTGCTTGATGGCATGCAGCCCTTCGAGGACGCACAGGCGGCGATCGCGGCGGGCGGCATGGAATCGTTCGTGGCGCGCTCCCGACGTGCTCACGGGACCCTGCAGATGTGGACGGAAATCGGCCACGTGATCGCGCGCTTGCCATCACCCCAGGCCGAAGCAAGCCGCTCGCCCAGGAGCGGCAACGGGTCGCGATCCCGCTCGCTTCGGTAGATTCGTACCGCCGACCAGGTGCCGACGTACGCCTGAACCTCGGCGTGGCCCCACCCGCGGGTCATTTCGGTCGCCACAATTTCTGTCGGCCCAAAAGGAAAGGTGATCTCGGCGTAGTCATTCTCGATGTGCCGGCGCTCCGGCGGCCAGTACGGCCCCACAACCGTCCGGTAGAAGTTGCCCATGATTGCGTCGATCTCCGGGTTCACGCGAAACAGGCCGTAGTTCCAGGCTGCGAGAGTGCCGCCGCTCGCCACGCGTGCGACTTCGGCGAAGAACTCCTGGTGAGGGAACCAGTGGAGCGCCTGGGCAACGGTCACAAGATCGAACCTCCGTCCGCGAAAAGGGGCAGCGAGACCATTGCACACCACGCGTTGGAGCCTGCTGACCGATGGTGCAGCGCGGATCTGGCCGAAGCTCAGATCGGTCGCAATCACCCGCTGGAAGTGTGCCTTTAGTCCGACGCTGGCCTGGCCGCTGCCCGCGGCGCAGTCCCATACCGCGCGGTGGCGCGGGCAACGCGCGGCGATGCTCGCGAAGAGCGTCTCCGGGTACGTGGGCCGATGGCGCGCGTAGCTGTCGACGTCCCAGTCGTAGAAGGAGGGCCTCATCGGGCCCGACGCGCGGCCGGCGACTGGACGATTTCGTTACGGGAGGCTTCGAGCATACGGCGACTACTTCGAGGGGCGCTCTCCACGGGCGCCAAGCAGCACACGGGTGATGAGGCCCGCGAGCACCGTCATCGAGAGAGCCGCAATCGTCACGCCGATTACCAGCCAGTTGTAGCGTGGCGCCAGCAGGAGGATCGCAGCCAGTTCGCCAACGAGCAGCCCGAGCGGTGCGACGAACACCGATCCAGATCCAGCGGTGCCGATTACGCCCAAGACGATCAGTGTCGTGGCATAGGGACCGAAATCACCGGCAAGCCACAGCTGGACCAGCCATCCGGCGACGGCGAAGAGCCCCATCCACCCTAGCGTTCTTGCGTCGCGCGGCATTCGAGTCCCTCCCGGAGGCTTGCTTGCGGCTCCTGTCGGATGTTCGCGTGTCGGTCTGTCGCCTCTACCGTTGCAGTTCGGCGAGCACCATGTCGCCAAGCTCATCAGTGCCGTATGCGCCGGCCTTCAGCGACGTCACTGCGCCCGACTTCAGCAGCCCCACGACGGCGTTGTCGACCGCGGTAGCGGCTTCCTTCTCGCCGAGATACTCGAACATCATCGCCACGGCGGCAATGGTTGCGAGGGGGTTGGCGGTGTTCTGTCCGGTTGCCTTGGGGAACGAGCCGTGGATGGGCTCGAACAATCCGAGTTGGCCCGGATGAACATTGGCAGACGCGGCAACTCCCATGCCTCCCTGGATCATCGCGCCCACGTCGGTGAGGATGTCGCCGAACAGGTTCGTCGTGACTGCGACATCGAACCACTCGGGGTTCTTGATCATCCACATGCAGGCCGCATCGATGTAGGCGTGGTCGGTCTTGACCTCCGGGTATTCCTCGGCGACCTCGGCGAAGACCCGGGTGTAGAGGTCCTGCGCCCGCACGGCGTTGGCTTTGTCGATGAGCAGCAGCTCCTTGCGCGGTCGTGCCATGGCGATGTCAAAGGCGTAGCGGATGATTCGCTCGGTACCGGCGCGCGTGTAGCGCATAGCCTGAGTGGCCACCTCGTCGGGCTCGCCTTGGTTCTCGAAGACCGGCTTCTGGACGTACGCGTCCTCGGTGTTTTCGCGCACCACCACCATGTCGATATCGGCGGGCGTCTTGTCCTTCAGCGGACAAAATCGTTCGTGATACAGCTTGATCGGCCGCAGGTTCACATAGAGGTCGAGATCCCAGCGCAGGTGTCCGATGACGCCGCGCTCGATCAGCCCCACTGGCGCGCGGGGATCGCCGATTGCCCCCAGCAGGATCGCGTCCTGGTCAACGATCTCGCTCGTCGCCGAGTCGGGGAAGATCTCCTCCGTTGCCAGCCAGTGCTCCGTCCCGTAGGGGTACTGAGTCAGGTGGATTCCGAAGCCGAAACGCGCGGCCGTAGCCTCGAGCACACGCAGGCCTTCGCGTACCACCTCGGGGCCGACGCCGTCACCGGCAATGACGGCAATGTCGTAGCTCTGACTCACACCAACCTCCCCAAGCGTGGACGAAATCGTGAACGCTATCTTGCCGTCCGCCGCTCCGGCTCGCTAGCCGCGCGGGATGGCTCCTGGGCCGCCTGGGGTGGGGTGAGCTGTCCGGAGCTCACCCAGGTCTCGTCCCCGACCCGCACCGTGGCGTCCAGGAAGAGGTTCCAGCGGACGAATCCGCCCGTGGTGTTACCGCCCAGTTCGCCGTTGTCGCCAAGGGAAAGGCGCACGATACCCGCACCATAGCCGTAGTACGGGATCCAAGGGTCGGCGTCGCCCGTGACGGGCAGCAGCGGATTGAACCCGAGCACAAACTCGCGGAAGGACCTGGCCGAGTCGCCGCCACGCTGCACGACCGCCTCGGCGGCTTCCAGCCCCGAGGCCGCCTCCATTGAGACGACGACGCCGTTCTCGAATACCAGACGCAGACCCTCCACCATCGTTCCGTTCCACAGCGACGGCGGAAAGACGACGGCGCCGTTGACGGTTTCTTCAATCGGTGCGACGCGGATGGCGCCGGCGGGCAGTTCGATTTCGCGATCGATCAGATTGCGCGCAGTGGTGGCCCGCGCCGCCGACGCGTCGCCATCCTGCCGCGTGACCGGTCGATCGCGGACTTCGAAGCTGAGGTCGGTGCCG
>JAJCXS010000109.1 GCA_029263335.1 Acidobacteriota bacterium | reverse complement strand
GACACACCGGCGTTGTCCGGCCTGTCGGCGCGACAGCGCAAGACCTACGAGGTACGGCGGCTGGACGCGAAGCGCAGCTTCATCAACAACATGCGCAGCTACCCGATCAACGTCGATGTGCGCCATACGCTCACCTTCGCGGCCGGCGCCGCGCCGGCAGGCGCGGGGACGATCTCAATGGAGATGCACCAGTCGATGATCCTGCTGCCGCAGGAGCCGATGATGCCGCGGCGTGCCGACGACCGGGTGGGCTATTTCTCGATCACGCAGGTCAACTTCGGCCTCGATGAGCTGAAGGCTGCTGAGCAAACGTTCATCCGTCGCTGGCGGCTGGAGCCATCCGATCCGGAAGCCTATGCACGGGGCGAACTCGTCGATCCGGTAAAGCCGATCGTGTACTACATCGACCAGGCGACGCCAGAGAAATGGCGGCCCTACGTGATTCAGGGGATCGAAGACTGGCAGGCTGCGTTTGAAACAGCGGGCTTCAGCAATGCCATCGTCGCGCTCGAGCCCCCGACACCGGAGGAGGATCCCGACTGGGCCGCCGAGGACGCCCGCTATTCGGTGGTGCGTTGGGCCGCCAGCATGGTGCGCAACGCGATGGGACCCTCGGTGTCGGATCCGCGTACCGGCGAGATCATCGAGAGCGACATCGTCTGGTATCACAACCACCTACGCTCCTACCGTAACCGGCTGATGCTCGAAACCGGCGCCTCGAACCCGGCGGCGCGCTCGCTCGACATGCCCGACGAGCTGATGGGAGAGACCGTCCGTCAGGTCATCGCTCACGAGATCGGCCACGCCCTGGGTCTGCCCCACAACATGATCGGCTCCTCGTCCTATCCGACCGAGTCGTTGCGCGACCCGGCCTTTGCGCGCCGTATGGGCGTTTCGCCTTCGGTCATGGACTACGCGCGGCAGAACTACATCGCACAACCGGGCGATGGGCTGCAGCCGACCGATTACATTCGCAAGATCGGCCCCTACGATCACCACTCGATCAACTGGGGGTATCGGGTGATTCCGGGCGCCAGCTCTCACGAGGACGAGAAGGCCACGCTGGACGCGTGGATTCTGGGGCGGGCCGACGATCGCATGTATCGCTTCGGTTCGAGCACTGGCTGGAACCCCGACGCGCAGACCGAGGACATGGGCGACGATCCGGTGATGTCCTCCACCTACGGGATACGCAACCTCAAGGTGGTGGCCCCGAATCTAGTGTCGTGGACGGCGACCGCGGGCGAGAATTTCGATGATCTCGAGGAGATCTACGGCGAGCTCGTTGGCCAATGGAGCCGCTACGTCGGCCATGTGGTGACGCTTGTCGGCGGCCGCTATGAGAACGCCAAGTCCACCGATCAGGGCGAGCCGATCTACACGCCGGTGCCGCGAGACAAGCAGGAAGAGGCGGTGCAATTCGTCATCAACGAGGTGTTCGAGTCGCCCACCTGGCTCGCCGACACGGAGATTCTGCGGCGCATCGAGCATGCCGGCGTGGTGGAGCGTATCCGTGCACGTCAGGTTTCCTTCCTGCGTCGCATGCTCGACCCGGGCCGTATGCAGCGGTTGATCGAGTCCGAGACCCTCGACGCTGGTTCCTATCCGCTGCAGGACTACCTCTCCGATCTCGAGCGGGGCGTGTTTTCGGTGCCAGGTGAGGCTGGCACGGTGGACATCTATCGCCGCAACCTGCAGCGCGCCTATATCGAGCGGTTGCAGTTCCTCATGACCGAGGAGCCTCCCGAGCCACCGGCTTTCTTCGGCAACCGCATCACACGCGTGGATGTCAGCCAGTCGGACATCCGCCCGCTCGTACGCGCTCAGCTGCGGGAGATCGCGGAAAGCTCCGAGCTGGCGGCGCGCGGCGCGCAGGACGCGGTGCAGCGGGCCCACCTGGAGGACCTGGCGGCACGCGCGAAGGCCATTCTGGAGGGTATCTGACCCCCAGAACACGCTGGATGGGGCGCGGTGTCGACACCGCGTCCCCGCAGTGCGGACGAGGTTCGCCGTTACCGTGCGGGTGTAATCGCACGCACACCATCGACGGAGCCGCTTGTGCCTACTCTTGGCCGTCGGGCTCCACCTGCCACCACCACTGTGGCGGCAGCGGCCTCTGCCGCGGCCAAACCTCGGTGAGGTTGTCGGCCTCGTAGAGCCGGCCGTTCTTCATCACGTAGCTGATGGCCGTGCTGTTGGCGAGATCCTCGAGTGGGTTGCGATCGAGAATCTGCAGGTCGGCCAGTTTGCCGGGTTCGAGCGAGCCAATATCGCCTGCCAGGCCAATGGCGTCGGCGCTGCCCAGGGTCGCCATGCGTAGGGCTGCATGGTTGTCGAGGCCTCCCGAGGCCATCATCCACAGTTCCCAATGCGTACCGAGGCCCTGAACTTCACCGTGTGAGCCGAGGCCGGCCTTGCCGCCCGCCGCCATCCACTTGGCCAATTGCCGGGCATGCAGCGGATGAACGTACTGGTCGTCGCGGTACCACTGCGTCGCTTTCCACTTGTCCAACTCGTCGTGTGGCGTGAAGAACTTGAGCCTCTCGACCGCGTCCATGTCGGTGTGCGTCAGGTAGTACTGGCGTCCCGACGGGCCACCGTAGGCGACGATGAAGGTTGGCGTGTACACGAGCCCGCTGAAGGCACCGAGCTCAACCACATCGCGGTAGAACGGGCTGATCGGCAGCGAGTGCTCGAGGCCGGCGTAGCCGTCCTGCATCAGCGTGAGGTTCATCGTGAAGTTGGAGCCGCCTTCGGTGGTTGGCGTCAGTCCGAGTTCGCGCGCAGCCATGATCACCCACTGGCGCACCTTACGGTCGCCGGCCATGTACTGCTTGATGGTCTTGGTGTTGTAGTGATCGGAGTACCGTCGCAGAACGTCGCGGGCTTCGTCGAGGCTGCTGATCTGGTCGGCGGAAAATACGCCGGGACCCGTGGAGTAGATGCGCGGCCCAATCAGCTCGCCGGTTTCCATTAGATCGCTGTAGGTGACCACATCTTCGGATGAGGTCTGCGGGTCGCGTTGGGTGGTGACGCCATAGGCCAGTTGGGCCAGGAACTGCGAGACCTGACCACGGTGGACACCCCAGGCAACCCAGGTGTGCGCGTGAATGTCCACGAGGCCCGGGTAGATGGTCTTGCCCGACATATCGCGCACATCGGCGCCGTCCGGTACCTCGAGCGAACCGCTCGGGCCCACCGCGACGATGCGGTTGTCCTGGATCACGATATCGCCGGATTCGATGACCTCGTCGTCGCGCATGGTGATCAGCCGTGCTCCCTGGAGCACGATGGTGCCGCGCGGTTTGTCCTTGTCGACGACGATGGCGACGTCAACTCGGCTGGCCTCGTACTCCGGAATCTCAGCCTCGTCTTCGGCCTCCTCCTGGTCGCCCTCGGCCGGCTCAGTTGCTGCCGCTTCGGGTTCCTCCGCTTCGGCTTCATCATCGGCGCCTGCCGCTTCATTCTCGGCATCGTCGCCACTCCCGGCCTCGGTCCCGTCCGGCTGCTCGTCCGCCTTGGCGGCCTCCTCGGCTTCGGCCTTCGCCTTGGCGTCCGCGTCTGCCTGTTCGATGGCCGCTGCCACGGTCTCGGCGTCGGCGAGGTTGTAGCGGAAGAAGCTCCGGCCGATCGAGTAGTAGGCGGCCGAACCGTCGGTGCTCCATCCCACGAAATCACCGCCGACCTTGGTGAGACGCCAGGTAGGCATGGCCGAGCCGGAAGTTACCGACACGGTGGGGGCCTCTCCGCCGACGGGAGGCACCGTGATCATGAAGACGTTGCGGTTTACGCGGACCAGCGCGTGTCTGCCGTCCGGCGATAGCACGACCTCGTTAGGGGTGGCCGGGCCGAATCGATTTCCCGAGGGTGCCGTCACCTTGACGATCGTTTTCAGGTCGGTGCCGTCATAGCGCATCGACAGCAGTCCTTCGGAACCCGCCCAGACGTAGATCCTGTCCGGATCCGGTCCGAAGTGGGGCGCGTTGCGCCCTTGCTCGGTGGCGCCG
>JAJCXS010000108.1 GCA_029263335.1 Acidobacteriota bacterium | reverse complement strand
CCCGCCATCACCAGCGCGCCGACCTTGGCGAGCTGCAGGCCAACCGCCTTGGCGACGTACGGCACCGTGCGCGACGCGCGCGGGTTCACCTCCAGAACGTACACCTCGCCACGCTGGACTCCGTACTGGACGTTCATCAGGCCGCGAACCTCGAGCTCGAGCGCGAGCCTTTCGGTGGCCTGCTCGATTTCCCGCACCGTTTCCGCGTCGAGCGAGAACGGCGGAATCGAGCAGGCAGAATCGCCCGAGTGAACTCCGGCCTCCTCGATGTGCTCCATCACCCCGGCGATGATCACGCGCTCGCCGTCGCACACCGCATCGACATCGACCTCGACGCAGTCGGCCAGGAAATGGTCGATGAGCACCGGGTGGTCCGGCGACGCCATCACCGCCTCGTGCATATAGCGATCGAGGGCGGCCTGGTCGTGAACGATCTGCATGGCCCGGCCGCCGAGCACATACGACGGGCGCACCAACGCGGGGTAGCCAATCGCGTCGGCCACCGTGACCGCCTCCTCCGGGCTCCGCGCAATGCCGCTCGGTGGGCGTTTGAGTTGGAGCTTCTCGAGCACCTCGTCGAAGCGTTCGCGATCCTCGGCGCGATCGATCGCTTCCGGACTGGTGCCGAGAATCGGCACTCCCGCCTTCTCCAGTGCCAGCGCCAACTTCAGCGGCGTCTGGCCACCGAACGTGACGATCACGCCCTTGGGCTTTTCTCGTTCGCAGATCGCGAGCACGTCCTCGAGCGTCAGGGGCTCGAAGTAGAGACGATCGGAAGTGTCGTAGTCGGTCGAGACGGTCTCCGGATTGCAGTTGACCATGATGGTCTCGAACCCGGCATCGTGGAGGGCGAACGCCGCGTGCACGCAGCAGTAGTCGAACTCGATGCCCTGCCCGATGCGGTTCGGTCCGCTGCCGAGGATCATCACCTTCGGACGAGAGCTCGGCTCGGCTTCGCATTCCTGCTCGTAGGTCGAGTACAAGTACGGCGTGTGAGCTTCGAACTCTGCCCCGCAGGTGTCGACTCGTTTGAAGACAGGAACAACACCGTGCTCGGCGCGAAGTTCCCGCACGCTCGACTCACTCACGTTCCACAGGTCGGCCAGCCGCCGGTCGGAAAAGCCGAGCCGTTTGGCGGGCCGTAGCAGTCCGACACGATCATCCTCGGGAGCAGACGCCAATTCGGCCTCGGCATCGACGATCTCCTCGATGTTGCGCAAGAACCAACGATCGATCGCGCAGCGCTCGTGAATCTGCTCGACATCGAGGCCACGGCGGAAGCCGTCGGCGATGGCCCACAGACGACCCGGACACGGGTTCGAGATCCGCGACCAGATCTCGGCCATGGCCGCCTCGTCATCGCCCTCGATGGTGGGTTCCAGTCCGTAGTGATCGATCTCGAGCGAGCGCAGTGCCTTCTGCAGGCTCTCCTTGAAGGTCCGGCCGATGCCCATTACCTCCCCCACCGACTTCATCTGCGTACTCAGACTCTGGTCGCTGGTCGGAAACTTCTCGAAGGCGAAGCGCGGGATCTTGGTAACGACGTAGTCGATGCTGGGCTCGAAGCTCGCTGGTGTCTCGCGAGTGATGTCGTTGGGGATCTCGTCGAGTGTGTAGCCGACCGCCAGCTTCGCGGCGATCTTGGCGATCGGGAAACCCGTGGCCTTGGAGGCCAGGGCCGAGGAGCGCGAGACCCGCGGGGTCATTTCGACCACAACGAGCCTGCCGTCCTCGGGATTCACCGCGAACTGCACGTTGGAGCCGCCAGTATCGACGCCGATCTCACGAATGATCGCCAGCGATGCGTCGCGCATCACCTGGTATTCCTTGTCGGTCAGCGTCTGCGCCGGAGCCACGGTAATCGAGTCTCCCGTGTGCACGCCCATCGGGTCGAGGTTCTCGATCGAGCAGATGATCACGACGTTGTCGGCCGTGTCGCGCATCACCTCCAGCTCGAACTCTTTCCACCCGAGAACGCTCTGTTCCAGCAACACCTCGTGTCGCGGCGACTGTTGCAGACCCCACTCGACGACGCGATCGAACTCGGCATCGGTGTTGGCAATCCCCGCCCCGGCACCACCGAGGGTGAAGCTCGGTCGGATGATCGCCGGCAATCCGGTCTTCGCCAGCAACTCGCGTGCCTCGCGCACGGAGCGCACATAGCCGGAGAGCGGAATGCTCAACCCGATCTTCTCCATCGCTGTGCGGAACTGCTCGCGATCCTCGGCCTTGAGAATCGCCTCCAGGTTCGCGCCGATCATCTCAACGCCGTGCCTCTCGAGCACACCCAGCTCGGCGAGCTCGATGGCCAGATTGAGAGCGGTTTGCCCACCGATGGTGGGGAGCAGCGCGTCGGGTTTTTCGCGCTCGATGATCTGCTCGACGCTGGCCACCGTCATCGGTTCGACGTAGGTACGGTCCGCGGTCTCGGGATCCGTCATGATCGTCGCCGGGTTCGAGTTCACCAGGACAACTCGATAGCCCTCTTCGCGCAATGCCTTACACGCCTGAGTTCCCGAGTAGTCGAACTCGCAGGCCTGTCCGATGACGATCGGACCCGAGCCGATGACCAGGATCGTCTTGAGATCTTCGCGCTTCGGCACGGTCAGCCTTCCCGCGCGATCGACGCGCCCGTCACGGTCTCACCGGCCGCGTGCCGCTCGACCATGCGGCGAAAACGCCTGAAGAAATAGCTCGCGTCGTGCGGCCCTGGCGACGCCTCCGGGTGGTACTGAACCGAGAAGACCGGCCGCTCCAGATGTGCGATGCCTTCCACCGTCTGGTCGTTGAGATTCACGTGCGTGATCTCCACCGGTTCGCCGGCAGCGCGGAGCGAATCGGCATCCACCGCATACCCGTGGTTCTCCGCGCAGATCGCCACCTGCCCCGTGTGCATGTCTTTGCCGGGCTGGTTACCACCGTGGTGGCCGAACTTGAGTTTCGTCGTGGTTCCACCCAGTGCCCGCCCGAGAATCTGATGGCCGAGACAAATCCCGAACGTCGGGTACCGCTCGACCAGTTCGCGCACGGTTTCAGGCACTCCCTCGACAGCGGCCGGGTCGCCGGGACCGTTGGAAAGAAACACCGCGTCGGGTGCGATGTCGTCAACCTGCGCAGCCGACGTGGTGGCCGGCACGACGGTGACGTCGAAACCGTGATCCACCAGCTGTCGCAGAATGTTGCGCTTCACTCCGAAGTCGTACGCGACCACGTGGAGTTTCTTCGATGGCGTTTCGGCGGCCGGCACCTGCCCTTCTACTCCCGGCCAGGTGGGTTCGCTCCACTGATAGGGCTGCGAACAGGTCACCCTGCCCACGAGATTCACCGCCCCGAGTTCCGGCGCGGCGCGCGCCGCCTCGAGTAGGGCGTCGATGTTTTGCTGCTCCGGATCGGTCGACAGCGCCGCGTTCTGAAAGCCCTGATCCCGAATCCGCCGCACGAGGGCCCGAGTGTCGATCTCGGCCAGCCCGGGTATTCCCTGGTCAGCGAGCCAGGTGTCGAGCGACGACTCGGATCGCCAGTTGCTCGGCTCTTCGAACAGCTCGCGCACGACGAAGCCCGATAGCCAAGGCCGCGACGACTCGTCGTCCGTGGCGTTGACGCCCACGTTGCCGATCTGCGTGTAGGTCATCACCACGAGCTGACCGGCGTAGGAGGGGTCCGTGAGGATCTCCTGGTAACCGGTCATGCTGGTGTTGAAGCACACCTCGCCGGTGCGCACGCACCGCGCCCCGAAGGATGCGCCGTGAAAGACGGTGCCGTCGGCTAGGACGATAACGGCCGGGCGGCTCGCGAGCCTACGTATCCCGGTCTCTGTCCCCATTCGGTTGCGCCAGAGTTACTCGTTGAAGCTATGGACGGCTTCAGCCGTGTCGCTGTAGTCCTCAAAGACACTGATCAGCTGCGTGAACATCAGCAGGTCACGGACCTTGGCAGTGAGATTGAGTAACTTCAGCGAGGCACCATTGTTGTTGCACGACGTATACGCGGCAACGAGTTCGCCGGTGCCGGCGCTGTCCATGTAGCTGACCTTCGCGAGGTTCAGCAGAATCTTCGTTTCTTTGCGATCCATCAGGTCGGCCATGATCTGGCGCAGCTGGACGTCGCCGCTACCGAGAGTCAGCTTGCCATCGAGGTCGACTATCACGACGTCTTCGACGCGTCGTTCACTGTGCTTCATCGGTCATTCCCTATTTCGGTGACGAGTTCGCCGTGTGATCCCACCGGGCCTGGATTATCGCTGACCGCACGCCTCCGGTCGAGCAGCGCGCGGTCCTGATTGGTGCTTTTGGCCCACAAAACGCATGCCCGGCCACGTCAGAGGCGAAACCAAACCGTCTGTACACGCGAATTACTCAGTAAGAATGACGCCCCGGCCCCCCTACCGGGATTCGGAGGGAGTATTTCGATGAGCAAGACCATGAAAGAAGCCCAGCAGGCGATTCACACAACCGTTACAGGGGTAAGCCCATTGGTGCTCGGCAACTGTGCCCAGCTCAGCCACCTGGCTACCGATGATCTCCTACGCCTCTCCAAGGCGGCGGTATGTCGACTCGTCGTGGACGGCGAGACGATCTTCGAGCAGGGCGAGACCGCCGAATCGGTGTTCGTCTTGCTCGACGGTAGCGTCCGCATGGAACGCAGCGCGGCCGACGGTATCGGCGTTCGCCACAAGGTCGATGCGGCGTACGCGACGTTTGGCGACATCGCGTTGCTCGGTGAGGACACTCGCCGCTACACGAGCACAGCGGCTCGCGACACCCTCGTGGTCGAGCTCCCGCTCGATGCGGTTGTCGATGCCATTGCCACGAATCAGCCCCAGGGCGTGGCCTGGCGCGGGTCGATCATGGCCCGGCTCCACCGCATGGAGCCGCAAGACGCGGATACCTTCGCCTGGCGAATCCTGGACAGGCTGTCGCAGTTGACGGACGCGGCCTAGCCCTCCCCGGACGACGCAACGAAAAAGGGCGGCCCGCTCTGGCGGTCCGCCCTTTCTTCTTCGTAGTCGACTGTCGCGGCGTCGCCGCCGCGCGCAGCTAGCGCTTGGCCTTGGCGATGCTCTGCAGCGTCTCCTGAATACCGGCCATCGCGGGATCGACCGAACCATAGAGGTCGAACGATCCGCTGTCGGTGATGCTCATCGAAGCGCGACGCGCGTCACCGGACTCGATATCGCCGCCCGTCTTGGAATAGGAAAAGAGGTCAAAGCGGGAGCCTGGGCCGCTCTCGTGCATGACGCAGATGACAACCGTCGCGCCATCTACCGCGCTGAAGAGCGCACCTTCATAGCCCGAGACGGTCGAATTGAAGATCCCGATCGTATCCTCGGCCTCACGATCTCCCGACCCATCGGTAGCATCGAAGATCACGATATCGGCGTCGATGTTCTTCTCTTTGAAGACCGCCTCCAACCAGACGATCGCCGTCCCGTTGAGGGTCGCGTTGAAGTAGCGAACGCCGCCCTTCTTTACATTGGCGGTGTTGACGCTCGGCCCCTGGGCCTCGGCCACTCCCGCCACACAAACCGCCGCTGCGAGCAGCGTCCCAACGAAAAGCTTGGACTTCATCCAATTCCTCCTTCAAGCAGGGAGCGTTTTTGTTGCCAGACGACCAGCCACTCTCGAAGCCGGGCCGGGTCTTGGCGAGTTAGCGAGACTATGGGGATTTGCACAGAGCATAGTGTCATTCTGTGACGTCTGCAGCATCTCGGCGTTTTTCCGGAGCCTCGGCGTCCGGTTGGGCTATGTCGTGACCCTCGAGTTCATCGAGACGGTCCACAGCGCGCCGCAGATGTGGAATGACGATCGAACCGCCGACAACGAGGGCCACGTTGAACGCATCGAGGAACTCGGCACGGGTCACGCCTTCCTCCTTGCAGCGCACCACGTGGTACGTGATGCAATCGTCGCAGCGAAGCACCATGGAAGCGGTCAGCCCCAGCAGTTCCTTCGTCTTCGTGGGCAGCGCGCCGTCGTCGTAGGCGCGGGCGTCGAGCGCGAAAAACCGTTTGATCTCGCGATGCCCCGACTCGAGGATGCGCTCGTTCAACTTCTCGCGAAACTCACGAAACTCTTCCAGCTCACGACTCATTGTCGTTCTCCTTCACAGATATCAGGACTTGCCGAAGCCACGGGCGACCATGGCTTCCAGATGCCAATCTCCAGCGGGGTCCACGATGCGCTCGAGCACACGTACGGCGACCGCCTCGTCAATGGCGAGCAAGAGCCCCGCAACGTGCTTGCAAAGACGACGCTCGCGAACCTCGCCCTGAAAATCACGGCACCCATGCTGCAAACGCGAGGCCTTCAGGTCGAGCACAACGTTGTAGGAGCTGACCGCAGCGATCCAGAGGTCGGGGCCGTCGATAAGGAACTCGACCTTTGCCACTTCTTTTTCTGCCCGCGCCAGACGCTTGGTCTCGGTGCACAGTGCCAGCAGCTCGCGACGGGCATCCCTCTCGCGCTCCGACGCTCCCGACGCCTCTGCCGCACCGCCCTCCTGTTCCTCACCGGGAGATGGCTTCGTCACAATCCCACCTGCCGGTGGATCGCCAGCAGATCGGCGATGAGCGCATGGCCGGTGGCCGCCCGACCCGCGCCGGGTCCGGCGATACTCACGGGCCCCAGCGCCTCGGTATCGAACGTCAGCAGGTTGCCGGGTCCTCGTACAGCAGCAAGGGGATCATCGAACGGCAGCTCCTCGACGCCGACCTTGGGCTCGACCACAGCACCATTGACGGTCCGAACCGACCCGACAAGACGCAGCCGGGTTCCCTGCTCGGCGGCGCCGCGCACATCGCCCTTGCCGATTCCGACGATGCCTTCGCGCGCGACATCCGACAGTGTCAGCGCACCACCGAGCACGATGTTGCCGAGGATCGCCACCTTCGCCGCCGCATCCCAGCCCTCGACATCCCCCGATGGATTCGTTTCCGCATAGCCAAGTTGCTGCGCCTCGGCCAGGGCCTCGTCGTACTCGAGCCCTTCCTCCATCCTGCTCAAGATGAAGTTGCAGGTACCGTTGAGGATGCCGCGCACGCTGTGCACGCCGGCCCCGACAAGGCCGCCCTCGAACACGTTGAGCAACGGCGTGCCGGACATCACGGTGCCCTCGCAGCGCAACTGAACGCCCCGAGCTCGCGCCAGCTCAGACAACTCGGCCCATGCCAGCGCAACCGGGCCTTTGTTCGTCGTGGCGACGTGCCGCCCGGCATCCAGAGCGCTACGAACGTGGTGCAGACCCGGTCCACCGTCCACCAGGTTCGTGGGCGTCATCTCGAACACGATATCCGCCTCGATCGACTCGATGGCCTCTGTGCCGCCGGCCACCGGCGTCGTGTCGGGATACGCGCGCAACGAACCTTCCTGCGCCATCATCTCGAGCAACCGACCGGGATCGAGACCCGCCGCTCGGGCGATACTGCCGAGAGCGGGATCAACAACGCCCACGACCCGAACGTCGAGACCCACCGCCGCCAACTCGGCCGCACCATCCCGAAGGCGTTCGGCGACCCCCTGGCCCACGGTTCCGAAGCCCAACAGCAGGACGCGCCAGGTCTTCATGCGTAGTAACTCAGCGCGGGAATGCCGGCATGGCCTGCTTGTTGTAGCCGGCCGGGGCCTCCCAGAAATCATCACCGAACGGACCCCACGTCCACCCGGTCACCTCGAAGCTCGCACCGTCCTCAACCGTCATCCGAAGGACCTTGCCGTCGGGCATTCCCTGCGCCCGTGCCAGCTGTATGTAGCGCTGCAGCTCGTCGCTAGGGTTGTTGCCCCCCATCATCGGGCCGGCCAACGATTGCAGGCGCGGCATGATCTTCGACCAGATCTCGAACATGCCAATCTCGGCCTCGGGCGACATCCACATCGACCCCTTCTTGCCTTCATCGTCGGAGAAGGCGACCTCGAACACTTCGTATTCCATGACGGTGTCGGTCGCACCGGTTCGTTCGAACGTCATGTTGGCCGAGTCGAACTCATCCGCCTGCGCCTGCACTTCCGGCGGCGGCGGCATGTTGCCCATCATCTGGCGCATCTGTTCGAGCATCGCCTTGTCGAACTCTATGTACATGCGGTTCTCGTGCATGATCGAGCGCCACCAATCGGGGCTCCAGACCATGGACACCTGCTCGCCCACGTCCATGCGCGCCATCTCGCCAGAAACCGTGACGGTCAAGTTGTTCATGGCCTCCCCGGCACCCTGTGCAGCAAGAGACACCGAAACGTCATCCTGCGCCAGTGCGGTGACCGGAGCGAGTGCAACTGCGGCGAGCAGGGCGGCGGCGAGTAGGGCGCGGGAACTGAGACGCTGTTGGTGATCCAAGGGATCCTCCTGCCGGGGCGGACGGGGTCTCCGTGCTTTCGTGAGATGGACGCCGACGGCAACTTTCCGACGGGTCGTTCGGACAAGTCTAGACCGTTTGTCGCTCCGCCTCTTAGCCGAGCGGCGCCAGCGGCCAGAAGAGGGGAATCAGGAGACTGGCCACGACCCACAGGATCACGTTGAGGGGCAGGCCGACGCGCGTGAAGTCGGTGAACCTGTAGCCACCGGGACCGTAAACGAGAGTGTTGGTCTGATAGCCGATCGGTGTCGAGAAGGCGGCGGAGCCGGCAAACGCCACGGCGATCGCGAACGGGCGCGGGTCGACGCCGAGACCGTTCGCCACGCTCAGCGCGATGGGCACCATCAATACGGCGGCGGCGTTGTTGGACATCAACTCGGTGAACAACACCGTCAGCAGATACACGCCGGACAGAACGACCTGCGGCCCATATCCACCAACGCTCTCCACCACGGTGTTGGCGATCAGTTGTGCCGTGCCAGTCTGGTCCATGGCCTTGCCCAGCGCGATGGCGCCGCCGATCAACATCAGAACCGACATATCGAGCGAGGCATAGGCCCGCCGCATCGTCAGGCAGCGCGTGACGACCATCAGAATCGCGGCCACCATAGCCAGCACCATCACCGGCAGCGAACTGAAGGTAGCCAGCGCGATCAGCCCGAGCACAAGACCGATTGCGATCGGCGCCTTGTCGCGATTTACCACAACTTCCTGCACGCCCTCGAGCACCATGAACTCGCCGTGGGTCATCAGCCGTGCCATCTCCGTACGATCCGCCATCACCAGCAGCACGTCGCCGACACGGAGGCGGATCGTCGGGAGTTCATCGCGCAGATGCTCACCGTGACGCTGCAACGCCATGACCGAGGCGTTGTAGTGCTGGCGGAAGTTGATGCCCCGTAGCGAACGACCTATCAACGACGAGTTGGGCGTGATCACCAGCTCAGCCAACTGCATATCGCGCGCCGCGTACCGAACCGCCTCGGCCTTCAGTCCCGGAATGAGTTCCAGCCCCTCCTGCTTGTACAGCGCCATAATCTCGTTGACGTCACCCTTGAGCAGGAAGATGTCGTTCTCTGCAATCTCGACCTGTTCGAGTGGCGGCCAGTAGACCGCTTCCGCGCGAAGGATCTGCAGCAAGCGGACATTCGGGTGGCTTCTCTGGATCGACGCGTTCACCAGCTGCCCGATCAGCTTCGATCCTGCGGGAACCTGCACCTCGGTCATGTACTGGCCTGCGGCGCGGGGGTTGCCGGCGTCGCCAAGATACGACGTCACCGTTCCGCGATCGGGCAACAGGTGCCGCCCGATGAAGAACAGATAGGTCAGTCCGACCGCCGCGTAGACCGCTCCGACGGGCGTGATCTCGAACATGCCGATGCCCTCGATGCCGTTCTCCTCCATGAGCCCGTGCACGAGGATGTTGGTCGAAGTGCCGATGAGACTCGTCGTGCCTCCAAGAATCGACGCAAACGACAACGGGATCAGTAGCTTGGACGGCGAAATATCGAACTCCTTCGCCACCCCCAACATGATCGGCAGGAACATCGCCACCACGGCGGTGTTGTTGATGAACCCCGAGAACACCGCCATCGTCAGCATGACGAGCAGCATCATGCGACGTTCGTCGCCACGCGAGAAGCGGATGATCTGGGCACCGACGTAGGTGATAACCCCCGTCTGAGTGAGCCCGGCCGAGACCACGAGAATTGCGGCAACCGTGAGAAGTGCGGTGCTGGCAAAGCCCGCCACGGCGTCGCCCGGCTGCAGTATGCCCGTGAGAATCAGCACCACGGGAATACACAGCGCGACCAGGTCGATTGGAAGCCATTCGGTGACCCACAACACCAGCGCGGCAACCAGGACACTGAGGACGATATACATCTCGACCGTCATCGCCGAAGTGTACCAGCGGCGTGGGTTATTCCGGCCCGTTCTCTAGCGCGGCGCCGCCGCGATCGCGTCGTTCAGCACCCCGACCACACGCATCGCCTGGTGGTCCCAGGTGAACCGCTCCTTGGCGAGCCTGCGGCCGGTCTCGCCCATGGCGCGCACTCTCGGACGCGACTCGTGCAGGTCGATGAGCATGGCCGTCAACGCATCGACATCACCGGGGGGATAGAACTGCGCCACACCTTCCGGCATCAGCTGGCGCAGCTCCGCGATATCCGCAGTCACCACCGCCAGTCCGGCCGCCATGTACTCGAAGAGCTTGATCGGCGACCAGAACCAACCCAGCTCCAGCGCGCGGAACTGAGCCGGGCTGAAGGGCGCCAGCCCGACGTGGGCCGCGGCGAGATGACCGGGCACATCGACATGGGGAACCGCGCCCCTGAATTGAATGCGGTCGCCGGCGCCGGCCTGATCGGCGGCACGCTGGGCGCGCTGCAGTTGCGGTCCATCGCCAAGACAGATCATCTCGAGATTCGCACCCGCCTGGATCGCTGCTCCGAAGGCGCGGGCCAGATCGACCGTGCCATGCCAGGCACGGAAACTCGACACGTGAATGAGGCGCAACGGGCCGGCATCGGGCGCCGGCTCGCCGGGCTGGAACAGTCGACAGTCCACACCGTTGACAATTACCGTAGTGCGATCACGCAGGTGCTCGGGCAACAGCAGCTCACTGGTCGCGTAGTAGCGTCGCGCCCGCCGCAGCATCCACTGTCGCCAGCGATCAATCGGCTTGATCAGCGTCAACGCGTCGAGCCGGTCACGCAGCGAGCCCGGATACGGTAACGCTGGCGAGTTGACCTCGAGCACGGCCGGCAGACCGAGCTGCCCGGCAGCAATGAGACCTCGGCCACCGAAGGTATAGAAGCGCTCGACAACCACATCGGGCCCAACCTGCCCCGCCAGCCGCTTCACCTCGCGCCAGTGGAACATGTCGAACTGTTCGATCAACGGCCGTGTGCGGAGCGGGTGTAGAAGCACGCCGTCGAGATCGACCGCCGCATCGACCGGATTGTCCGGTGGCAACGAGGTCAGGTGCACCTCGTGTCCGGCGCGTGACAGTGCCCGGCAGAGCTCCAGCGCATGCACGCTGCCACCGTGGCTTCCCGGAATCTGCATCCCGGATGCCACGTAGAGAATGCGCATGTCAGCTCTCCGCCAAGAAGCACCCGCCATGGG
This sequence comes from Acidobacteriota bacterium, assembly GCA_029263335.1. Taxonomy (GTDB): domain Bacteria; phylum Acidobacteriota; class UBA890; order UBA890; family WLXD01; genus WLXD01. The sequence continues at coordinate 9,222 of JAJCXS010000108.1, read as the reverse complement.
ATATCGGCACCGCTCCCGGCGCCGCTAAACCCTGAACAAGATCGCGGCGGCAAGTTACCACGGTGACCCGCTGGTAGGGCTGCTGCTATCGTCTCCGTATGCGATGGACTCGACGCAAATTGGCCCGTGTTCTGGCAGCTTTGCTGCCGGCGGGTTTGACGTGGCGAGCCGCCGGTCAACCCGCAACCGTGCCTCCGCGCGGGGGCGCAGGACGCGGCTCATCCAGCTCCGAGGAGAAGACCGAGATGGCGGACGTCACCCTGACTTCGGTGGAAGGTCTGCTCGTAGGCCACCAGACACGCGAGGACCGACCAACCGGGTGCACGGTGATCGTGGCCCCCGATGGAGCCACCGCCGGAGCGGCGGTTCGCGGAGCTGCGCCCGGCACGCGCGACGTCGCCCTGCTCGAGCCGGCCAACACGGTGCAACAGATCCACGCCATCACCCTCTCCGGCGGCAGCGCCTTCGGTCTGGCAAGTGCCGACGGCGTCATGCGTCGCTTGCGTGAGACGGGCATCGGTTTCGAGATTCCGGGAGGGCCGGTGCCCATCGTGCCAGCGGCGATCCTCTTCGACCTGAACGTCGGCGAGGGTGCCAGCGCACCCACTGGCGACGATGGCTTCGCGGCCACGCGCCGTGCCAGCGCCGAACCGGTGGAGCAGGGCTGCATCGGTGCCGGCGCCGGCGCCACCATCGGCAAACTGGGATTCGGGCGCCCCATGAAAGGCGGCATCGGCAGTGCCGGGTTCCGATTTGATGACGGAACCGTGGTGGCAGCTTTGATTGCTACCAATGGCCTGGGGGATATCCGCGACCCGCGCACCGGCGAGCTCGTTGCCGGTGCGATCGATCAGGAGGGCAACTTTGTCGACGCCGAGGCTCGCTTCTTGTCGGGCGAGCGCCCGGGCCGGGGCAGCGGAGAGGGCCAGAACACCACGATCGGCGTGATCGCCACCAATCGCACCCTCGACAAGGTCCAGTGCCACCGACTCGCCGGAGTTGCCCACGATGGGCTGGCCCGCGCGATCGTCCCGGCGCATACCCGCATGGACGGCGACACGCTGTTCTTCCTGGCCACCAACAAAGGTCCGGCTGTGCGCAACGACGAGTTCGGTCGCATCGACACCGCCGTAGCTGCCGCGGTCTCTGCCGCGATCCTCAGCGCTGTCCGCCACGCCACTTCGGTTGCCGGCTACACCGCGGTCCGCGATCTGTAGGAGCGTCCCGAACTCGCGCGCGTCGGCCACGGCCTGTCGCCGAAGGGTTAGCTTCAGCGAATCTGCTCGCCTCAATTCTGGTGGATTGCGAGCGGTGTTCCCGTAATGCCGAGATGGCGATCCGTGGACCAACAGCTGCGCGATCCCCTCGCTGCCATCACATGCAGTCCCAGGCCGTCGGTCATCGTCAAACGCTGATCGGAGAATTCTCGCAGGATGGCGATGGCCCCAGCCTGATCGAGGGCGCTGACCGCGATCACCTGGAGCGGCTGCATCGCTTCGACCATGGCCAGGAACTGTAGCGCTCGCGCACAGTCGTAGCGGCGCAAGAACCAACCATGCCCTTCGGCGACCACCAGGGGCGTAGTCACCAATGATGGCGGATCGGCGAACAGCCGACGGAATAGCGGATGGTAGCTGTCGGAGCGATCCACCAGTGCGATGAGCGCCGAGGTGTCGACGTAGGCCTCAGTCTTTGTGGCCATAGACTACGTCGTCGATCCGCCGGCTGGCCTTCGGATCGCCCGACTCCACGAATCCCGCGTAGGCCATCCAGGGCTTGGATTCATCGACCGGAAGTAGTGGCCGCAAGGACCGACGCAGCAGCTCCGCGAGGGAAATACCGAGCCGTGCGGCCTCCCGCTTCGCGGCATCGTATTCCTGCTCGGAAAGGCTGATTTGCGTTCGCACCATGATAACAGTCTACCTGATATTGTTATCACTGCTCTAGGCCTGCTCGTCGAACCGCCGCATGCTGCCCCTAGACGGCCCCGATCACCAGGATTCCAGGCTCAATGCAGCAGCTTCAGCCTGCTACAGTTATCGCCGACCTTAAGCGGAGAGGTGTCCGAGAGGCTTAAGGAGCACGCTTGGAAAGCGTGTGTGCGGTAACCCCGTACCGTGGGTTCGAATCCCACCCTCTCCGCCATACATTCGAAGCGCAACCGCTTCCTTGGCGCGCCGCCGTTGAACCGCAGCGAAACGGTGCCCTGGTGGGATTCGAACCGACGCCCGGCTCTGCCGGGCGTGGTTCCAGTATCTCTGCACAGTGCGCGGACGCGCACTTTGGTGCCGCCTCTCCGCCTTCATTTGCGCCCACTCGCTGCGGGTCAGTTCCACCAACTCACCGAGGTTGACCGCGCCTAGGGGCCCTGCGATCTGTTCCATCGCGCGAAGGTAGCGTCGCCCATCGGGCGCCAGCCGGCGGTCCTCTTGCCGGGTCGTTTGCGGTTGTCAGCTAGCTTACGGTGGGGACTTCGTGCACACTCGGCGTCCCTTTCGTCCCTTTCTCCAGGAGGCTGCACGTGAAGAGGCTTTTAGCGCCCCTTTCCGCATTGGTCGTGATACTCGCATGTTCGAGCGCCGTTGAATCCGCTCCGGCAGTGGAAGAAGTCGCTGCCCCAGCGCAGGACGAGCTGATCGCCAGCGCCATGAGCGCTGGGCCGGAGTCGATCGCGGCCGATGCCACGATCATGGACTGGGAGCTCAACGTGGTCCGCGAGGGCACGAACGACTGGACGTGTCTGCCCGATCGGCCCGACACCGAGGGCAATGACCCGTGGTGTGTCAACGGACCCTGGCTCAACTTCCTGCAGGCGTACGTCACCCAGACAGAGCCCAGCTACACCGAATTCGGTATCGCGTACATGCTCATGGGCGACTCGCCCGTCAGCAACACCGACCCCTATGCCACCGGGCCCACCGACGACAACGAATGGGTTACCGGCGTAAACGCGCATCTCATGCTCCTGGTTCCCGATCTCGGGCTACTGGAGAACATGTCCACCGATCACCAGAACGGTGGTCCCTGGGTAATGTGGCCGGACACCCCATACGCTCACATCATGGTGCCGATCGACGCCCGTTAGTCGACTGACACGAAACGACTGCGTACTCCGGAATGGCGGACACGCGCTCGACAGCTGGTGCGCTGCGAGCCGTGATCCGCCTTTTCCTTTTTGCAGGAGTCGCAGCAGATGCGTTCGATCCGAGTTATCGCGTCGAGTACCACCGCGTGTCCTCGGCCAGGTAGACCTCACCCATGCCGCCGGGATCGTTTCTAGCGCCGGGGCAGCAGGGTCTCCAGTGCCGCCGCCAGGCGCCAGGCCCAGATTGGGAAGTCGGACCCGTCATTGTGTTCGCGGGCGGTCACCTCGTGGCCGGCGTCCCGGAGGACGTCGCGTAGCGTTACGCTGAACCCAGGAACATCCGTTCCATCAGGAGTGAAGACTTTGTCGTGCACGCCCCAGTCGAGATAAATCGATAGGGAGTCGGTGATGTGACTTCCGATCATCTCGACCAGATCGGCCGCCCCGGTCCCGATCGGGACAATGGACTGGATGATCGCCTTGCCAAACACGTCACGATGGCGGATCGCCACCGTGGCCGCCGCGTATGCCGCCTCGTCCGCCCCGACGACGACACGGTCTTCCGGCTGACGACGCGTTCGGTAGCGCGCATCGACAGCCGGCACGATGTCCTCGACGAGCATCTGCTCATGCGCCGGATGCTGCGAACGCGCGTACTCGTAGGCACTCTGGTTCTCGACGAAGACGACGATCGCCTCGGCGGCGCTCGACCCCAGCGTCGAGGTCACGACACCGGCCACATCGGATCGGCTCACGAACTGGTTGCCATACAGCACATACACGGTCGGATACCGAGCCTCCGGGTCGTCGTCATAGCTTGGCGGCAGCCAGGTCCAGAGCTTGCGGGGGCCGCCCCAGGGAGCTGCACCGATCGCATGCTCAGGCTTCTCGTCCACCGGAACCACGGTCTCGTCGAACTCCGCCACCGGCTGGTCCCGCGGGACGACAGTGCTTCCGGACGGCACTTCGGCCTCAGGCATCAGCACCAGGTTGGCAGGCGCTCCGAAGAGTCGCGAACCCCAGAGGCGCGGGTTGCGCGGGTCGTTGACATGGGTGTCCAGGTCGACCAGGTACCGATACGTTCCGCGAGTGTCCGACGGGAACTCGAACGAGCCGTGGAAGAAATCGGTGCCGGGAATGCGATGCAATGGCGCTTGCCGCCGATAGCCGTGCACCGACGACTCGATGACTACGTCGTCCGCATCTCCGCGGTAGGCGAAGTGCACCACGCCATCGCCCTCGGTCACAGGAAGCTCCGGGTTCTCGGCCAACCACCGATCGACGAGGGCGCCACGCTCACCTTGTTCAGCCGCTTCGACCGTGGCCACCCAGCGACCGAAGGCACTGTCGGGAATCCGTCCAGGTACCGGCGAGTCCGCCGTGGCGGTTGCCGCTCCCGAGACAACGTCGACCGCGGCGATCTCGCCGAAGGACCCGCGCGCGTAGATCCGACCGTAGGCAAACGACGGCGGCGTCCAGACCAGCTCGTCGAACAGCTGCAGCGAAGCAACCTCGCGATACTCGTCCGGGATGGCCTCGGCCACATGCAGCGATCCGCGCTTCGTGATCGCGATCAATCGGCCACCCGCGCCGATGACGAAACCGTTGCCCGGCTGGCGCGAGCGCCATGCCAGCTCGCCAGTCGAAGCATCCACAGCGGCCAGCAACGATCCGCTGTAGCCGAAGACGAGGCCGTCAACCAGAACCGGTGTGGAGTAGTTGTTCTTTAGGAAGTCGGTCTCCCACACAATCTCACTGGCAGCCGCGGCGGCGATGGGAGTCGCCACCGCGTCGTTGCCTCTTACCGTCAAGAGCAACCGCCCCTTGTCGAGCAGTACCGGATTCACGATGCGGCGATAGAAGTTGGCGGAGCCGTGTTCGCGCTGCCAGCGGATCGATCCGCTCGCAGCATCGATACCGAAGACGCGCTCATCACCTGCGGCAATCACCGTCGCGCCGTCCGGGCCAAGCAGAGGGGATTGATAGCTGACCAGGTCCTCGCCGGCTCGCCATCGTAGGGCGCCAGTGGCACGATCGAACGCCGCCATGGCCCGGCCATCCTCACCGCCGGTGCCAGCGATTACCGTGTCTCCGACCACAAGCGGCGATCCGGCAAATCCCCAGTGCGGCACGGGCGCGCCGAAGCTCGCGACGAAATCCACACGCCACCGCTCCACGCCGTCCTCGGCGTCAACCGCCAGCAACGACCCTGCTGGGCCCACGGCGTAGACCGTCCCGTCCGCGATGGCTGGCGTCGAGACGGGCCCGTCGACGGCGCCTTCGCGGCCCTTGAAGGCCGGGCCGATCGCCGTTCTCCACTCGACCTCGCCGCTTGCCGCGTTCAACGCGACGATCCAATCCGTGCCGCCTTCCGAGGCCAACGTCACCGCCTTGCCCTCGGCAATCGCGATGCCCGAATACCCGGTGCCGATCGCTCGACGCCAGCGAACGCGCAGCTGGGTGGTCTCGGGCCAAGGCGCTGCCAGCTGGCCAACACCCGAAGAGTTCTGTCCGCGCCAGCGCGGCCAGACCTGTTCTTGAGCCACCGCAGGAAGCGTAGCCGTGACACTCACGGCGACGAGCACAACCGTGTAAAGAAGGGCCCTGCGGCGGTCGCGGGCAGCACGAAACGAGAACATGGCAGCGGCTCCATTGTGACGATGGGAAGATGCATGGGAGCCGGCTATTCCCAATCGTAGAATAGTTGGCGGCATGCTGTCTAGATCAAGTCGACTGACACGAAACGACTGCGTACTCCGGAATGGCGGACACGCGCTCGACAGCTGGTACGCTGCGAGCCGTGATCCGCCTTTCCTTTCTTGCGGGAGTCGCAGCAGATGCATTCGATCCGAGTTGTCGCGTCGGTACTGTTCCTTGGCGTCGGGTTCGTGCCGAGTGCGATCGCCCAGGAAATCCCGCCGCCGGCTGACTTCTTCGGTTTTGAGATCGGAACCGACGGCGAGATGGCCCGATACCCGAGGATCCTCGAGTACCTGCAACTGCTTGCCGATCGCTCGGATCGGATCGAGTACCGGGAACGCGGCACCACGACGCTCGGCAACCCCTACGTGCTGGCAACGATCAGCTCGCCTCAGAACCTGGCGCGGATGGACCGACTGCTGGAGATCAACCACCGCCTGAACGACCCTCGTGGACTCTCGGAGTCGGAGGCAGAGGCCCTGACACAGGAGGGGGTGCCGTTCTACTTCCTGTACGCCACGATTCACTCCACAGAGGTCGGCAACACGCAGACCATCATCAGGGTCGCGCACGATCTGGCGACGTCGGCCTCGGCAGAGATCGGCGAAATTCTCGACAACGTCGTGCTGTTGATGGTCCCGTCGCAGAACCCCGATGGCCAGCTCCTGGTGATCGACCACTGGTACGAGACTCAGGGCACCGACTACAGCCGTACCTACCCGGATCTCTACCACCACTACACCGGGCATGACGACAACCGCGACTGGTTCATGTTCACGCAAAAGGAGACCCGCCTGGCGCTGGATATCCATCGCCAATTCAAGCCCCAGGTTACCCACGACATGCACCAGATGGGATCGAACGGCGCCCGCATCTTCGTGCCGCCGTTCAAGGATCCGCACGATCCCAATATCCACCCGCTGCTGATTCAGGGACAGGCTCAGATTGGAACCGCGATGGCGGCAGCGCTCACCGCCGAAGGCAAGAGCGGCATCGTGTCCGGCCAGCAGTACGATGTCTGGACGCCGGCGCGTCAATACATGCTCTATCACGGACAGCCGCGAATCCTCACGGAGATCGCCAGCGCCCGCCTTGCCGACCCCTACGTGAACCCGGCCGGCGCCGACGTTCCGCTGGGCCCGCAGGAGGCGCGAGTGAACTTCCCGCGCCCCTTCGATCGCGGCACATGGAAGCTCGGTGACATCGTCGACTACGGCTACACAGCGGTGTTCGCGGGGCTCCAGCAGGTTGCCAAGTATCGTGCGACTTGGATGGAGAACTACTACCGCGTGCATCGCGACTGGGTCGACCGCGACGAAGCCCCCTACGCGTTCGTCGTCAACGCCGAGCAGCGAGACCCCTTCGAGACCTACGAACTGCTGGAGCTACTTCACACCGGCGAGGTCGAGGTTCATCAGGCGCTTGCGGCGTTCACTGCGGGCGGCGAGCAATACCCGGCTGGCTCCTGGGTGATCCAGCTGGCGCAGCCTGCCGGCGCCTTCGCCAAGACGATGCTCGAGCGACAGGAGTATCCCGATCTGCGCTACTACCCGGGCGGACCGCCGATCCCCCCCTACGACGTCACCGCGCAGACCCTCGGGATGCTGATGGGAGTCGATGTGCGTCGCGTCGACGAGCCCCTCGACGTTGACGTGGCTCTGCTGGACACGATCGCGCCTCGTCGCTCGCTCATGCCGGCAGCGCCGGCGTGGGGCTACCTGATCGGCCCGGAGTCCAACGCCACGTTCCTGGCCGCCGCCCGTCTCCAACGAGCCAATGTGCCCGTGTATCGCGCCGGCACCGCATTCGAGAGCGATGAGCGCCACTACGCGCCAGGCACCTGGCTGGTCCCGGCGACGTCAGCCAGCACCGAGATTCTCCAGCGGGTGTCGCGAGAAACGGGCATGGTCGTACGCGGCGCCGACGCGACGCCCGGCGTCTCCGGATTCCGGTTGCGCGCGCCGACGCGCGTGGGGTTATGGCGCGGCGCGAACAACATGCCCGGAGGCTGGATGCGCTGGCTGTTCGAACAGTATGAGCTCGGCCACACCGAGATCTCGTCACTCGACTTCGACGGCAACCTTGCCGGCAAGTACGACGTCATCGTGCTGCCCGCCGGCACGTCACGTAGCCGCATCGTCGATGGGCTTGACCCCGAAGAACACGATGCAGACTGGCGCTGGGCCTACGGCGTGGGCGAGGACGGCTGGCGGCAGCTGGCGCAATGGGTGCGTGACGGCGGCACACTCGTTGCGCTTGGCAGCGCCGTGAGCACCGCGCGCGAACTGCTGAACCTGCCGATCGAGCCGGTGCTGCCGCAGCGTCGTGGTCGCGGTGCACCCTCGGCCGAGATCGACGACGAGGACGCCACGTTACTGGAGACCTTTCAGAGCCCGGCGCAGTTGCTCGAAACGCTGCGCGACCAGGTCGTCGACCCGACCTCGATCTTCTTCTCGCCGGGCACCCTGCTCAAGCACGAGTTCAACCCGAACCATCCCGTCGCCTTCGGCATGCCGGAGCGTTGGCCGGTGTTCTTCCGCTTCGACCAGGCGTACCGCTTGACGCCGAGTTTCGATATCGCCGCGGAGGCCGTGTCGCGCTACCCGGACGAGGTGGATATGGTGGCGAGCGGCTGGCTACTGGGCGACGAGTTGTTGCGCAACCAAGCCAACGTCGTCGCGTTCGCGGTGGGCAGCGGATCGGTTGTCACCCTGGGCAGCCAGCTCGCCTTCCGCACTCAGACCCGAGCCACCTTCAAACTGCTGTTCAATGCCATTTTCCAAGGCCCGGCCGAACCCGTGACCGCCGAGCAGGTCGCCGGCATGCGACCGGTGCGGTAGCGCCCCCGTTTCGGTTCCTGTCGGGGAGAACTACTCGACCAGGAAGTTGCGCATCATGCCCATGTCCTCGTGTTCGAGGTTATGGCAATGCTGCAGGAACAGGCCGGCGTAGTCGTCGAAACGGCGGAGGATGCGGACCTTCTCGCCAGGCATCAGCAGTACCGTGTCCTTCCATCCCTCGTCGACGTAGCCGTCCTTCACGTCGCGCCAGTGCGTAGCAAAGGCAGAGTCGATCGAGCGGTCGAGAACCTGGAACTGCTGCCCGTGTAGATGCACTGGATGAGGCATTGCCGGCCCCATGCCCATGCTCGATCCGCCGCCGCGCACGTTCTCGAGCTCCCACAACTCCAAGGTGCCGAGTTGTACGACCTCGTCGGGTGCCGTCGCGGTCATCTCGAACGAACGCCCGTTGATGAGCCAGCGGCCGGTGACGAAGGAGTACTCGAAACGGCGTGGGTCGCCGCGATTGATAGCGTTGGCAAGCTTGAGCTTGGGAAAACTCGACAGCCGCGCCGGCAGCGGATTGCCGCCGTCCCCCTCACGGGTGACCCGCACGGTCATGATGTCGGCCTCCATACCCTGCGGAAAATCGCCGCC
>JAJCXS010000107.1 GCA_029263335.1 Acidobacteriota bacterium | reverse complement strand
AACCAGGTGCCCTGAGAGGCCGCCATCGCGACTGAAACCGTAGGCGGAGCCTCTGAAGGCAACTGCCTCCAAACCTGTATGCCGCTCAGTTCCTTCATTCAGGCCGCATCCTGACTGACGGCCGATTGATCAGACCTTCCTTAACGCAAAGTCTCGAACCCGCGACGCAATATGCCGCGTTCGCAGATGTGCCGGAACCCAATATGTTGGGGGGCGAGCGAGTTCGTCTTCGTTAACTTGACAGTGCCCCCAGGTGCCCCAATTGACCCACTGCGCACTTTCGCGTGGCCTTGCGACTTTTACTAGTTTGTAGATATACTCCGTTTTTGATTTCTCTACTTTGTAGATAAACGTATCCGAGGACCATTCTCGGCCGAATTCCCCGCACAAGGGAGCCCACGATGAACCCGTCCCGGAGAGCGTTGCTCTGCATCTTGGCTGCAAGTGCGACTCTAGGCTTGGTGCTCCTATACCCCGGTCAGGCAAGCGCACAGTGCGAGCCATACGAGAACCTCCAGGTATTGCCTCCGGACATCGACTGCGACACGCTGAGCGAGGTGATGCTCGAGAACCTGAGGGGTCTTGGCCTGCGCAGGTTCGCAGGCCGAGGCTGCCTACACTGCCACGTCGGGTCGACCGAGACGTCCATGGGAACATGGGATTACGCCTCTGACGCCAAGCCGGAAAAAGAGGCAGCCCGTGTGATGATGCGCATGGTCGAGTACATGAACCGAGAGTACGTCGCTAATCTCCCGACTTCGCCCGCGCCGCGCACCGAGATCACCTGCGCCACCTGCCACGCCGGAAGGACCAACCCCAAGCCGCTCCCTGCGCTCTTGCTCGAAGAGTACGAGCGGGGCGGCATTGCCGACCTGAGCACGCGATACGAGGCTCTGCGCGACCGTTTTTTTGGCGGGCGGGCATACGATTTTCGTGTCCACGTTCTGCCGGGAGTGGCTGGGCAACTCGCCGCGCGCGACGACATCGATGGGGCGCTTGAGGTCCTAGAGCTAAACGTTGACGCCTTCGCCGATGTTCCGCGCGCCCATCGTGAGCTCATCACCATGCAGGTGCGGCAAGCGGTTCTTGCCGGGGGCATCGAAGCAGCAAAACAGCGCTACGAAATGGCGAAGGCCGAGCACCCACCGGAGGCCTTCACTTGGCTCCTACTCGAGTACGCCGGAGGTGGCGAGTTTCGCGCGGGTCATCACGCGGAGGGCCTGGAACTCTTCCGTTTCAATGTGACGGAATACCCCGACCGGTTCTCGACGACCTTCAGCCTCGCTGAGGCCCTGGTCCAGGTAGACCGCATAGACGAGGCGATCCAGGCCTACGAGTCATGGGTGGCATCGCACCCGGACGACTCGCAGAACGCCCAGGAGCGGATCGGGGAACTCAATGAGGCGGACCAGTAGTCAGTTTGCCCCGGGCTCTGGCGTTGGTCCGGCTATGCGGAGCTGCGGTAATGTCAGGTTGAGGGAGATTAGTGCCGCCCGCATTTCAACCGCATCCGCACGAGCAATGCGTCTGACCCGCGGCTAGCGCGCCGATCTCGAGCTCGGCTGTCAGCAGCGGTACGGCTACGTCTGCGGGTACAATCGCTGCAAGCGATTCGGATCGGCGCCTTCGACGAGGCGCGAGTACGGGTACCGGCGAGCCTCGCTTGTCGTTCTGGGTGCCCTGTACCTGTAAGCGAGTGAGAGCACGACGCGTACCTTGTTTCAGTTCGACCAAAAGGGGACCGCCATGCAAGAACGGGAGATCACACACGACCTCACGTTAACGGACGCGCAGGCAAGCCTGCTCGACATGCACAGCATCCTTAACATCCTGTCGGTGTTGCGCGGCACACTCATGCTGCTGGGTGACGAGTTGGGCGACGACGAGGCACTGGAGCCGGCGATCGAGCAGGTGTTGGGCGTTTGTGACGAGCTTGCGGATCGGGAAAAGGCACTCGACCACGCTCGCGGGGTCGAGACCCTGCGCACAGCGGTCCTCACGCACATCAGTGAAACGCGCGCGCGGTATCCAGCGACCGAAGGGCGGCCCGAGGTCGATGATCTCGTTGACATCGTCGTCACCGTCTTCGAGGTTCTGCGGGTGCGGGTGCGCGAGATCCTGGCACGCGCCGAACATCCTGAGCGCTGGGACCGGTGCGAGATATCTGTCCTCGAGAAGAACCTCGCCGAGTTCTTCGCCGCGGTGGAGAAGAACGCTCAAGGGCGCTACCACGTGGTCTACAACATCGCCGCACAGGAACGCTCCGACTACTTTGTTCACCTCGACATCGAGAGCCCCGACGGCAAGCACATCGACATGCCGCCAGTGCTCCAAGATGTCTTTCGCGACCTCGTGGCCAACGCTCGCAAGTACACCGCACCGGGCGGAGACATCGTGGCGGGCCTAATGGACGATGGCTCACGCCTGCGGCTGGTCGTCGAGGACAGCGGCCACGGGATCCCCGAGAGCGAACTGGAGCAGGTCGTCGACTACGGCCATCGCGCCGCCAACGTCGGTGGCAAGAAGACGATGGGAGCTGGATTCGGACTCACCAAGGCCTACTTCGTGACCAAGCAGTTCGGCGGCCGCATGTGGATTCGCTCCGAGATCGATCGCGGCACGCGCGTAAGTATCGAGATCCCCAAACCGTAGATGCAGAGGTCGGCAATGTTTCGTGACGTAGTCGCAGCGTTCGCGCTGCTCCTGTTGATCGCCAACGTGGGCAACTTCGGCGGCGAGGCGATCGCGCGCCCGGTGATGCCGGACGAGATTCACGAACTGGTCACCCGAGGCGACGCTGACGCCGTCCGTGCCTTGCTCGAACGTGACCCGTCTTTGCTCGAGGCAAGGGACGAACGCGGGCAGACGCCGTTGCACCTGGCGACTCGTGGCGAGAGCGCAGAGATCGTACGCCTGCTGATCGAGGCGGGCGCCGAAATCGATTCGCGCGACCGGTACCAACGCGCTCCATTCTGGTACGCTGCCTGGCGGCATGACGACTTAGGAATCCTGCGACTGCTGCTGGCCCACGGTGCGGATGTCAACGCAGTCGGGTTCCTCGATATCACGCCGTTAGAAATCTCGCTCTACAATCGAAGCGAGGCAGTCATCGACTTCATTCTCGACAATGGGACCGCTCTGCCAGCCGAAACGGACCACCAATTTCGGCTCATGCATACCGCCGCGAGCGAAGGTAGCTCGCGCGTTTTTGACTTGATGTTCGAGAACTTCCTGACGCTCGATCCAGCCGGCGACGACGCGATTGCAGTATTTCGGGCCGGCGCCGAGGGTGGCTCGGCCGCGGTACTGGAACGGCTTCTGGCCACTGGCATCGACGCTGACTCGCCGGATGCTTACCAGGGCGTCCCCATCCACACCACGAGTCGCGGTGGTTTTACCGAGGCGACGGTGGCCCTGATCGCCCACGGCGCCGACATGAACCGGCGTACCGCGACGGGAGACTCGCCGTACAACCTGGCCATGGCGAACGGACACGCTGAACTTGCCAACCGACTCGTCGAATTGGGCGCCGACACGAGTTCCCCTCAACCGCCTCTGCTGGTGGGCGACTATCTCGGCGAGCCGCTTCCCGGGCGTGAGCCGCTGACCTTCGCGCCGGGAATCATCTCGAGAGGGGGGTCCACCGCCATTCACGCGACGACGGTATTCTCGCGCGACGGCAACGAGGTGTACTGGTCAGATGGCGCGGGAGCACCGATCTCGTTCATGAGGAGGGTCGATGGTCGCTGGACGATGCCGGCTCTCGTGCCCTTCACAACGGGGTACAACGACGACCTGCCGATGTTTTCGCCGGATGGGAAGCGACTGTACTTCCTGTCGTCGATGCCGGTCGATGACCGCGCTGCCACCGACCAGGAGTTTCTCTGGTACGTCGAGCGGGAAAGCGGCGACGACGCCTGGTCAGAACCGATTCCCGGCCCGGCGTCGATCAATGCCGTACGGCTCCACTGGCAGTTCTCCATTGCGCCTAACGGGGACTTCTACATTCCGACCACGACCGAAGACAGCTTGGGCACGGATATTCACGTCTCCCGACTCGTGGACGGAGAGTATGGAGCCGTGGAGCCGATCGAGGGTCCGCTGAACACCACAGGCGATGAGCACATGCCCTTCATCGCGCCCGACGACAGCTACATGGTATTTGCGGCTCGAAATCGCCCGGGAGGAACGGCGGATTACAGACTCTACGTCAGCTTCCGCGGCCCTGACGGTTTCTTCCAGGAAGCCATCCTGCTCCCTGAAGCGATCAACGCTCAGGGTGCCCGGATCTGTCCGGTCGTGACCGCAGACGGCAAGTACCTGTTCTACGTGGCCGGAACCGAGGTGCGCTGGGTCAGTACCGACATCATCGAGGCGCTGCGATAAGCGAAGGGCAGCAGATTGCGCTGGCCAACCGGACTGAAATTTCTCCGCTAACCGTGCGAAGGGGTACTACGTCCCATGAGAGTAGCCATGAGCCGACTCTCTTCTCTCTTCGCCGCAGGCCTGATCCACTGTTCATGACCGATCTAATCCTCGAGCATTGCCGGTGGGTGCCTGTTCAAGCCAGCGAACACGATGACGGCGAGGTGCTTAAGGGCCTCGCCGGTCATGCCGCGGGGAGGTCAGTCGATCGGGCTGGCTGCGGCCGGTCGCTCTCTGGCGCGGCCCATGGGTGACCGCAATGGTTGCGCAATTCACGGCGGCGCGACCAGCCGAGCCTTGGAGCTGGGTGGGATCTGGGTCGCCGAGGCGCGCTACGCCCCTCACCAAGCGATTCCGCCTCACTCTCATGAGACTTTTCAGGTGTGTTCGGTGCTGCAGGGAGCCTACGAGGAGTCGTCGGGCAGAACGACCGTCGCCTGCTCGCGTGACACGACGCTGATGCGCGCACCCGGTCGCTTGCATTCTTCAATGTTCACAAGGGCTGGTGGCCGCTGCCTTCTCGTCCGAGTTGATGGCTCCCTGCTTCGCGGGCATTCCTGGGCCGGGTTTGCGCCGTCAGAGCTAAGGCTGTCGCGACAGGGATCCCCGAGCTGGCTCGCCCGTAAGATCTGCCACGAGCTCGAAGCGGATGCGGCCATCGCAGTTCTCGCAATCCACGGGCTCGCCCTCGCCCTAGTGGCGGAGCTTGCGAGGACTCCGAGCCTCGTGACTCCGGAGACACGACCGCTACGATGGCTCGAGTCAGTACGCTCGCGGATCGAGCGGCAGTTCGCCGGCCCACTGATGCTGGATGACCTGGCCGGGGTCGGCGGCGTCCACAAGGACCATCTGACGCGAGCGTTCCGGCATCAATACGGTCAGACGCCCCGCGAGTATCACCGACAGTGCCGCGTGGAGGACGCTTGCGAGCGGCTGACGGCTACGAACGAGTCGCTACGGTCGATTGCCCATGCTACGGGCTTCGCCGACCAGAGCCATTTCACGCGCACGTTTCGAAGTGCTATAGGTGCTACGCCGCTCGTCTATCGCCGCGCGTGTAGAGAACAGGCACGGGCCGCGTCTGCCGACGATACAAATGTCGGTCGCGTTCCAAGCTCCGGGAACCGTACAAGACAAAGCGTTCCGCACGTGGGCTAATCGCCCCCCTACTCTACTCGTCGGCACCGATGCAAAGGATCGGGGGATCGGCCTAATCGAGCAAGCGGGAGGATGAGATGACAACCCAGGGAAGAGGCTCAGCGCACGTACGAACCGGCGCCAGTCTGGCGGTCGCGATCATGCTGACAGTTGGGTCAGGCCTGTCCCCCAGTGCCGGGGCGCAGACATCTGAGATCAGTAGAGAGGATCTCCGGCGTCATGTGGCGTACCTGGCCTCCGACGAGTTGGGAGGACGTTACGCGTACGGCGCATCATCCGCTGCGGTCGCGCGTTATCTGGCCGAAACGCTGGAGAGCTATGGGTTTCGCGGCGCGGCGCCAGACGGATCGTTCCTCCAACGGGTGCCGGTCGAGCGCGTCAGGCTTGACACGGAACTCAGCGAGCTGGTTCTCGTTGCCGACGGTCGGTCCGATCGGTTCATCATCGAGACCGACTACATGTTGGAAACTCCCGCGGTGATATCGGCGGACGTGACTGCCGAACTCGTTTTCCTCGGGTACGGGATCTCGTCCCCCCGTCACGGTCACGATGACTACGCAACAGTAGACGTGCGCGGGAAGTACGTTGTCACCGTGAAAGGTCAGCCTGCGAGCCTGGCAGAGGTGCAATTCGATGCGTCGGAGCGGAATGTCGCATTCGAGCGCGGCGCGGTCGGAGAGATTGTCATCTCAGAGGGGCTCCTATCAGGCTTTGCCCGATTCAGCGAGGGGTACGCTAGTCGTTACCGCTACCGCATCGCAGCGACGTCGGTGCTCGACCCATCGCCTCAGTACGTCCAGGCGGGCCCCGCAATCGTTGCTGCGGTCGCCCGGGCCATTGGAGTTCCGGAGAGCGAGCTGACCTCGCCGGGCGGCGCAGAATTCCAGCCGCAAACACTTGGCCGACTTGAGATTCGGACGCGCATGATCAGCGAGCGGATGCCCGAGGCTTACAACGTTCTAGCTCGCCTGGATGGTGCCGACCCGGACTTGGTGGATGAGTTCGTCGGATTCGCTGCCCACTATGATCACCTGCAGACTCGGGAGGGAGCTGTATTCAACGGTGCCGACGACAACGCCTCGGGCGTGGCCGCCATCCTCGACGTTGCACGGGCCCTGGCGACGGGTGAACGACCACGGCGCTCCGTCCTGATCATGTTGTTCACGGGTGAGGAGCAGAATCTCCTCGGCTCTCAATTCGTGGCGCGGTACGAGCCCGTCGTCCCGATGGAGAATCTTGTCGCGGTGTTGGACGCCGACATGGTCGGCCG
Organism: Acidobacteriota bacterium; assembly: GCA_029263335.1. Classification (GTDB taxonomy): domain Bacteria; phylum Acidobacteriota; class UBA890; order UBA890; family WLXD01; genus WLXD01. The sequence continues at coordinate 2,646 of JAJCXS010000107.1, read as the reverse complement.
CAGTCGCGCCAGCGCACCAGCGGCCGGAAACCCGGATCCAGAGACCACCGATTCGGACACGGTCTATTTGGGGATCGACGGGGACCGCAATCCGGAACTTCGAAGCATCATCCAGCGCGCGAGCGAGGGGCGGCTACTTCTCGATTACCGTCACGGACCCAAGACTGCCGTGTTTCGGCGCTCCGACCACTACACCTTCGTAACGCAGGGGATACCGGCGGTCTGGTTCTTTACGGGCTTTCACGCTGAGTACCACACGAAGGACGATGATGTGCTGCTATTGGATATGGACAAACTGCGCCGCGTCGCCGGCGTGATCTTGGCAAGCGGTCGCGAGCTTCTAGACCTTGACCATAGCCTCGACCGGTAACTGGAGGCTCTGCACCCCAGCTGACCCTGTATGTTCTGGGGACCGAGTCACAGCATCGCGGAGGACGCAGATCATGAATCGAGTCCGGAGGCACCTATCCATGCTCGCCGCCGTCTGCGTAGCGGCACTTCTCGCCCTCGGTACGGTCGAAACTCCTGTCGCCGTGGGTGCCCAGACGCGCACACTCACCGTCGAAGACGTCGGTCTCGAAGTGGGCGTGTCCAATCTGCAACTGGCACCTGATGAGAGCGCTGCCGTGGTTGTGCTGAGCCGCCCCGACTACGAGGAGAACCGGTTCGTTCGCGAGCTCGTTCTGGTGGACCTGGCCAGCGGCGAGCAGCGCCAGCTGACGCCGGACCGGGTGGCCGTGGGAGGGCTCCGGTGGTCGTCATCCGGCGACCGGATCGCGTTCACCGACACCGATCCCGAGAGCGAACAACGCCAGATCTTCGTCCTTCCTGTGGGTGGCGGCGAGGCGCGCCAGATCACCCGCGCCGAGCGCGGGGTGCGGTCGTTCGAGTGGAGTGCCGACGGGTCACATTTCCTGTTCCTCACCGCCGACGCGGCCGAGGAAAGGGAGGGCGAGGAACGCCATAACCTGTCGTTCGAGGTGGGCTACAACAGCTTCCTCACCCAGCGGGCGCCGGTGTCGAGCCACCTGTGGCGGGTCCCGGTCGAGGGCGGTGAGGCCGAGCGTCTCACCGAGGGGGCCGAGAGCATCAACGGCATGGAGGTTTCCCCCGACGGTCGCACGGTGGCGCTGTCGGTGAGCCCGCTGCCTCATGCCGGCGAGCTGATCCGGACCTTCATCCGGCTGCTCGATGTGGAGCTCGGCGAGTTTCGCGACCTGCCGCTGGAGCCGCCCGTGAATCCGGGCGCCTTCTCCCCCGACGGCAGCACACTGGTCTTTAGTCGCGCGCGCGGACCGGAGCCCTATTTCAACCCGTCGGGAGTCCTGCTGCAGCCGGTCGACGGCGGTGCCCCCATCGACGTCACCGCGGCACTCGACCGCGATCTGGGCAACGCCGCCTGGCTGCCCGACGGGCAGTCGCTGCTGATCAACGGCACGGACCTGACCTGGCGGGCGTTGTGGCACCAGCCGCTTCAGGGCGCCGCCGTGCGCCTCGACCTGGGCGGCGTCCATCCGGCGTCCGCGGTGGCCATCGGTGACAACGGCACCGCGGTATTCGTCGGCCGGGAGGCTCTTCGCCCACCCGAGCTGTACGTCATGAAGGCCGGCGAATGGGCGCCCCGCCGCCTGACGGATTTCAACCACGCGCTCGCCGCCATGAAGCTCGGCGAGGTGCAGACCATCAACTTCGACGGGCCCGACGGTTTCGCCCAGAACGGCGTGCTGATCTACCCGCCCGACTACGAGCCGGGGCGGCGCTATCCGCTGGTTCTTTCGATCCACGGCGGCCCGATGGGCTCGTCGGTCGAGGCTTTCAGCACCTTCAACCAGATCATGGCCGCGCAGGGTTGGCTGGTATACAGCCCTAACTACCGTGGCAGCAGTACCCAGGGCAAAGCCTTCCAGAGCGCCGTGATCGACGACGCCGGGGATGGCCCCGGGCGCGATGTCATGGCAGGGGTCGCGGCGGTGAAGGCGCTCGGAATTGTCGACGAGAGCCGCGTCGGGATCTCAGGCTGGTCGTACGGGGGGTACATGACCGCGTGGCTCACCGCCCATTACGACGGCTGGGCCGTCGCCATGGCAGGCGCCGCGGTGACCGACTGGTTCGACTGGTACAACATGGCCGACATGAACATCTGGGCCGGCTTTGGTCTCAACGGATCGCCGTGGCTCAACGACAACGCCATGAACTACTGGCGCCAGTCGCCTATGGCCTACGCCCACCAGATTCGCACCCCGACCCTGATCCTCTCCAACACCGGCGACGAGCGGGTAACGGTGAGCCAGTCGTACAAGCTCTACCACGCGCTGCGCGACAACGGCGTAGAGGTGAAGTTCGTGGTCTACCCGGTGGGCGGCCACTTCCCTTCGGACCCGGTGCATCGGCGCGACCTGCGCCGTCGATGGGTGGAGTGGATCGCCGATCACTTCGAAAACGTGGCGACGTCGCCGCCTAACTAGCCGTCGAGACGACTCGTAGCCTGGCGCTGAGCTTCTCGAAGGTACTGTCAAGTTAAGGAACCTCTGATCAATTCGGTTTCGATGGGATAATGCACGCGGATCCAATCACGCCGCCAGAGGGAGAGATGAATGCGCCAGCAGACGCTTGCCGAAGGGTCCTTTGAGCAGTACCGAAAGGTGA
>JAJCXS010000106.1 GCA_029263335.1 Acidobacteriota bacterium | reverse complement strand
ATCAGCGCCGCCCCTTTGTTGAGCTTCTTGGTGGTGCTCCAGACCAGCAGATAGTTGCCAGGGCTCGAGGAGCGTTCTCCCTCGTTGGCGATCCAGATCTTGCCGGCAATGCGGCCGGGTACGTCTTGCTCCTGGTCGATTTGGATCGCCGGCACCAGGTCATTGCTGTTGTCCACATCGAACGCGTCGACGCTGATCTTGAGACGCTGCTCGACCTTGGTCTTCCCTTTGTCGGTGGCCCGAATAACGAAGGGGTAACCGCCTTTCTTGCCGCTGGTTCCTGGCGCCGGCGTGCCGGTGATCATCATCTTCCCGGCGTCGAGCGACAGACCGACGGGCAAGCGGCCATTCTTGATCCGTAGGCTGACCTTGCCGGTGGAGTTCAAGACCTCGAATGTGTATTGGTACGTCTCGCCTTCCACCGCGGCCGGCGGTTCTGCCGTTCCCAGTGCGAGGATCTTCTCGTCGCCAAATAGCGCACAAAGGAACTTCGCCGCGGCGTCCGTTCCTTTGCGCCCGAGTGCCTGGTTGATCGCGGCGCCGACTCCCGCCACGGTCTTGCCGACCAGGTTGAGATTGGCCATCAGCGACACGGTCAGGCCCACGTACTCGAGCTTCTTGATCGCCTTCTTGTCGACCCCATAGAACTCGATCAGAACGTCACCGATGACGTCGGCCAACAGGCCCGCCAGGTCCGCGACGGCCAGGCCGACGATGACGATACCTGCCACCATGGTCAACTCGGTCAGGACCGCTGCCGTGAAGACGATCTTGGCGATGCCAATGACCAGCTTCATGCCGATGGTGCAGAAGCTTCGCAGCGGGAGGGCGTCGCTGCCGTGAGTGGCGAGTGCAACATCATCGAAGACGGCCGCGCTGACAAGAAACTCCGCAGCGTCGCGGGTGATGATCTGCACAGTCCAGTTGCCGGCCTCGGGGGCGCGGAGATTGATCAGGCCGGTGCTGCTAGCGGATTCGAAATGGAACATTCCCACTTCGTCCTCACGCAGGTCGAATAGGGGCAGCGAGTCCTGCTCATCGCCTCGCTGCACCGGCCGCTCGAGCTTGCGCTCGCGGAGGACCTCGGTCAGGGGGCGTACGTCGTCGTAGCGGTTGCCCCGTGCAACGCCGGGCGTGACGATCTCGCCACTCGGGCTGATGAGTCGCAGTCGTACCGTTCCTGGGTTGGCAGCGTCTGCGTGCACGTTCAGGTGCAGCTGGGATGCGCCTTCCGCGACCGGGATCTGTAGCCGTCGCCGGAGCGTGCCGCCCTCGGGCGAGTGATAGAAGGTGTAGTGGCCCCCATCTTCGCGAAATCGCGCGCGGTAGCCGCCGTGACGGTCCGGGGCGGTGCCGTCGAAGAGGCCGTCGGTCATCCAGTCGATGAAGTCGCCGTCTGGGCTCAGCTGACTGGCGTGGGCAGGAGGTGCTTGCAGACCCGCTAGGGCGAGTGCGGTGCTGACAAATAGGGCGATGCAGCGAGCAGCGACAGAATTGCGGCGCATGGCGGACCTCTTGAGTCTTCGACAAGAACTGCCCGAGAGTGTGCGTGGTCCGGCATCACCTGCGCATCGCGCGTTCGCGCCATTTCGCGGACGGAATCGGCGCCAGCAGGGCCGAGGGCCGCGTTTCGGCCTATTCGGAGGCGGTTCTGCTCGCGCGCCTGTCAGCGCACTCGAGGGGGAACGTCACCGCAACCTCGGTCCCGCCGTCAGGCGTCCCGCGGAAGTTCACCTGACCACCAAAGGCCGCGGCCCGCTCCTTCATTCCCAATAGCCCGAGGGACGACTCGAGCTTGTCGCCAATGGGCGGGATTCCGCAACCGTTGTCGATGACCCGCACCTCGAGGGCGTCGCCGGTGTGAGTAACCAGCACACGAACCTCGGACGCTTCAGCGTGGCGGGCCACGTTGGTCAGCGATTCCTGCACGATACGAAAGACGGCGGTTGCCGCATCGGGGTCCATTTCCGGAATCGTGTCGGGGAGCTCGAAGCGCAACTCGAGGCCGGCCCGTTGAGCGAAGGTGTCGGCGTGCCAGGCGATGGCGTCGAAGAGACCCAGGTCATCGAGGGCCGGCGGGCGCAGTTCGCTGGAGATGCGTCGCACCGTGTTGATCGTGTTGCCGATCAGTTCGACGGTTTCCGACAGCCGCGACTGCAGGTCTGTCGTCGACCCGCCGAGTTGAGTCTGCATCCATGCGAGGTCCATGTTGATCGCGGTCAGCGACTGCCCCAGCTCGTCGTGTAGCTCGCGGGCCATGATTGTCCGTTCGTCCTCACGAGCCTGCAGTAATCTCTCGGCCAGATGGCGGAGGCGGCGCGCCATCTGGGCTACAGCGTCTTCGGAGCGCCGGCGGGCGACCGACTCGGCGATGACGTTGGCGATCGCCAGCAGAAACCCGACCTCGTGCCGCTTGAAGTGTCGCTGGTTCTGGGTCTGCGCACACAGGACACCAAAAGGTTGAGTTCGTCCCTCGACCCTGACGGTCATTCCACTCGCCACGTCATCTTCCAGCTTGCGTGGCACGGCGGAGAACCCCGAATCTTCGGCTGCATCGTCCACCACGACGGGCTCTGTGGATTGCAGTGCTTTCGCCTCCGCGCTGCCTTCCGTGATCGGTACGGTAGCGAGTCCGGCCAACCCATGGCGCCAGCCCGTGCCGGCGACCAGTAGCATCTCCTCGCCATTCGGGAGGAGGCGCAGAACCGCGCAGGAGTCTACGTCCAGGTTCTCAGTGAGCAGCGTGACGGCACGCTGCATGATCACTTCAGGGTCGACATTTGCCAGCGCCCGTTTGGCCAGGGCCGCCACCGCCGACTGTTGGTCGAGGCGGTCGCGGCGCTCCTGCTCGGCGAGCATACGGCGACTGATATCGCGCCGCGTGCCGCACACGCGGAGCGGGTTGCCATCGTCGTCGCGTTCGATGGCCTTGCCCTTGGCGGACACCCAAATCCACTCACCTGAAGTGTGGCGCACCCTGTGCTCGGATTCATAGAACTCCGTCTTGCCGGCCAGGTGAGCATTCAATGCGCTCATGGCTCGGGGACGGTCGCGCGGGTGGATCCGTCGCATCGTGAGATCCGGCTCAGGCTCGAATTCGCCCGGCAAGTGTCCTCCGATCTGTGCCCAGCGGTCATTGCAGGTCATCTCGCCGGTTCGAATGTCCCAGTCCCATATGCCGAGGTCGCCAGCGTCGAGGGCGAGCTGCATCCGCGCTTCGTTGGCTCGAAGCGTGCTTTCGGTCGCCGTCTTTCGCACGACCATGCCATTGAAGCCGACGGCCAGGAGGCCGATCTCGTCGAGTGGACCCACCACCGCCGCCGCGCCCGGATGACCGTCGCTCGTTTGCCGCACCGCCTCGGCCAGAGACTCGATCCTGCGGGTGACGAACAGATGGAGAAAGAGCCCGAGAGCGACAGCAAGAGCGCCGAGTCCAAGGATGAAGTCGAGAGATTGCTGCCTGACGGCGACCAGGGCGGCGCTGCGAAGCTCGGTCAGATCGAAATGCAGGTAGGCAAAGCCCGTGGGATCGACGATCGAGGTGTCCGCGCCAGGTCCCAGTAGCACCGGGTAAACCCCGAGCAGGCACCGCCCGTCGGGTGTGAACCGGACCAGCCCGAGGTGTTGGTCCCGAGTCTGGGCCATCATTTCGAGTCGCCACTCCTCGGCTCCGGCGTGTGGACCTTCGGCGAGGATCGTGGACGACTTGCCGATGAGGTCCCGCCTCGCCGAGGCGACGATCGTGCCTTCGGGATCCAGGAGCAGAGCGTCGACCATGCTAGGGTCTGCCGTGAGTTCGCCGAGACGCTCCTGGACCCACTCCATGTCGGAGCGTTGGAGGGCGTCCTCCAGCGCGGCCTGTAGGGCGGTCATATCCCTCTTCATGGCCAGCAGGGCATGCTGTTCGCCCCGTTCGATGGACGCCCGACTGTTGATCTGGACGTTCCACAAGGCCAACCCAACGGTGAACAGAAACACACCGGCCGGGACTGTCAGGCGGAGCGACGAGCGACGTCGCATGGGGTCAGTTCTCCGAGATGTCGGTCAGTGAATGGATGGGCCTCGTCGCTGCTGAAGGGCGAGAAGCGCGTCGGGGCACGCAAGATCCGCGGTCAATACTTCTGCATCCACAAGGCCAAGATCCAACATGGTCTGGTTCAGCTGCGCAGTGCCCTTCTCCAGTGGCGGGGGCGATCCTCTCAGCATCGTGAGGTTGTCGTCAAGGTCGAGCTGTCGCAGCCCATCACAGGTGGCGAGCAACTCCGCTGTGGTAAGGGCCGCCACATGCACGGTCTCGTTGCGGAAGGCGCGCCGGACCTGATCCGAGCGTCGCAGCCAGTGTATAAGCGGATATCGCGACCCGGAAGTGGGCTTCGTTTAGCAGGACCAAGACCGCAGAGGTGCCGGTTCCGCCCAGGCCGAGCTGGTCGGGCATCCCTGCGAGCGCCGCTCAGAGTCCCTTAGAGTGGAACACCACCATACGTTCGAGAGTCATGTCTCTGATCGTATGCCCGATACCGCCCATGCCGAGTCCCGATAACCGATGCCCGCCGAAGGGCATCCAGTCAACGCGAAATGCGCTGTGATCGTTCACCATGACGGCCATGCCATTGAGTCGGCGTGAAGTCGATAGTGCGGTGTCGAGGTCGCTGGTGAAGAGCGACGCCTGAAAGAAGGTGTCAGGCGCGTTGGCGCGGGCGATGGCATCGTCCAGGTCGTCGTACGTGTACAGCGCCACGACCGGACCGAAGATCTCCTCCCGGGAAACCCGCGACGCCTCGGGTGGGTCCATCAGGACGGTCGGAGCGTAGACCGTCTCGGTCAGGCGCTTCCCTCCGCACAGCAATTCTGCGCCGCCTTCGATCGCTTCCTGGACCCACGAGTCCACTCTGTCGACCTCGCGCTTGCGGATGAGCGGGCCGACCACGGTGCTCGCATCGAGGGGGTCTCCGGAGACGAGTTCACCGACCGCAGCCACGAACCGGCTGGTGAACTCCTTCGCCACCGCGCTGTGCAGGTAGATCCGCTGTACTGACACGCAGACTTGTCCCGCATGATAGAAGGCGCCTCGTGTCAGCAGAGGAATGGCGGCGTCGATATCGGCGGTGGCGTCGACGATAACCGGGGCGGCACCGCCGTGTTCGAGCGAGCAGGCGGCCCCAGCAGCGAGTTTCGAGCGCAGGTACCAGCCCACGCGCGCCGAGCCAATGAAGGTCATGAAGGACAGGCGCGAGTCGCCGACCAGCTTCTCGGTGACAGCATCCTCCGAGAGCAACAACTGGCACCAGCCCTCCGGCAAGCCCGCTTCGGCGAGCAGTTCCACCACGCTGATGCAGGAGAGGGGAGTTGTCAGGGCGGGCTTGACGAGTACCGGGCAGCCTGCGGCGATCGCCGTGATGACCTGGTGAATGATCAGATTGAACGGGTGATTGAAGGCGCTGATCGCCAGGACCACGCCGCGCGGCTCGCGATAGGTGTGCGCGAAGCGGTGGGCCGACGCGCCGTTGAGTCGCATCGGGACCTCGGCACCGTGCAGCTCTCCGATTTCCGTTGCGGCAACTTCTATCCCGTCGACGGCGCGGACCAGCTCTACGATCGAGTCGCTGAGCGGCTTACCGCCTTCCAGTGCCGCCTGCCGCGCGAGGGCCTCTGTCTGCGCCTCAACGAGGGAAGCGAAGCGTTTCAGTATGGCGATGCGTTCGGCGGCATCGAGCCAGCCCGCGCGATCGCGGTGGAGTGCGTGTGCGGTCTCCAGGGCAGCGAAGCTCGCAGCCTCGTCGGTGTGCGGCAGAGTTCGAATGAGCGTGCCGTCGAAAGGACTCGTAACGTCGAATGTCGAGCTGGTTTCACTGGTCATGGGGGCCCCGTCCGGAGGTGGCGGAATCTACAGAATGCAGGTCTTCTGTTTGAGTGCCTCGAGGAAGACCACCTCGTTCTCGGAATAGTCCACGGGCACCTCGATCAGGTGAACGCCGCCGGTCTCAAAGGCGCGCTCCATCTCCTCGATGAGTTGCCCCGTACGCGCGATGCGCACGGCCTGGGCGCCATAGCTGCGGGCGTAGTCGATGAAATCGGGGTTGCCGAAGTCGAGGCCGTAGACCGGAAAGCCCGAACCTGCCTGTTTCCACTTGATCATGCCGTAGCCGTCGTCGCGCAGCACGATCACCACCAGGTCGAGTCCAAGCCGGACGGCGGTCTCCATCTCTTGCGAGTTCATCATGAAGCCGCCATCGCCACAGATGGCCACCACGTTGCGCTCGGGATGAACGATCTTGGCGCCGATCGCAGCAGGCAATCCGGCCCCCATCGTGGCGAGCGCGTTATCCAGCAGCACGGTGTTCGGCTCGTGGGCCTGGTAGTTGCGCGCGAACCAGATCTTGTACATGCCGTTGTCGAGCGACAGGATTCCGTCACTCGGCATCGCCTGGCGCAGGTCGGCCACGATTCGCTGCGGCACGTTGGGGAAGCTGTCGGCATCGGCCTTCTCGATGAAGACATGGGTCGCGATCTCGTCGCGCACCCGCTCGAAGTAGTCGAAGTCCCACTCCTCCGACGGCTCGATCGCGTCGGCCAGCATACGCATGTTGGTAGCCGTGCAGCCGATGACCTCGTGCTGGGGGAAGTACACGTCGTCCATCTCGGCCTGAAAATAGGACAGATGGATTACCTTCTGGCCACCTTGATACATGATGAACGGCGGCTTCTCGCTAACGTCATGGCCGACATTGATAATGAGGTCGGAGCGCTCGATGGCGCAGTGCAGGTAGTCGCCGTCGGATAGGGCCGCTGTGCCCAGGCAGCGGGGATGGCGCTCGTCGACGGCGCCCTTCCCCATCTGCGTCGAGAAGAAGTAGATACCGGTGCGATCGACGAAGTCTCGGAGGGCGGGCGAGGAGTTGTTGCGGTTGCACGCCGAGGCGACGAGCAGGAGCGGTCGCTTGGCCGCCTGAATCATCTCTGCGGCCTTGAGGATGGCATCAGGACTCGCGCCCGGGGGCAACACCCTGGTGACCGCAAACGGCTCGCGGTCGACTTCTTCGGCGGCGATATCCTCGGGAAGTTCCAGATGCACCGGTCCCGGCTTCTCGTCGACAGCAACTCGAAAAGCCTCACGGACGAGGTTCGGTACGTTGTTGCCGTCAACGATTTGTCGGGTGAACTGGGTGACGGGTTCCATCATCTGGACGATGTCGACGATCTGAAAGCGCCCCTGCTTGCTGGCCTTGATGGGCTTCTGGCCGGTCAAGAACAGGGTGGGCATGCCGCCCAGCAGGGCGTACGCCGCGCTGGTGACAAAATTCGTGGCTCCGGGCCCCAAGGTCGACAGGCACACGCCGACACGACCGGTCAATCGCCCGACGGTGGCTGCCATGAAACCCGCCGCCTGTTCGTGGCGCGTGAGGATGAGCTCGATGTCCGAATGTCGCAGGGACTCGAGAAAGTCGAGGTTCTCCTCGCCGGGGATACCGAAGACGTACTCGACGCCCTCGTTCTCGAGACAGCGAACGAGCAGATCGGAAGTTTTCATAGTGTGTTGCCTATCAGAGGTATTTCCTTGCGACGCGAAATCAGCACATAGCCGACACAAACAAGAACCACGACCAGCATACCGAAGAGGCGCCCACCGTCGTCGTTGACGACGAGGCCGAGCTGGGTCACGTGGGCGATGATGGCGCCGCACATGACGCCCGTGGCGATTACCGAGCCCAGGGCGGCAAAGGGCGATAGCAGCAGCATGGCGGCCATGAGTTCGATGGCGGCAATCAGATAACGCCCTGCGGGGTCCATGCCGAGGCGCATGAACACCTCGACGCTGCCGGGGTCGCCAAGAAATTTCATCGCGGCCGCCATCAGTAGCAGCATCGCCGCGATGCCCTGGGCCGCGCGTGTGAGCAGGGGATGCTTCATGACAGTTCCTTGTCTGGCGAGGGCATGGTGGTCTGTGCCGGCAGGTACATGTTCTTCTCGCTCAACCGATGGGAGGAGGTTGTGCCCATCGCCGCCAGCAACTCCACATGATCATGGTGCAAGGCACCGACATAGTTGGCCACCCGTTGCGCCTTGTCCTCAATATCGAGGCCCCGCTGCAAGTGCGCCTGATGGGTGGTGATGCCCACGGGACAGGTGTTGCGGTTGCACTGCAGCGCTTGAATGCAGCCGAGCGCCAGCAGGAAACCACGCGCTGAATAGGCCACGTCGGCACCCAGCGACAGCGCCTTCAACTGTCGTCCGGGGCTGACCAACTTACCGGCAGCGAACACCACGAGGCGATCGCGCGCGCCCTCTTCCTGCAGAATCCTATGGACCAGTGGCAGGGCCGTGAACAACGGTAGTCCGAGATCGTCCATGAAGCTCTTGGGAGCCGCACCGGTACCGCCCTCGCCTCCATCGACGGTGATGAAGTCCGGGAACGTGTCCTGCCGGCCCATCTCTTGCACCATTGCCCGCAGTTCGTCCGGACGGCCGAGGCAGAACTTGATTCCGGTGGGTAAGCCGCTTACCTGTTGAATACGACCGATGAACTCGACGGTAGAGGCGGCACAGGTGCATTCGACATGGTGGGCGGGGGAGATGACATCGTGACCCAACCGTACGCCCCTTAGTTCGGCAATCTCGTCGGTCACCTTCTCCTTCGGCAGGAGGCCACCCTTGCCGGGCTTGGCGCCCTGCGAGAGCTTGATCTCGACCATCTTGATCTGATCGAGAGCGGCGAGCGCAGCGAGCTTGCTCTCGTCCAGGTGTCCATCTTCAGTGCGTACGCCGAACTTCGCCGTGCCCATCTGGAAGGTCAGGTCGCAGCCCTCCATCAAATGGTACTTCGGGTAGCCGCCCTCGCCGGTGTTCATCACGGTGCCGGCGAGCTTTGCTCCGCGCGCCAGCGAGCGCACGGCGTTCTGCCCAAGGGCGCCGTAGCTCATGGCGCTGATCATGATGGGACGGCGCACGTGATAGGTCGTGTCGAGCCCGCGCGCAGCCCCGACGGCGACATCGAAGGCATCGAGATCGTCCTTATCCGCCGGGTAGAAGGAGTGTCGCAACTTCAGCTCCTTGTCGCCGAAGTCGAGCAGTGTGCCAAATGCCTCCGAAGAGTCTATGCCCTTGGCCTTGCGGTAGACCTCGGCACGCTCGACGCGGCTAAACGGCCTCTCCTCCGTGTCGGAAGCGAACAGGTACTGACGGAACTCGGGGCCAATACTCTCGACGATGTAGCGCGTCTGAGCGAGGAATCCGAAGTTGGCCAGGAGGGTGTGCGTGCGCTGGCCGTATCGCCAGTGGAGGTTGAGCAGTATGAGAAAGAAGAATGCGACCGTGAAGAAGTGAAAGTAGAAGGAGTACCTGATTCCGGCAGCGCCGAACAGGAGGAAGAGAAGGACGATGCCGACGTTCGCCGTACGCGATGTCTTCTCGAGATCAACGGCAAATGTGGATGTCATTGTGGATACGCTCCGGCGCTGGCGGGAATCCGGTACATGCTGTCACTGTGCACCGAGATCGGCGCCGTCGGGTCGCTGTCGCAGTGAGGGGGACTACAGCCGCAAGATCGAGGCTGGTGCCTGGTTCAGGCTAGTCTTCGGAAATCACCAACCTTGGATCCTTTGCAGCCTAGCGTGGTTACACCGCAGAACAGACGAATGTAACCGCGCCGTTGGTCCGTGGATCCTATGGTGTCGGGGATCTCCGTAGCGAGGTGCGGCGAAAATCTCGGCGACTGACAAGGGGCTCCGCATGGGAAGGCCCCGCAGCATGACAAGGTACGGGAGGCCCTCTATGGCAACGCAGGTGCGGCGCTTCGTCACCGACGCGGGAATCGAGGTTCCGGCGATCACGACGGCACAAATGCGCGAGGTCGACCGGGTCGCGATCGAGGTCACGGGTCCGAATCTGCACCAGATGATGGAAAACGCGGGGCGGAACCTGGCGCAGGCCACCATCGAATTACTCGGCGCCGGTTGGCGGGAAGCGCGCGTGTTCGCTTTGGCCGGTACGGGTGGCAACGGGGGGGGCGCAATCTGCGCCGCGCGGCACCTTGCGAATCGTGCCGTTGCCGTCTCCGTGGCACTCACCGACGCGGGCCGACTCGGACCTGTACCTGCCGATCAACTGGCTGTCTACGATGGGTCGGGAGGCACGCGGCAGCTGCTGGAGGAACTCGATCAGCAGCGCCCCGACGTGATCCTCGACGGAATCATTGGCTACAGCCTCAGCGGAGAACCTCGCGGCGCTGCCCGGCGAATGATCGATTGGGCCAACTCGAGGGATTGCCCGGTCGTGAGTCTCGATGTGCCCTCGGGGATTGATGCCACCAGCGGGGCGGGCGCAGGCGTCTCTATTCGCCCGACGATGACTATCAGCCTGGCCCTGCCCAAAACCGGCTTGCATCCGCGCGTGACGGGCGAATTGCAGCTCGCAGACATCGGGATTCCGCGTTCCGTGTACCGCGCTGTGCGAATTCCCTACCGCCCGCCATTCGGTGCGGGGTACAGGGTCAGCCTTGCGCCGCTCGATTTCGGCGCCGCGCTCGAAGGAGCTTAGTCCTTCTCGTGTCGATCCGAAGCACTGATGTGGCCGGCAGGGTTGCCTGGGTGGCAGGATCGCTTTTCCTGCTGACCTTCGGCTTCATTCTGACGAAATCAGGACGCGATGCGCTCTACTTCCAGGAAGGAGGGATTCGCGACCTGCCCTGGGCGTATGTCGGCGTCGCGCTGGTGTCGATGCCGACCGCACTGATGACGTTGCAGGTGATGACGCGGTTTGGCACGCGGCGAGTGAGGGTGAGTGCGCCCGTCTTGGTGGCCGCCTACCTCGGGGTCGTGTCGATCTTCGCCAGCCCCGGCGGTGGTCCGCTGATGACCGCGTTCTTCACCACGGTGCCGGTCGTCTTCGGGATCATCTTCTCGGTGGCCTGGCTGCTCGCTGCGGAGTTGAGTTCGGGCGCTCCGGCGGCGGTGGTTACCAAGATCTACTCGCGAACTGGCGCGATGTCGATTCTCGGTGGGATTGCGGGAGGCTCCGCAGCGAGGGGCCTCTCCGGAACGGTGGGACCCCATGCTCTGCTGCAGATAGGCGCGGTGTCGTTGGTCTTGGCAGGGGTGCTGATGCACTCGGCTCACCGGCGCTACCCGGCCCCAGACGCCCGACAGACTGCCCGGCTTCCTCGCATGAACCCGCTGGCTGCAATGCGAGAGGCGATTGGCGGCCCCTATTCGCGTCGACTGCTGATGGCCGGCGCCGCCGGCGCGTTCGTTGGCGTCATGGTGGAACTGCAGCTGTTCCTGGCCGCTGCTTCGAGCGCGGGTGGGGCTGAGGAGAAGATGGCGTTCTTCGGCGGCATCTACGCGATGTTGAACGTCGGGGCGCTGGTGGTGCAGTTGTTCGTGCTGCCGGGGTTGCAGCGATCGGCCGGGGTCAGGGGTACCCTGCGCATCCTGCCAATGGTCATGCTCGGCGGCGCGGTTGTCCTCAGCAGCGCGGCCTCGGTGTTCGCGCGGTCGCTCTTACGGGTAACCGAAGGGGGCCTCAAGGCCTCGGTGCATAGGGTGAGCTGGGAGCAGGCCTTCGTGCCGGTGGATCCAACGAGTAGGGCACACACCAAGGTTATCGTCGATGGAGTCGGCGCTCGTCTGGCGGAAGGCGCCGCAGCCATTGCGCTGCTGCTGTGGTTCTACTGGGTGGTGGGGAACGACGAGATCTCGGCTCATAGCCCGATTCTTCTGAACGCTCTACTGATCACGGCGGCCGCGGCATGGGTATGGGCCGTGCGATCGGTGGGCGCGAACCTCGACGGTTTCGCCAAGGGCGACAGTCAAGTTGTGCGCGTACCCGACTCCTGAGCGGTTACCGCGGCCCTCGGCGAGGGTCTCGTGAAGCCGGATACGCCTGAGGATGGGCGCGGCGAAGAATAGCGAGCACGGCGGAGGCTCTCGCTCCAGGCCGCTCCGCTACGCCAGACCAGTTAGTAGACGGTCGGGATGAATCGCTGCTCACTCAAAGGGGGCCGCTCGTAGTCCGTGTTGGCCTCGCGGGGAGGAAGGTGCATGCACGGCTGGGGCAGGGTGCCGTGAGCCAGCGTAGCGAGCAGGTGAGAGATGACGTTCAAGCGAGCCCGCTTCTTGTCGTCGGCGACAACCACGTGCCATGGGGCGCAGTCGGTATCGGTGCGGGCGAACATCTCGTCTTTGGCCTTGGAGTACTCCACCCAGCGGGCACGTGACTCCAGGTCCATGGGGCTGAGCTTCCATTGTTTGATCGGATCCTCGAGCCGCGCCTGGAAGCGCCGTTCCTGCTCGTCCTGACTTACCGAGAACCAGTACTTGATCAAGGTGATGCCGGACCTGACCAGCATGCGCTCGAACTCGGGACACGAGCGTAGGAACTCCTCATGCTCTTCGTCGCTGCAGAAGTCCATTACCCTTTCCACACCCGCCCGGTTGTACCAACTTCGATCGAACAGCACCATCTCGCCGGCGGCGGGCAGGTGCTGCACATAGCGCTGGAAGTACCACTGGCTACGCTCGCGCCCTGTTGGTTTGGGAAGTGCGACGACGCGGCAGACCCTCGAGCTGAGGTGTTGGCTGATGCGCTTGATGCTGCCGCCTTTGCCAGCGGCGTCACGCCCTTCGAAGATCACCAGGACGCGGCTCCCCTCGCTCTTGATCCACTCCTGCAGGCGCACGAGTTCTACCTGGAGCCTTGCGAGTTCCTGGCCGTAGCGCTTCTTCTTGAGGGCAGGCATCAGAATCCGAGGCCCGTCAACAGGTAAAGCGCGGTGCCGTCGTCGCTGTTGGCGTAATACAGCCTGAAGGCGTTGGAGAAGTTCCACGGCGACCACCAGATGCCGCCGCCATAACCCCAGTGCCACTCGTCGGAATCTTCACCGTCGAAGTACACCCTGCCGATGTCGCCACGCAGCATGATTCCCCATCGACCAGGGACGATGAGCGATAGCGATCCGAGGCGGTGCAGAAATACGGCGTTGCCGTAGACCATGGAGTCGCCAGCGAAACGGTTGCTGGAGAGCCCGCGTATCTGTTGGGATCCCAGATAGGCGAGGTCGTAGTAGGGGACGTCGCCCCAGGCCTTCTCGCCGCCGACTCGAAAACCGAACCCCGGCCCATGCCTGCCCAGGAAATAGGTAGCGGTGGCCTCGCCGCGGGCGATGGTGTAATCGCCCTCCAGATCGAGGAGATCGGGGTAATACTCCGCATCGACGTCGACCGTGTACCCAGGGCCAATCGGCGAGGGCCCGAAGCGCGTGATGTCGTCAGAGCCTTTCAGGTCGCGCACTCCTGGCCGACTCCGGCTGGTGTAACCGATGCCGGCCACCCATCCCGCCTGTGCGATGTCCTCGATGCCGTAGGGCCGATCAACATTGACGAAGCGAACGTCGTCATCGTCCGACGTTGTGGTGGAATATCTGACGATCGGCCCCGAGGAGACCTCCAGGTTGGTGGCGAGCGGCAACGCATAGCGGGCCTCGAAGGCAAACGCCGTGCGCTTGACGCGCCGGAAGGTCTTGTCTTCGATGTCGCGAGTTTCGTTGCCGACGCCGAAGTAATTCAGCGTTTCGATGCCGGAGGCGAGCGCGTGTACGGTGACGTGCGCCTCACGGTTCTCGAAGCGGAAGTCGCCGCGGTAGTCGAAGCGCGGACGCTTGGCGCCGGTGCTGTAGCCGAGCCGGAACTGGTGCTGCGCCGAATAGGGGTGTTTGCGGAAGCCATATCGTTCCAGCACGAGGCCGGTTCCCAGGAACGCTCCCAGGTCTGGGCCCGCGCCGAACCATGGCACGCGGAAGGTGGTGCTTCCCCAGTCTCGGCGGGCCGCCAACGCGGCTCCCTGTCCCGATTCGGGGGTGCCGGTGTCCTGGATAGCCTCTGACGGTACGAGTCGGACTCCATGACTGAACCTGTTCCCGCCACCGGGCTGGTCCGCCGACGACATGTCGAATGCGACTTCGCGCCCCGTTGCCGGGTCACAGATCCGGTTCTCGCCTTCGCCGCCTGCCACGACGACGTTGACCTTCGCCCGGTCAGCGCCACGAACCACCACGCGATCGTTTCCGCCTCCCGTGTACAGACGCACCTGGCTAGTGTCGTCCGGTTCGAAGCGGCGTCGGAAGCTCGTTTCGCTCAGAACGGCCGCCGGCGCGCAGTCGTCGCCCGCGGTGGTGATCGCGATCTCCACGGAGCCGTCACCTTGTCGATCAATCACGACAAGGTCAGCGCTGTCGGTGGCGTACACATTCACCGTGCCGGCCAGGAAACGGTAGAAGCGCTGGGCCTGAGCGGGAAGCGTGTCGCGACGAGTGGTCATGTCCGCTACCAGTTCGTCACCGCGC
>JAJCXS010000105.1 GCA_029263335.1 Acidobacteriota bacterium | reverse complement strand
TGGCGGTACATGGCCAACCTCCCCGTGATGCAGTACTACAAGATCGCCGTGGACGACTCGGGGCCGTTTTACAACGTCTATGGCGGCACCCAGGACAACGGTTCCAACGGCGGGCCGATTCGCACGCCGAACGGGTACGGGATCCGCAACCACGACTGGTTCACGGTGCTGGGCGCCGACGGCCAGGATCAGGCCGTCGAGCCGGGCAACCCGAACATCCACTACGGAGAGTTCCAGCAGGGTGTCATGTGGCGGACCGACCGGACCACGGGCGAGGCGGTGTTTATCCAGCCCCAGGCCCGGGAGGGCGAGCCCTTCGAGCGGTTCAACTGGGACGCGCCCATCGAAGTCAGCTTTCACCAGCCGACCCGGATCCTGACCGGGTCGTACCGGGTCTGGAAAAGCGACAACCGGGGCGACAGCTGGACACCCATCTCCGGAGATCTGACCCGAAACCAGGAGCGGATCGAGCTACCTGTCATGGGTCGGCAGCAGAGCTGGGATGGCGCCTGGGACGTGGGCGCCATGTCGGTCTACAACACCATCACCTCCATCGGCGAGAGCCCGCTGGACGAGAACCTGATCTGGGCCGGAACCGATGACGGACTGTTGTCGGTGACGGAGGACGGGGGCGCGAACTGGCGTCGCATCGAGGGCAGCGAGGCGGGCGTGCCGGAGCTGGCGTTCACCAACGACATCAAGGCCAGCCACCACGACCCCGACACGGTGTTCGTTGCCTTCGACAACCACAAGTACGGCGACTTCGCGCCCTATCTGGTGAAGAGCACGGATCGTGGCCAGACGTGGACGTCCATCGCCGGGGACCTTCCGGATCGGCACCTGGTCTGGCGGGTCGTGCAGGACCATGTGGACCCGGACCTTCTCTTTGCCGCCACCGAGTTCGGCGTCTTCTTCACCGTCGATGGTGGCGATAGCTGGACCGAGCTGCCCGGGGCGCCCACGATTTCGTTCCGAGACATCGTGATCCAGCGGGAGCAGGAGGACGTCGTG
Source organism: Acidobacteriota bacterium (assembly GCA_029263335.1). GTDB lineage: Bacteria > Acidobacteriota > UBA890 > UBA890 > WLXD01 > WLXD01. The sequence continues at coordinate 2,204 of JAJCXS010000105.1, read as the reverse complement.
GCCGCATCGTTCGGGCGCGGGATCTTCGTCCTGGACGACTACACGCCGCTGCGCAAGGGCGCCGACGGCCTCGCCGACGAGGCCATGCTTTTCGACTCTCGCCCGGCGCTCTGGTACGCGCCTAAGAGAGTCCAGCATTCTCAGGGCTCGAACCAGTGGACTGCCGACAACCCTCCCTTCGGCGCGGTTTTCACCTACTGGCTGCGCGACTCGTACGCGTCGCTGGAGAGCGAGCGGCAGGAGGGTGAAGGCGAGATCGCCGAGGACCAGGACGTGCCCTTCCCCGGCTGGGATGCCCTGGACGCCGAGATGCGCGAGCAGCCCCCCGTGGTCCAGGTCGTCATCCGGGATCAAGCCGGAACGGTGATCAACCGCGTCAACGGCTCGACATCAGCGGGCGTGCATCGCGTTGCCTGGGACTTCCAGTACTCCTCGGATGCGATGATCGGCCTCGAAGGTGGCGGCGGGTTCGGTAGGGGCTTCCTGGCGCTTCCCGACACCTACACCGCAACCCTGATCAAGATCGACAAGGGTGTCGTCAGCGAACTGGCCGGTCCAGTGGAGTTCATGGTCGAGCCCGTCTTCGACGGCGCGCTCGAACGCGTTTCCGCGGACACGGTGGTCGCGTTCCGGCAGGAAGTCACCGACCTCGCCAACGATCTGACCGAGGCCAACAATCTACTCGGGGCGCAGATCGAACGGGTCGAAGCGATGCAGACGGCTTTGAGCCGCGCGGACTCGTTGGCGCCGGAACTGAACGAGCGACTCTACCAGGCCCGCCTCGAGTTGCTGGAGATCCGGGAACGAGTGCAGGGCAGCGAGGCCAGGGGTGAGATCGGTGAGCGGAACCCGCCCTCGCCCTCGAACCGGCTGTTCGTCGGCTACCGGGGACTCAGTACGATGTACGGGCCAACAGAGATGCACCGACAGTCGATCGAGGTGGGCAGGGCCGAGCTGACACCGATCCGCGCAGAGATCGAGCGCTTTGCCCAGGAAGTCGTTCCGTCTCTAGAGGAAGCGCTAGAGGCCACCGGAGCGCCGCCTATCGAGCAGTAATCCGCCAGGACGTTTCCAGCTACGAAGGGTGCCTGGCTACGTCTCCGGGATGTCTCCATGACTGGGGTCGACTCCAGGGGACTGGAGGGGAGGCACTGGTGTGCGAAGTTCGGGCCGGACTCGGCGTCGGCTGCCGCGAAGCCCGGCGCAGCGTTCTTCCGGGTGCAGGTTGCTGGTACCGTACACAATCGGCCGGTCAGGTTCTCCGTACCGGCCGATTGAGACCGACGCGAGGGCGCGACGCGAACACCTCACAGATACCCGGGAGTGAAATGTCCAGGTGCCTCTCTCAAACAGCTCTCGTAGCCATCATCGCCCTGTGGATTCCCGGGAACGGGGCGGCCCTCCAAATCGCCAACCCCCTGCCGGTCGAGACCCTGGAAACCGACATCCCCTTCCAGTCCTGGGGACGCCTGGGTGGCGTCGCGGTAGACCGCCTGGGGTTCATCTATTTGTCGAACTTCGGCGAGGATGTCTGGCGGATCACGCCTGACGGAGCGGTGACGACGCTGGCCGAGAACCTCTACGGCGCGTCTGGCAACGCAGTTGGACCCGACGGCGCGCTCTACCAGGCCGAGTTCTACCGCAACCGCATCCACCGCATCTCGCGCTCCGGCGAGCACACGATCTTCGCGGAAAGCCCCGACCTGAATCAACCCGTGGGCATCGTCTTCGACGCAGAGGACAATCTGGTGGTCGCCCGCTGCGACGGCTCCATGGCGAGGGTCTCGCCCGACGGAAAGGCCACCACGTGGGTGCGAAGCAGGCTCTTGGGGTGCACCAACGGGGTGGCCCTGGGTCCCGACGGCGCGATTTACGTCGTCACATTCGGCACCGACGATGTGTTGCGGGTGAGCCCCGAGGGAGACATCACGCTGATCGCGACTCTCACCGAGAGCGAGACCAACCCCGGCAACGCCCACATCGCCTATCTGGATGGCTGGTTCTACGTGACCAAGCTCAAGACCCATTCGCTGTGGCGCGTGGCGTTGGACGGCGGTCGCGCGGAGCGGGTCCCGGTGGTGAACCCGGATCAGATCCGCTACCCGAATGGTTTGGCAGCCTTCGGGCGCACATTGTGGTTCAACGTGCTGGAGGGGAGGCGGAATCCGCCGAGCGACGCCAGGCTGTACTTACGGAGCGTGCAG
>JAJCXS010000104.1 GCA_029263335.1 Acidobacteriota bacterium | reverse complement strand
GCGACCGATGTTCATATCGATCCCGAGGAGGATTCCCTCCGCATTCGATACCGCGTTGACGGGCTGCTGCAGTCCGGGCCAGTGTTGCCCAAGAAGCTGCACCACTCGATGATCTCGCGACTCAAGGTCATCGCGGGACTCGACATTGCCGAGCAGCGCTTGCCGCAGGAAGGTCACATCACCTACCGAACCGGCACGCGCGAGGTCGATCTGCGTGTGTCGTGTTTCCCGACTGTGTTCGGCGAGAAGATGGCCGTTCGTGTGCTCGAGCGGCAGATGCTCTTTGGTGGTCTGACCGAACTCGGCATCGAAGGGGCCACGCTGGCCAAGCTCGAAGATTCGATGGTCCGGACCAAGGGCATCGTGCTGCTTACCGGCCCCACGGGATCGGGTAAGACGACCACTCTGTACACCATGTTGTCGAACCTGGACACCATGGCCAACAACATCGTTACGCTCGAGGATCCGGTCGAGTATCGGTTGCCGCAAATCCGCCAGAGTCAGATCAACAACCGTGCCGGGTTCACCTTCGCCGCCGGCATTCGCTCCATGTTGCGGCAGGATCCCGACGTTATTCTGTTGGGTGAGATCCGCGATCCCGAGACCGCTGGTCTGGCGATGCGTGCAGCATTGACTGGCATCCTGGTGCTCTCGACCCTGCATACCAACGAGGCTGCAGGAACCTTCCCACGTCTCATCGACATGGGCCTGGAACCGTACCTCATCGGCTCGACGATGATCTCGGCGGTGGCTGAGCGGCTCGTTCGCAAGGTCTGCCCCCACTGCGCAGAGCCGGAGCAACCTGACGCCGGACTGCTCGAACGCCTGGGGCTCGACGACCAAACGCTCGACGGCAACTGGCTGCGCGGCAAGGGCTGTCGCCATTGCCAGGAGACCGGTTATCTCGGTCGTACCGGCATTTTCGAAATCCTCATGGTCAGCGACGCGGTCCGCGAAGCGGTGAAGGACCAGGCTGACACGCGCGCCATCCGTCTCGTGGCGATGCAGGAAGGCATGCAGACATTGATGCAGCACGGACTGGAACGTGTCCGTCGCGGCGAAACTACCCTCGAAGAACTGGCGCGCGTCGCGCGCGAATAGGTCACAGATGCCTCGCTTTAGCTACGTAGCCAAGAACGGCACTGGCGCCACCATCAAGGGCGTCGAGTCGGCGGTGACTCGCGACACTCTCGCGGATCAACTGGCGAACCGTGGTCTGTACCTGGTGCGGGCTAGCAGTAGCAGCATGTCCGGCATCCATATCGAGTTCCTGACTCGCCGTGACCTGGTGGTGTTCACCTCGCAGCTGCTACCGATCGTGGCGACCGGGGTGCCGTTGCTCACCGGCCTCGAGGATCTCGAGGAGTCGGTCGACAAACAGAAGCTCAAGAACGTCGTCCGGGGCCTGCGTGCCGGACTCGAGCGTGGCAGCAGTCTGTCCGATTCGATGGCGCGCTACCCGAGTGTCTTTACTGACGTCTACGTGAACACGGTGCGTGCCGGCGAAGAATCGGGCAAGCTCGAGGATGCGCTGGTGGAGTTGCGCGACTTCCTCGAGTGGCAGCTCGATCTGCGCGAGCAGGTTCGCAACATTCTGGCGTACCCGATTATGGTCATCGGCGCGCTGATCGCTCTGAACGTGGTCATCGTGACGTTCGCGATCCCGCGCTTCCAGGCAGTCTACGCCGGCCTGCAGAACAACCAGGATTTCCAGCTGCCCTTGCCGACGCGATTCGTATTGGCGTACAGCTCGATCTTCACCAACTATCTGCCGGCCTTGGTGCTCGTGGTGCTGGGCTCGACGATCCTGTTTCTTCTGTGGGTCGGAACGCCCGGTGGTCGAGTCCGCTGGGATCGGCTCAAGCTACGGCTGCCCGTGTTCGGGGAGCTGCTGCGCAAGGTCTCGTTTTCCCGCTTCGCGCACCACTTCGGCACGATGCACGCCTCGGGCGTCAGCGTTACCCAGTGCCTCGATGTGGTGAAGGGCGCTGTGGGGAACGAGTACATCGCCCGCGTCGTGGAGTACGTAAATCGACGGGTTCGTAGCGGTCAGCCACTGGCGCTGGCGATGCGCGAGACGGGCGAGTTTCCCAACGTGGTCGTTCAGATGGTGGGCACCGCCGAGCGCACCGGCCGTATGGAGGAGGCGCTCAGCGGCGTCATCCGCTTCTTCGATCGCGAGGTCGACACCACCGTCCGTCGCGTCACCACCTACATGGGCCCGATCCTGCTCGTGTTTCTGGCGGGTGTCCTCGTGCTCATGGGCACGGCGTTCTACCTGCCGCTATTCCGCCTGATCAACACGATCCAATGACTTATCTATCGCACTCCCGAACGACGGATCTCCGCACCAACGAACGCGGCATCACCCTGCTAGAGGTGACCCTGCTCCTGGGAGCTCTGGTGATCCTGTCGGCCGCCGTTGCTCCGGCCATGCTGCGTACGCTCGGCGAGCTCAACGCCGACAACGTCATGGACGAGATGGAGGCGCTGCACGTGGCGATCATGGGCGACCCGGATGCCGGGACCTTTGGCTACGTCGGCGAACTCGGCCGCTTCCCGTCCGGCATGGACGAGCTGGTACTGCAGCTCGATGCCCCGCTCTTCGCTCGCTCCGAGCTGTCGGGCGTCGGCTACGGCTGGAACGGTCCCTATGTGGGCAGTGGGCGGGACGTCGACGATTTTCGCCTCGATCCCTGGGGCAATGAGTACGACATCGGCGAGGTCGGCGCTGGCCAGATACGAAGTGCCGGTCCGAACGGCATCTACGACGACGATGACGACGTGGTTTATCCGCCCTATCCGGTGGACCTGTATGGCTCGCTCGTGGTCACGGTGCGCGGACACAGTGGTGATTCGGTCACCAACGACCCGGGCAGCTGTGTCGTCGCGCTGGTGTTCTCCGACGAGGGCGAGGCCGATGCCGTTCTCGACGAGGTCGGGCCGTACTCGTTCGAGCTGGTTCATCGTGGTCTGCACGAGATTGAAGTGACGTGCCTCGCCGTATCCGGCGAACTGGTGACGGAGGTTGGCGTCGCCAGCATCCGTGGCGGCGGCGCGCAGCAGGCTATCGAACTGCACGTAGAACTTGGCGAGGAACTTCCAGCGGCGAGTGATGGGGCTTCCGCCGAAACCGAATCCGCCGGCCAGTCCGATATCGCGTCGGGTGGGACAGAGGTGAGCAAATGAGCTTGATGGATAGTCTGCGTGGATTGGGTCGCGGCGCTCTGGGCATCGAGCTCGGACGCAATGTGGTTGCCGCTCAGGTAAAGGGCGACCCGCCCGCGATCCAGGCGTCGGGTCAGAGCGCGCACGCCGGCTTCGAGGGTGAGGAATTGGGGACCTGGCTGCGTCGGTGGTTGGACACCATCGATAGCAAGACCAAGTCGGCGCATGCCGTGATCGTCGAGGAAGAGGTCTACCACTACCTGGTGACGATGCCGGAGATGCCCGACAGCGAGCGGCATCTGGCAGTTGGCGCCGAGGTGCGCAAGCTCTCGCCCGTGCCGGCCGCACAGCTTGCGTACTCGCACGTGGCGGTAGGTGCCGTGCAAGAGGAAGGCGTTGCCAAACAACGCGTATTGATTTCCGCCGTAGATCGCTCCGCCGTGCGGCGGGCGCGCTCCGTGGCAGCAGCAGCCGGGCTCACAGCCGATGTGGTCACCACGGTGCCGGCGGCGTTGATCCGGGCGAATGACTTTCTTCCGCCATCGACCGGTGGAACGGCGATCGCCTATCTGGCCGCTGGCCGTTCCTACCTGCTGGTTCTTCAGGACGGCGTGGCGGAGCTGGTCCGTGACTTTGCCCTGCGCAGCGACGATCGTGATTTCGACCCCCAGGCAATGACCGAGTTGATTACTTCGGAGTTGCGGCGCTCCTTCCTGTACTTTGGTCAGCGGGCGCAGGGCGCAACGGTCGATCGCCTGGTGTTGACGGGCCCAATGGCAAACATGTCCGATGTTGCCGCACGGCTGCGTGAAGGTCTGGGAATAACCGTCGAGCTGTTCGACGCCGCGCATCAGGTCGATCTCGGCATTACGGATCCGTTCGACCAGCCCGCGCTGGCGGTTGCCCTTGGGGCCGCCACCATGAGCGCCAGTGCTGGTGGCAGTCTTATCGCTCCCGAGGAGGTCCAGGAGAACCGCGCGCGTCGCGCGATGTCTTCCGGCAAATGGGCGGTGGCCGCCGTCTTCGTGGTCCTGCTGGGTCTTGCGCTGCTGGCCTTCATCAACGGCACAGTCGAACAGCGGCAGCTGAGCACCATCCAAGAGCGCATTGCGGCCCGTCAGCCCGAGTTGCAGGCGGCGCAGGCGAGGGCTCGCGAACGCATCAACCATGGCGTGCGCGCCCAGTTGCTCGAGCAGCGGGCCCTGGAGTCGACTCTTGTGGGCGCCATGATGCAGCGCATCGGCCAACGTGTGCCGGAGCAGTTGGCTCTCGAGACTATGAGTTTGCGGCCGGTGGCCGGTCCGGCGGGTTCGTCGTACTGGGACATCGAACTCAGCGGCCTGGTGCTGGGCGCCACACGCTCGGAGTCGCAGGCGGTCTTCAGCCGGTTCTACGCGTTGCTCGAGAGCGATCCGCTGGTCGAATCGGCACACCTGACGGAAAACCTGCAGGTCGGTGATGCCGCTGCCCGAAACGTACAGCATTTTGAGACGCCGCCCGATCCGACGCGCGCGCAGACACCGCCCAGGCCCGGTGTTGCGGGTGGTCGAACGGGCGCCAACCGAACGGGTGTGGTTCCTGATAACTGGGTTGCGGTCAGTCGCAATCCTTGGTTGCTGGAGCTGCCGAACAACGGTCGCGGCCGAAACTTCGGCGGCAATGGCTTCGCGACGGGCGGTCGCGTACGTCGCGATGTCGCCGCCACGCCGGGGTTTGTGACCACGCTCGATCAGCTCCCCCCCTTCGCGCCGACGGCCACGTCCGTGGGCTTCACCGTGGTGCTACAGCTCAAAGCCATCGCGACCGGAGACAACCGATGAACTGGTCAGACCTTCAGCCGGGCGTTCGCGTCGCGATCATGGCGTTCGGGTGCGTTGTCGTCGCGGTTCTCGTGTGGGTGTTCGTCGTTGCGCCGCTGCGTGCGAGCGAAGCCAGTACCGCCAGCCAGGTTACCGGCGCGGAAAGCCAACTCGACCAGATGGAACGACAGATCGAGGCGGTTCCCCCGGAGAGCCAAGCTGAACTTACCGCGTGGCAGAACTCGCGCGACGCCTTGCTCGGGCAGCTCGGACCGGAGTCGGAGTTGCCCCTGTTTGTCGAGGCCCTCGTGCGCCTCTCCGAGGCTCAGGGGATCGATGCTTTTGTCGATGCGGCGGACTCGTCCGCGCTCGGCGCGGGAGCGCCCCAGGGCCAGTTGCCGTCGCAGGTTGAGCAGATCATAGGTGCCATCCCTGGTGCCCGACGGGTGTCGCTGCGCGTGGCAGCCTTCGGCGACTACGGAGCGATCAGCCGCTTCGTGGCGCAGATTGGTCGCCTCGGCTGGGTTACCGAGCTCGGCGGTGTCGAGATGCAGCGTGAGTTTCCCGAGGTGGCCGCTCAGATTGGCGTTGTTGTCTATTTCCGCGCTGCCGGCGCAGCTGGTTCCGGTGGTGCTGCGCAGCAGCGCTCCGGCGCCGGACAACCGATGGGCGCACAGGGAGGCGGCAGCCATGGGTAATCGCAATGTTCTTGTCGTCCTCGGCGTCGTGCTCCTGATGGTCGTCGCCTGGAACATCCTCTATTTCGCTGGTGTTGTCGGCGACTTTGGCGGCCAGTCGTCGCCGCTCGCTTCGACCCAGCCGCAGCCGGGGTCGCCGTTTGCCGTGCCGAATATGCCGGGCACCAACAGCAACCAACGTCCCCTGGTTTCCGGTAACCAGACCGGCCGGCAGGGCACGCAGGCGCCCGCTGCACAACGTGGAGCGGTAACCGCTGCGGACATCTCGATCGGCGCCAACTGGGGCCGCAACCCTTTCCTCACGCCCCGCGAGATCTGGGCGGTAGAGAACTACGAGGTGGCGCCAATTGCCGCCGCCAACCCAATCCCCGCCGGGGGGCTACAGCTGTCAGCCGTGTTGGGCGATAGCAGTGGCCGCCGCATGGCGGTTATCAACGACAACGTCGTCGGCATAGGCGACGTCGTGGCCGGCATGGAGATCATCGACGTCTGGGATGACGCGGTGGTGTTCCGGCTGGGCACTGAACGACATGTACTCCGAATGAATGACGCCGCCGTCGGGTTGACGGTTCGTGGCGACGGAGCAGGGGGGCAATGATGCTCGAGCTGCGAATCTTTCGGCCAGGGAGGGTTACGAAAATGAAGCGATCTAGGCGCGACCACCGTTTCGGTTGGGTTGCGGCATTGGTCCTTGCTGTCGGCATCCTGCCGGCGTGTGCCTCGGGCGGTTCCAGCCCGCAGGCCAGCACGACCTCGCCGCCACAGGTCACTCCTGCGTCATGGGACGGGCCGGATGCTCCGGCTTGGGCCGGCGCGCCGACGATGACCGAAGCCCCGGCTATGGCTCTCGAGGAGTCGCTCGACGACTCGGGCTACGACCCCAACGAGCTCTACAATCTGAACGTGCGTGACACCGACGTGCGCGCCGTTCTTCTGGCCATCGCGCGGAAGTCCGACCTGTCGGTCGTAATCGAACCGGATGTCACCGGCGCGGTGACGCACGACATCAAGGGCGTGAGCCTGCCGGTCTTGCTCGACAGCCTGCTCGACCCGCTCGATCTCGAGTATCGCGTCGAGTCGGGGGTCATCAAGATCCGCGGCCGGACGATGGAAACGAGGCTGTTCTTCCTCGACATCGTTCAGACCGACCGCACCGGCACGCGCAATATCGGCGTCAATACCGGCGGGAACCAGGGCGGCCAGCTTGGCGGCGCGAACGGTCTCAACGGCGGCGCAGGCGGCGGGCTGGGTGGGGGACAGAACGGCGGCTCGGCCTCCGTACAGTCGACCGATCCCAGTTTCATGTGGGACTTCATTGCCGAGGGCGTGGGCTTCCTCATGGGCAGCGGGTACGGTGGCGGAGTCGGCAGCGGCTTCGATCCTAACGATCCGCTCAACCGCAATCGCCTGCGTGGTGGCCTCGGTGGCTTCGGCGGCGGTGGCGGCGGCGGCGGTTTCGGAACAGAAGGCCCCTCGCTGCACGTGAACCGCGCGGCCGGCACCATCATGGTGCGCCACTACACGGACGTTCTCGACGAGATTGGCGAGTATCTCGACGCGATCGAGGAAATCGCCCAGCGCCAGGTGCTGATCGAGGCGCAGATCGTCGAGGTCGTCATGCACGACAACTACGCGGCGGGCATCGACTGGAACACGGTGTTCGACGACCTGGGCGTGGGCCTCGGCCAGACGGTCGGCGCCGGCGGCATCAACATCATGCAGGCGACCATCTCGCGTAACAACTTCAACGCCGTGATCGGTGCGTTTGCCAATCAGGGCGAGGTCAACGTGTTGTCGTCGCCGTCGGTGGTGACGCTGAACAACCAGATGGCCCTGCTATCGGTGGGCACCCAGGAGGTGTTCTTCACCACGACTACCGTTTTCAACGGCCAGGGCAACCTGGCGCAGACGATCACCACGCCCAGTACCGTGACCAACGGCGTCATTCTGTCGGTTACGCCGCAGGTGGCGGCCGACGGTGTGGTGACGATGAGCATCCAGCCGGCAGTCACCAACCTGGCCGGCTTCGAGACGTCGCCCAACGGCGACCGCTTCCCGCGCATGGACGTTCGCGTTAGCGACCACGTGATCCGTGTTCCCGAGGGCGAGACCATCTTCATCGGTGGCCTGCTCGAGGACGTGATTTCCGAGGACGAGACCAAGACGCCGCTGCTCGGTGACATTCCGATTCTCGGCAACTTGTTCAAGCGTGTCGACAAGGAGTCACGCAAGGCTGATCTCATCGTCATGATCACCCCCACGATCCTCAACGAGGACCGCATCTACCAGGTTGCGCAGGATCAGCTCCAGCGCCTCGAGATGCGACGTCGCTCCAAGGCCGGCCGCCGCGCGGGCCAGTAGGAAAGGGAGAAGGTTCGATGTATCGGGACTACTACGGGCTGATCGAGAAGCCCTTCAGGCTCACGCCGGATCCGAAGTTCTTCTTCGGGCAGGCAGGGCATGCCGAGGCGCGAGATCTGTTGCGCTACGGCATCCGCGAGCGCGAAGGCTTCATGTGCTTCATCGGCGCGGCCGGCACCGGCAAGACGACGATGCTGCGCACGGCCCTGGAAGGTCTCGGTAACGATGTCGTGACGGCGATGATCTTCAACCCGCAGATCACGGAAGAGGATCTCCTGCGCATCATCCTGGTCGACTTCGGGATTATTCCGCAGTCGCAGTTGGACTCCGATGTGGCGCGTCAGCTCGGCAAGCAGGAGATGCTCGAGTATCTCAACGGGTTCCTGATCGAACTGTCGATGCAGGGACGTACGGCGGTGCTCGTCATCGACGAAGCACAGAACCTGCCGTTGCCCATCATGGAGCAGATCCGTCTACTGTCGAACCTGGAGACCAACAAGCAGAAGCTTCTGCAGATCGTGTTGGCGGGTCAGTATGGTCTGCGCCGCTTGCTGCAGACGCCCGAGCTGAGCCAGCTCGCACAGCGGGTGTCCGTGCGCTACACGATGGAGCCGTTGAGCCTCGACGACATCGCTCGTTATGTCGAGCACCGTCTGCGGGTTGCCGGTAATTGCGACGATGTGAGCTTCGAGAAAGCCGCCTACCAGTGCATCCTGCGCTACAGCGAAGGCGTACCGCGGCTCGTCAACCTTCTCGCTGACCGCGCCCTGCTCGCCGGTTTCGCGCAGCAGAGCTCGGTGATCGACGCTGCAATGGTCGAGGCGGCAGCTGTGACTCTGGAACTTGCCGGGCACAACGACGTGCCGGTCGAGCGCGAGGTGGTCGAACGGGAGACAGGCGCCGGGCAGATCGCAGTTCCTGCCGCGCCGAACCCGATCGCCACGCCAATGCAGGCGGCTGTGCCAGCGCGACAGCGCGCCAACTCCGAGCCACTGCCGGTTCCTCCGTCCCCGCCCCATCTCGTCTCTGCCAGCCAGCATGACAACGGCTTCCGGCCGTGGCAGGCGGCCGTAGGCGTGGCCCTGGCGTTGGTGGTCACGGTTGGCGGTTATGCCACCTGGCAGCGCCAACAGGTGCCGCAGTTGCGCGCGCTCGCCGAGATGCGCGCCGAGGGCAGCACTGAGCAGTTTGCTGGCGCCACCGAACTCGGGCTCGAACACCCGCAGGCAGCCTTTACCGTTTATCTCAGCTCGCACCGCAGCACCGCGGACGCGGCGCTCGTTTCGCAGCGGCGACAGATCGCAGCGGCCGGATACAGCAGCTTTCTCGTCGCCGCGAGAGTTGCCGGCCAGGGAACCCTTTATCGTTTGACCGTTGGTGAGTATGCCGACCGAAGTGCAGCCGTCAGTGCGGCAGCGGCTCTTCGTGACGCGCTCGGCCTGGCTCATGCCGAGGCCGTGGCTGTAGCCGACGTGGATGGGAGCTAACCGCCATGAGCGTCATCCTTGATGCGTTGAAGCGCGTGCAGGACGAGAACCGCAGGCGTGGGATGGACGACCACGACCACGACCACGAGCCCGTACGCGACGCCGATGCGATGGTGGAGCGTCTCAGCACGCCCACGCCAACGCCGCAGCCACAACTGTCGATCGAACCCGAGCCGCGGCGCCTCTCGCCGGTGGCGTGGGTGGGTGTCATTGCCCTATGTTCGGTGGCGGTCATCGCGACTGCCCTGTGGTGGTTCGAGCCCAACTTCACCGGTTCACAGGCCAACGGGGGACGGCCGCTGCTGACCGACCTGCGGGACGGTGAGAACGTTGCGCCGCGTTCCGAGGCAACGGCCGCCGTGATGCCGGCAACGACCGCGATCACCGCGGGGGACCAGGCGCGGGCGCAGGACGTCGCGCGGACGATGCCAACGCCGACTGCCAATGAGACGGCAGCGGGCGGCGACCTGAGCGATTTGTCGGCCGGCCTGCCGCCGGAGTCAGCGGCGACCCAGCCGCAGGTGCGCGACCAGGCCCCTACGATCGATCTGAGCGTGCAGGAGCGCACCTCGGCCGCGGCCGGCTCACGTGAGACCGACGAGCAGAGCGACGCCACCTTCAGTTTGACCACGAGTTCCTCCTCTACGGCGCGCCAGTCTGGCGCTACCGCGGCGGACAGGGACGAGCCGAGTGACCGTGCACGGGCGGGCTCGTCGGATGCGTCCCGGGGTAACCCATTTGCGGCGCGTGCGGTCGAGTCGGAGGAGCCCCCCGCGAGCGGGCGGACACTGCTCGACCCGAGCGTCCGTTCCGGTTTCGAGCGCGGTCTCCAGTTGCAGAAGGCGGGCGATCTTGGCGGTGCCGAGGACGCCTATTTGAGGGCTCTGAGGCTCGACCCCGACAACGCTCAGATCAACGCCAACCTGGCGGTGCTCTATGAGGCGCAGGGCAAGTTCCAGTTGGCCGAACGCCATCTCCGCCAGGCGATCAACGTTGCACCCAAGAACGCGTCGGCGCACAACAATCTCGGTGTAGTTCTCTATCGCAGAGGCAACTACGACGGAGCACTGGTCGAATTCAACCGCGCCCTGGCGCTGGATTCGAGCCAGCTCGACGCCTACACCAACAAGGGACTCATCTTCATGCGCTGGGGCCGGCACGATGATGCTCGGCGGGCGTTTGCTCAGGTCCTGGTGCTGGAACCGGAAAACGCGCTGGCCCACTACAACCTCGGCCTCGTTTACGAGGAAATGCAGGAGTGGAGCATGGCGATCGACAGCTACTATCGCTTTCTTGATACCGGCGGTTCGGCACATCCCGAGATCGTGCAGTACGTGAGCGCACGCCTGCCTTGGGTCGAGGCCCGACTGAGCGAACGGTGAAGAGGTTCGATCGGCCGGAGCGCTGCCTGAGCTTGCTGGCAGCTGCGGTGATCGGGGTAGGGCTGGTCGGAGACGCCGGCGCCCAGATGACCGAGCCGTGCGTGTATACGTCGGCCGAAGGAAGCGTGGTGATCACCGATAACCCGGACGATCCGAACTGCCCTGAACGGGAGCGAACGACCAAACCGTCGACGTTCCTCGCGCCTGGCCGCTTGCGGGTGGGCGTGGAGGTGGCCGAGGTGATTTCGATGGCCCACAGTGCCGCGGTGCGCCATCGGGTAGACCATCGCTTGGTGGAATCGCTGATCGAGATGGAGTCGTCGTTCGATCCTGGCGCCGTATCGCACGCCGGGGCGATTGGACTGATGCAGCTGATGCCCGCCGTGGCACGACGGTACGGCGTGCGGGATCCGCTGGATGCGGCGCAGAATGTCGACGCCGGGGTCCGGCACCTGCGCGGCCTGCTGCTCCGCTACGGGGGCGACATCGAGCTCGCCCTCGCCGCCTACAACGCCGGTGCCGGTGCGGTCGATCGATTCGGCGGTGTTCCTCCGTACTCGGAGACCCGCGAGTACGTGCTGCGGGTGTTGTACCGCTATCGCCAACGCGTCGAGGGGCGTCCGTTGCACTAGGCACGAGCTGTGCGCGACGGGTGGTTACTTCGCCGCGGTCTTGCGGCGCTCGATCCCCGCGCCCTCCATGATCGCCGGCACCATCTCGTAGCGCTTGAATGGCGGCATCAAGTAGATCCCCGCCACCATCGACTTGGCTGCCTGGACCAGTTCGACGGCCACCGCAACGCCTGTTTCGGTCTGCGCGCGCTTGGCCGCAGCCACGGCGGCTTCATCGCCGTGCTCGCCATCGGCGGCCGCGATCATGCGGGCGCGAATCTCGTCGGGAATATCGATACCGGGTACCTCGTTGTGGAGGAACTCGGCATGGCGCGCTGTGCGCAGTGGCAATACGCCCAGGGCCACGGGCAGGTGCAGGTGGGCGATCCGTTCGAGGAATCGTTCCAGCGTCGAGAGCTCGAAGATCGGCTGCGTGTAGACGCAATGGGCTCCGGCGTCGGCTTTGTGGCGCAACCGCTCGATTTCCTCGTCCATGTCTTCTGCCATGGGGTTGGCACCCACCGCGATGTAGAAGGAGGTGGGGCGGCCAATGAGGTTGCCGGCCATGTCGCGGCCAGCGTTCATGCCGGTGACGATCCGCGTGAGGCCGCTGGAGTCGACCTCGAATACCGACGTTGCCTTGGGGTAGTCCCCGATAGCAGTCGGATCGCCCGACACAATGAGGAGATTCCGTAGTCCGAGGGCCGCGGCGCCGAGAATCTCCGACTGCATGCCGAGTACGTTTCGGTCTCGACAGGCGTAATGCATGATCGTCTCGATGCCGACCTCTTGCTCGATCTGGTGGCAGATCACCATCGGGTGGAGACGCAGCCGGGCGCGAGCCCCATCGGTGATGTTGACGGCATCCACGCCGTGGTCCTTGAGAAAACGCGACCCCTCCACCAGGGTGCTCATGTCGTGGCCGCGCGGAATGTCCATTTCCACGGTCACCACCAGGTCGCGTCCCATGCGGCGGGAAAGTTCTGACCGCTCGGTCAATTCCTGCGGCTCGCGCGCCGACTCGATGCGGGTGACGCGATGGATCGAGTCTCCCCGTGCGGTATCGCTTTCGTCCTGTTCTGCCAGCGCCGCGGCGACGGCTGCTATGTGGGTCGGCGTGAAGCCACAGCATCCACCGATCAAGCGAACACCAATCTGAGCGAAGCGGACCGCGTGCTGGGCCAGGTAGCGCGGCGACGCCTCGTACCGCACCGTGTTGCGATCCCGCATGGGCACTCCAGCGGTCGGGAACACCGATAGCGGCAGGTCGGCTACCAGTGCCATTCGTTCGAGGATCGCGGTGTAGGCGTGCGGCCCCAGTGAGCAGTTCGCGCCGATGACGTCGACGCCCAGTTCGGTCAGAGCCTGAACGACCTCGCCGGGAAACTGACCCATCAAGGTCATGCCGTCTTCGGTAAAGGTCTTCTGAGCGATCAAGGGCAGGTCGCATGCGGCGCGAGTTCCCGCTACCGCGGCCTCCATTTCGGCCATGTCGGCGATGGTCTCGATGACCAGGGCATCGACGCCCCCCTCAGCGAGAAAGGCCGCCTGCTCTTCGAAGGCTGCCCGGGCCTGATCCAGCGAAACTTTGCCGATGGGCGCGAGCGGACGACCGAGCGGGCCGATGCAGCCGAGGATCCACGCACGATGCTCGCTGGCCTGCCGTGCGAGCCGGGCGCCGTGGATATTGATCTTACGAACGCTATCCGCGAGGCCGTGCTGGGCAAGGCCGACACGGTGCGCGCCGTAGGTGTTCGTTCGCAGAACGTGGCTGCCGGCGGCGAAGTACTCGGCGTGGATCTCTTCCACCAGGCGCGGGTGAGAGAGGTTCTGCTCGGGAAAGCACCTATCCAGAGGCAGGCCCGAACGCTCGTGCAAATACGTGCCCATGGCGCCGTCGCCGACGAGTACCTGTGCTTCGAGCGCGCTCAAGAAGTCCGTGTCGCGTGCATCCATGGCGCCATCGTAGCAGTCTGCAGCGCGCCCCGGTGGGAGCCCGCCAGCTAATCAGATGCGTGCGCGTCTGAGCCGTAGAGCATTGCCGACGACGGTCAACGACGACAGCGCCATCGCGAGCTCGGCGATCACCGGATGCAGCAGGCCGAGCATGGCAAGCGGAATGGTAACGACGTTGTAGAAGAAGGCCCAAAAGAGGTTCTGGCGAATGGACCCCAGCGTAGCGCGCGCCAGGCCGACGGCCTGTACCGCGCCGCCAAGCTCGCCGCGCACGAGCGTTACGTCCGCGGCCTCGATGGCGATGTCGGTGCCCGTGCCGATGGCGATGCCCACGTTCGCCTGGGCGAGGGACGGCGCATCGTTGATGCCATCGCCGATCATCACCACCCGGTGCCCCTCCTCCTGCAGACGGCGAATGTGGGCGAGTTTCTCGTCGGGCAGCAGGCCGGCCTCCACCTGATCGATGCCGGCGGCATCCGCGATCGCCCTCGCGGTGCGCTCGTTGTCTCCCGTGAGCATGAGCGGCTGCAACCCGAGGCGACGCAGATCGCGCACCGCGTCAGCGCTGCCTTCCGCGAGCGGATCGCTCACCGCCAGTAGGCCGATGGCGGCCCCGTCCGCTGCCACCGCGACGACGGTCTGGGCCTCGTCTTCGGCGCGTTCGGCGGCGGATTGCACGGCGGCCGTATCGCAACCGCGCTCGGCCAGGAAGCGCATGCTCCCCACCAGCACCTGTGTCCCTTCGACCGTGGCCTCGATCCCACGGCCCGTGACCGCGGACATCTCGGCCAGTGCCGGCAGTTCGAGTTCGCGCGCCTTGGCCGCGCCAACGATCGCGGCGGCGAGGGGATGTTCGGATCCCGATTCGGCGGCCGCAGCTAGTCGCAGTATGTCGGCTTCGTCTTGACCAGAGACGGGGTGGATCGTGGACACCGTCGGTCGGCCGGCAGTCAAGGTCCCGGTCTTGTCGAACGCGACGACGTCGGCCTCGACCAGGGCTTGCAGTGCCGCGCCGCTACGGAATAGGACACCGTTCTCCGCGGCCCGGCCGGTGCCTACCATCAAGGCTGTTGGCGTGGCCAGACCGAGCGCGCACGGGCAGGCGATGACCAGCACCGCGACAGCTGCGAAGACCGCCATCGACAGGCGCCCAAGATCGTTGCCCGTCCAGGGGATCATTCCCGCCAGCGCGTTGGCGGCGGTGCCCATGAACTCGGGTGCGACCAGCCATGCCAGGAAGGTAGCAGCCGCGATGGCGAGTGCTGTGGGTACGAAGATCGCAGTCACGCGGTCGGCCAGCAGCTGCACCGGTACCTTGGTGGTCTGGCAGTCCTCGACCAGCCGTACCACCTGGGCCAGGAAGGTGTCGGCGCCGACGCGGGTCGCCCGTACCAGCATGCGTCCGTGCTGATTCACCGTGGCGCCGATCACCTCGTCACCGGGGCCTTTGGCGGAGGGCACGGGCTCGCCCGTTGCCATCGATTCGTCCACCGCGCTGCTGCCTTCCACCACGACGCCGTCCGTCGGGATCTTGTCGCCAGGCCGGACCGCCATGACGTCGCCGCTTGCCACGGTGTCGATGGCGACCTCGCGCTCCACGCCATCCACGAGCAGCCGGGCGGTCTTGGCGCCGAGTTCTATGAGTTTGCGAATCGCTTCCGAGGCGCGCCCCTTGGCGCGAGCCTCGAGGTATCGGCCGGTCATGTGAAACGCCATGATCATCGCGGCGATGCCGGCAAAGCTGGTTAGCGAGCTGAACAACGCGAACACGCCAGTCGCGTACGCGGCCAGCGTACCGAGCGCGATCAGTACGTCCATGTTCGGCACCCGGCGGGCTACCGCCGCGGCCGCGCCAAACAGGGTCTCGTTGCCGACGACGAAGACGACGGGGGAAGCCAGCAGCAGCATCAGCAGCTGGTGCAGGAAAGGGCTTGGCCAGGGACTTCCGAAGGCCCAGCTGCCTGCCATGATCAGCATGATCGGCAGGGTGAAGAGCCAGGCGAAGAACACTCGGCCCTGCGCCTCTCGCACCGCTGCGCGGTCGCGTGTCGGCTGCTGCGCGCCAGTGGCCTCGCTGTCGGCGGGAACCAACTCGAAGCCGGCGGCCCTCACGGCCTCGACCAGCGCTTCGACCGCCACGGCGTCGTTTTCGAACTCCACGCGCACGTTCTCGGTGGCGAGGTTGACGTTGGCGTCGGACACCCCGGGTACGGCCGCGAGTGCTCGCGAAACGTTCGTTGCGCACGAGGCGCAGTGCATTCCACGCACGGCCATTTTCTGGCTACTCATCGACGATCTCCTTGGAGCGGTGTGCGGCGCCGTGTCGTCACGAGAGACTGTCGGCAGCTCCAGGTCAGGAATGAGCCGCTAGCCTGTTGTCGAGACGCTCGGATCGATGCGCTGAAAGCGCCGAAAGATGTCGGCCTCTTCCTCCGCGCTCAAGCAGTGTTCCGCTACCAGGAACAGGATCTGGTCTTCCTTGAGCAGATGCTCGAGCACGAGATGCACGATGTAGAGGCCGTAGCCGCGCAGCATCTGGGCCGCGAACAGGTCAGCATCGTCGGCGCGGCATTCGGCGATCGCTGCCCGAAACTTGCCGCTCATGATCCTGAGGTCCTCGTGGTCGGCGATGCGGCCGTCGAGATTCAGATGGCGGTCGAGATAGGGAGTCAACACGGGGAAGAGGCCTTCCTCTTCCTTGCGATGATGCACGGCCATTTCGCGGTCGATGTGCGACGCGGTCTCTTCGATTCGGTCCAGAAGCTGGTTTTCGGCGCCGCGCTCACCGATCAATTCCAGTGCTTCGCTGAGGCCTGCCAGACGTTCTTCGAGCCGCCGATGCTCGTGCCGGAGCACGTCGGTTGGCCGCAACGGGCGCGGATGATTTTCAGCAGCGGGCATCGCGTTCACTCATGCGTGCAGGATGGCTCAGAACCTAAACCTGAAACTCTTGTCCAGTATAAGCAGGCCATAGGTACCGCGCAAACAGCGGCCCGTTGGTTGCCAAGGACCTGTGTCTGCGAGTAGTTTGGGCGGAGTTGTGGGTGTTGCTTTGCGTTCAGTTCGTGGGGGCGAACATGTCGCTATGGCGCGTCGATCAAGCGGCCGATTACCTCGGAATCCGCCCGAAGACACTGTACGAGTGGGTGCGCACGGGCCGCGTTCCGTATCGCAAACTCGGTTTCAACGTGCGCTTCGATCCAGCGGAACTCGAAGACTGGGCGGGCCAGACTCGATCGACAGGATCCAACGAAAAGACGTCAACAGCAGAGCTCGAAGCGGTGGCGCTAGACGCTGTGCGGCAGCTGCGTCGTCTCGAAGCGGATCTTGGCGAGCATCTCAGCTTTCCACAGCGTCGAGAGCTGCGAGAACTCGCTGCGCGTCTGGAGCGAGCGGCCGTCGAGGCCTAGATCTCGGCAGCAGCTATTCCCGGTCCAGTTTCGAGAGGATCGCCTCCATGTGCCACTGGACCACACGATCGTAGTGCTGTTTGATGTGCTCCATACGGAGATGTCGAGTGTCAGGGTCGGTGGCTTCGCGGTACAGATTGATCGAGTCCCGCAGTTCGTCACCGAGCGTATCCACCCTGGTAACGATTTCCGGGCGATTCGAGACCGACCAGTCGCGAAATTCCTGCCAACGGGTTACGTAGTTGTCAAGCTTCATAGGCCTCCCTTCAGGGTCCAATAATATCACTGGTTCGTGGCTGCGAAGAAGAGGCCCGGCGGCGGTCATTTTGCTCTGCGCCGGCCCGCTGGCGACGGCGGCCGCCTGTGCGCGTCCGTCGGTCGGAATCAACAGTCCGACGGCCGCGACGGAGCGTCGCATCGAGGCGGCCCTGCGCGAAGGGCGCATCACCGAGGCTCGCGACGTTGCCATCGGGTACGAACGGCGCCTGCCGGGGCCGGCGTCATGGTCGCTGCTGGGCAGGGCGTCGTGGAGATTAGGCGAGGTCGCTCCCGCTGAGGAGTTCCATCGCCGCGCGGCCAGAGATGGTCATCCCGAAGGGCTACTGGGCTTGGCCCGGGTGCTGGCGGCTCGCGGTGAGTACGCGGCGGCACTGGAGGTGGCGGCACCGACGCTACGGGTGGGGCAGATGGCGGGCCGCGCCGCCAGCTTCGTGGGCGGGTTGTACTGGCGCACTGGTGATGTAGCGGCGGCCGCCGACACCTTCGAGTACGGGGCGGCGGCGGCCGGCGGCGAGACCGCCACCCGATTGGCCGCCCTCGCGACCGCCGTTCGCCGCGTCGAAAACGGTGGTGAGGCGATACGCTGGAGAGGATCGGCCGGCGCGGCCTCCACGGAAGTGGCCGATGGGGCGACGTGGGTGCGCGCCGACATCGGTGGTACGGCAGCGCGCCTTCGAGTCGATCCCATGCGCTGGCGATCGAGTGTGACGCCGCAGTTTGCAGCACGCCTCGGGGCGGAGGTCGAGGACAGGGAGCTGGTGCAGCCCGTTTCACTGGCGGGCATCGCCGCACGGCGAGTACCGCTGGCAATCCTGGGCGCGGACCTGGGTGACGGCGTACTGGGCTTCGATCTCCTGGTTGACCTGCGTTGGCGCTGGTCGCCCGTCACGGGAGCGCTGTTCGTAGGCCGGGCGGACAGCCGGGAGGAGTCAGCTGTCTTCCAGCACGCTCTGGCCACCACGCACTGGGTCGGAGTGCGGACGATTGTGGACGGGCTGGCCCTACAGTTGCTGCTGGTTCCTCGCATTGGCGCCCGTGCCGAGGTCGCCTCGGTGGCCCGCGACGGCGTGGCCACGATCTCAGCCACGGCCAGGCGACGACAGGGCCACGACGGTGACGCTGTTCTCGCTGGCGAGACGGTGCCGTTGCTGACGCGCATCGGGGGGTGGCAGTCCGTGTTCGATTACCAGGTCGTGCCGGAGACGGGCTCGCAGGGGCAGGTGCCGTTGTCATCCCCGGTGACGCTCGGGGCCGCCTTCGTCCGCGGCTGGGTCTGGCGATGGTCGCCTGACAGCCGGCAGTTGGCACTGATTGAAGTGCCGCCGGCGGTGGTAACGGACGGCAGTTAGTCGTTCGCGCTGGCGATCCGGTACTTGCGGATCTTGTGGTACAGCGACGTACGCGGAATGCCGAGAGCCTCGGCGGCCTTGCTCTTGTTACCGTCGACCGCCTTCAAGACCCGTTGTATGTGGTTCGCGATGGCCCCATCGAGGCGCGCCTCGGCGAGATCGATTTCTGCGCTGGGCGCGGCCGCCGTTGGCGGCAAGGCGTTGGCGGCGCGGACCACGGCGCTGGGCAGGTCGTGCACGCTGATCCGATCACCGTCGCACAGTACCGCGGCCCGACGAATCGCGTTGCGAAGTTCGCGCACGTTCCCAGGCCAGTGGTGGCGTCGCAGCACGTCCACGGCGTCGTCGGTGAACTTGATGGGGCCGTCACCATTGTCGTCGCGGAATCGACCCAGGAAGTACGAGGCCAGCAGTGCGATATCTTCGCGTCGCTCGCGCAGGGCCGGCACGCGGATGCCGAACACGTTGAACCGGTAGTAGAGGTCCTCCCTGAACTTTCCCTCGGCGACCATCTCGCGCAGATCCTGGTTGCTCGCCGCCACGATGCGCACGTCGACCCGGTGTGCCGAACGATCCTCGCCCACCTTCTGTAGCTCGCCGTACTCGAGGGCGCGCAGCAACATTACCTGCAGACGCGGGCTCATGGCCTCGACTTCGTCGAGAAAGAGGGTGCCCCGATCCGCGAGCTGCATCTTGCCGGCTTTGTCGCGATGAGCGCCGGTAAAGGAGCCCTTGACGTGGCCGAAAAGCTCGGAGGCGAGCAACTCGTCCGCGAACGCACCGCAATTGACGATCATCATCTCGTGCTCGCGACGGGGCGAGAAGTAGTGGATGGCGTGTGCCAGGAGTTCCTTGCCTACCCCGCTTTCACCCGTCAGGAGCACCGGCTCGCGGGTCGCCGCGACGCGTTTGACCATTTCTTCAATGCCGCGGATCTCGGCCGAGATGCCGACGATCTCGACATCGTAGCCACGCCGCCGGGAGTAACGGGTTAGCCACAGGCGGGCAATAACAAGCGAGATCGCTTCTGCAAAGTCTTCCAGCCGGCCCCGATGTTCCTCGGTGTAGTGGCCACGTTCCCGGCTCTCCACCGAGAGCACGCCGACGGGCTTGCCCTGCAGACGAATGGGAACGATCAGATCCGCCGCGACGTCCTTGAAGGCCGGGAAGTAGTACGGATCCTTGCTGACGTCGTTCGACATGTAGGTCTCGTTGTTGTGATAGACCCACGTGAAGATCCCCGGCG
Organism: Acidobacteriota bacterium; assembly: GCA_029263335.1. Classification (GTDB taxonomy): domain Bacteria; phylum Acidobacteriota; class UBA890; order UBA890; family WLXD01; genus WLXD01. The sequence continues at coordinate 17,670 of JAJCXS010000104.1, read as the reverse complement.
ACTCGGTGTCGAGCTGCAGCAGGTTGGGCAGCTCATCGAGCAATTCACCTTCTTCGCGATGGGCGACGATCCGTACCTCATCGTCCTCGCGCTCCATGATGAAGATGGAACCGTAGTCGCTGTCGGTGATGGTCTTCGCGATATCGACGAAGTCGGCAAGCACCGGCTCGAGGACTCGATCGTCTTCGGGGTATGCGCCTAGGCAGACTTTTTGGAGGATGTCGCGCGAGAGGATGGTGTCGTCGAGCATGTCGCGATTGTGTCCGTATGTCGACGGCGTCCGCAAGCCGTCGACCGCTCGGGGTCAATTGTGGTCCAGAGACTACAGCAAGGGCCTGCGCGGTGGGCGGGGAGTGCAGTTCGTTCGCGTCAACCTCGTCTGGACAGCCGTGCCCAAGTTCTTGCTTCGTATGAGGTTAGAGGTGCGATGGAGGTCGCGGCGCCGGGCAAATTCGCGCCGGTGTGGGCGGGTTGGCATCAGGTTTGCTTTAAGTGAGGGCAGTCCGGTCGGACGTCGATCGGGCTGGCTCAATGAACCGGGGTTACGTCGGACGGAAGGGGAAACAGGGGACCCTCGCTCTGAACCCGGTTGAGCTAGCCCGGTAGGCGCCCGGCCGGATCTTCTTGCGTTCGGCGCGGAGATCTCTGGTCCGGCGGTGCCGACTGGCGCGAAGTTTCGCTTCGAGGTGACGTTCCAGTCAGAACTGGATCATCAGGAAGCCACCGATACGTCGCATCGAGTGGATCCGGTCGAAGATGCCTCCGTCGGCCGTCGTAATGGCGCGCATCTCGCGATAGTCGCCGCGGAACGACAGTTTCTCGCTCAGGTAGTAGCGCACGCCGAACCCGAAGGCGAAGAGGCCGCCGGTTTCGGTTCCCTCGACCGGATCAATGCCGAAGTCGGGGAGTGCATCTGCCACGGTGTCGCGCAACTGCTCTCGCGCGTGGAATACCCCGCCGCCGACCGCCAGGTAGGGGACCATGCGCGCGGCGCGAGAACCCGACTGCAGGATCACGCTCATCAGCCCGTGATAGACCTGCCCATCCGGTCCGCGAGTGACTGCGCCTTCAAACTCGAGGCCGACGTTGGAGGTCGAGCGATTGAACCAGGCCAGTGAAAGGCCGAACTGTCCCGAGCCGGAGCCGCGCAGTTGCACGCCGGCCAATATCCCCACGGTGAAACCGCCGACGGGATCGCGCTCGGGGGCCTCCGCGCTGACGCCCGATCGCTGGGGGCTCGGAGCGGGGTCCGGGGCGAGGCTCGAGCCCAGGAAGAACCCCGTGGTTCCGCCCGAAGCTTCAGCACCGCTGACCGCAGCGAGTTCCTGCCCGCCCGCGATTCCAGACACCAGTAACAACGCCAGAACTGGCAGTCTGCAGCAGACGCTCAGGGGGCTGATGCGGCGACCGGCTGCGGGTGATTTGGAGATCGGACGACTCGACATTGGCATTAGTACAGGACGGCCTGCCCCGAAGGGAACGACGCGGCGAGGTTCGTGAAGCCTACGATCTCTCCCCCAACCAGACCGGATGGGAGCACGGCTTCGAGAACGACCAGCTGCGACTGTTGGACGAAGTCGTTGGCGCGGCCTTCCAGGCTGATGCGAACCGTCGCGCCCGAAAGGTCGATGGGAAATACGAGGCCGTCGGGCGGATTCACCAGCAGGTCGTCACCAGGGCGCTCGGGCTGTGCGAATTCTTCGAAGTCGGCGCAGAAACGGCAGAAATTGTCGCGGTTGTTGACGACATCGAAGCGACCCACGTTGATGTTGCGCCCAGCAACCTCGATGAACAGCTCGAATTCCAGGGCCGCCGTGGTGTCGGGCATGTTGAGCGATGGCTCGCCGGCGGCGTCAACCATCCAGACACCAGATGTTTCGTTGGTTCCAGGCCCGTCGGTGGGCGTGAACACCCGCAAGGTACCCGAGGCCGAGGTGATACCGCTCGACACCGGCACCGTGAGTTCGGCAACGCGGTCGATGAACGTCCCCGAGATGATCTGCATGCCGGTGGGCGTGGCGCTGTCGGGGTTGGCTTCGATCGTCACCAGGATGCCCTGCAAGGTACGCAGTGCCAGCTCCTCGGTGGTGAAGGTGTCGATGGGCGCGCCGCTCTCGTCAACCACAGCCCCGGTGGTCGGATCGATGAAGAAGGCACCCAGCCTGCCCGATTGGTTCCGCTCACCCAGGCCCCAGAGGACGTACGTGCCATCGGTCGCCGGGTCTAGCGGTTGGAGCGACTCCATGTTCACGCGCACCGCCTCGACCTCGCCCAGCGCTCGTGGTAGCGAGGTGACCTCGGTCGGTGTCTGATTGCACGCGCCAACGAGAATGAGGCTCAGGGCGAACAGGGAGGTCCGTGGCGAAAGATGGGCCAGATTGAATTTCACGCGCGTTCGTCCGCCGCCCGCTCGAGCGTCTTGAGGATCAAGTGGTAGATCGCCTCGCGGTCGCTGCTGTCATTCTCGACGGCATCCTGTAATGCCGCGACCACATCCTGACGCGGTACTCCGTGCTCGTCGAGCCACGCCCGAGCATCGTCCCAGGTCGGGAGCCAGGCAAACTTCTCATGCAGGTCATCTGCGCCCCCGGCCATGCGCTCCATCGCGTTGGTGCTGCTGATTAGGTGCACGCCCGCCTGGAAGGGCGAGGGTGCTCGCACCAGGCCGTCAATGTCGAAGACATAGTGACCGGCGCGCGGAGCCCACACCAATCCTGCCCCGCGCAGACGGGCAGCCAGCTGAATTTCCGATTCGGTAAAACGCATATAGGACCTCGACGGGCGATTGTACCAGCATCCGGCGAATACCCTTCGACCCGCAATCCAGCGGGCATTCGCGGCGGCTTGCTACGGGTTATGACTCCGTGCGTCGGCGTCTGGCCGACGGACCCGGCGCGCGAAGGCGTCACCCTGGTACACGGCGGCATTGATGCAGTGCGGCGCCGGCTCCCCGCGGAGCATCGCCAGCGCGTTGGTCGCGGCGATGACGGCCATTGCTTCGCGGGTGCTGCGCGAGGCGCTGCCGACGTGCGGTAGCAGCACGGTATTGGGGAGTTCAGCGAGCCCAGCCGTCATTGCCGGCTCGTGCTCGTAGACGTCAAGACCGGCGGCCGCGATCTGGCCGCTGCGGAGCGCGACAACCAGCGCCGCCTCATCGACGACGGCGCCCCGCGACGTATTCACCAGGACCGCGGTGGGTTTCATGACCCGCAGCTCGTCCGCGCCAATCATGTGGCGTGTCGTTGAGGTCAGGGGGACGTGCAGCGAGATGAAGTCGGATTCTCGGAGTAGCGTCGCCAGGTCCACGGGCTGTGCCAGGCCGGAGGCCATGACGCGCTCGGGGCCGCCCGGATGGTGGACCAGGACGTTCATATCGAAGCCACGGGCTCGTCGCGCGACGGCCTCGCCGATGCGGCCGAACCCTATGATGCCCAGGTTCTTGCGCCGGCCGTCGCCGCCTGGCGACACATCCTCGCCCAGGAGGAGCTGTGGTCCCCATAGCCGGTAGTTGCCCAGCCGCATGAAACGATCGGCCTCGACGATTCGACGCCCGGCGCCGAGCAGAAGCGCCCAGGTGAGGTCCGCGGTGGTTTCCGTGAGCACGTCGGGCGTATTGCTCACGGGAATGCCCAGCTCGGTCGCGGCGGGAAGATCGATGTTGTCGTGCCCGGCGGCGTGGTTGGCGACGCCCAGGAGCTGTGGCGCCGCCGCGAGAAGATCGGCGTCGAGCTCCTCTGTCAGAAGCGGTAGAAGCACATCGGTAGCGGCAATTGCAGCGCGGAGGTCGTCTGCTCTCGGGGCATCGCCACGACCGGACCACACCGTTACGCGGGCGCCGGACGCGGCGAGAAGGTCGGTTCCGGCAGCAGGAATGGGGCGGGTCACGAACACGCGTCGTGCCATCAGGGGCGCGGCGGGCGGTAACTCGCCCTCAACCATTCAGGACGCCCACGCCGTATCGAAACACCGCCGTGCCGCCGAGGTATGCGGTGACCAGAACTGCACTGGTGCCCAGCGCCACCAGGGTCCAGTAGCCGGCCGCCTTCGTCTGGGGGTGTTGACCGTGCAGCAGCATTCGCCACACGGAGGCCGGCACGAAGCACGCCAGGGTGACCAGCCCTGCCGTCCGATGATTCAGGACCACTATCTCGGCTAGCCCTGTTGGCGCAGCCTCGTCGTAGGCGGCGTATCCCGAAAGGGCTGCGAAGATTGCGGCGCCAGTGCCGAACACCAGGGTCCAGGTCGCGACAATACGGAATTCGTCCTCTTCCGCCAGCATGCTGAGCAGGTCGGCGCCGACCGAAGTCAGCAGCAGCGCGACAGCGAAGTCGACAACTACCGTGTGAGGCAGCAAATCGGAATCAGGCCAGGCCGAGCTGCGTTTCCGCCGCAGCCGGGTCGGCGACCTTGACGACGCAGAGTGCGCGGGCGTTGCCGCCGCCCGCAGCTGCGTAGGCGTACTCGACGTTGATGCCGGCTTCCGCCAGCTGCACGGCGACCTTGCCGAGGGCGCCCGGTTCGTCGGATACCTCGATGGTGAGCACCTCGACTGTAGAAAAGGGCAGGTTCGCGTCGCGCAGCACGTTCTCGGCGGCGTCCACGTCGCTCACGAGCATGCGAACCACGCCGTAGTCGCTACCCTCGGAGGTCGTCATCGCCTGGAGGTTGATTCCGTTTTCCTCCAGCGTGTTGCACAGGGTCGCGAGTCGCCCTGGAACGTTTTCGAGAAACACGCTGATCTGTCGCATCAAAGGCATGTCAGCCACCCTCCGGTTTACGTTGCTTGCAGCCGTGCCGGGCAAGGCCGCATTAGTCCGCGGTTCTTTCAACGAACACACCGCTAGCCGCGGCATGTTCGAGCCGGCGCTGCTCGTCACCAACTCGTAATGTCAGCGTTCCTTCGTCGTTCGTGGTCTCGAGAACCTCGATCCTCGTGTCGAGTCGAATTCCGAGTTGCTCGAATCTACGCAACAGTTCGCTGTCACCATCGCGCACGCGTCGCACGCATGCGGTTTCTCCGGCGCTGAGCTCCGTGAGTGCCGGATGTGCAGATTCGTCCATTGTGCCATCGCTGGCCGGAATCGGCGCGCCATGCGGGTCGGTCGCAGGGTTGTCCAGCAACCGGTCGAGGCGAGCCACGAAACGCGGGCTCACCGCGTGTTCCAGCCGTTCCGCCTCCTCGTGAACTTCGTCCCAGGGGTACCCGAGAATCTCCACGAGGAAGCGTTCGATCAGGCGGTGGCGGCGAACCATACGGCGAGCCAGCAGCTCGCCCTCGTCGGTGAGCCGGACGCCACGATACGGCTCGTGCACCAGGAACCCGAGCGTTGCCAGCCGGCGCACCATGTTGCTCACCGATGCCGGGCGTACATCCAGTCGGTCGGCGATGGCCGATGTCTGCACCAGGTCGTCGTTCCTGCCGAGCTGGAAGATCGCCTTGATGTAGTCCTCGATGGATTCGGACGACATATCGCTTACTCAGGCCGTGACCAGGCCGCTGCCAGTGCGACCCGATCGTCCTCAGGGATGCCGGCCAGCGTACCATTACGCATGGTGGATCGATCTGCCCGGCGAACATCTGGTGTGGTGTCGCACGACGCCATCGAGCCAGTGAGCCGGATGAGACGACGGACGCTCATTCGCCACCATGCTCAGTAAACAGCGATTGCTGGTCTTCGTCGCCCCAGCCTCCGTCCGCCAGGCCTTCACCGATGCGCTTCACCGTCACGGTGTTGGTGGAGCCCGGGCCACCGACCGGGAACCCGGCGGTGATCACCACCAGGTCGCCGTTGTCGATCATTGCGGCATCCACCACCACTCGTTCGGCTTCGCTGAGCATGTCTTCGTGAGTCGGCACCTCTTCGCCGAGTAGCGGCCGCACGCCCCAGCTCAGCGTCATGCGCCCCACCGTTTGCGGATGCGTGCTGATTGCCAGAATCGGTTGATGCGGGCGAAATTCGGCCATCTTGATGGCGGTGCTGCCAGTGCGCGTCGGCACCAGTATCGCGTCTGCTTTCAGCAGGCGCGAGATCAGCGATGCCGCGGCCGCGACCACGTCGGGGACGGAATCGTGTCGCTCGCTCGGCAGGCGTCGATGCGACCCGCCCTTGTGCATGCTGCGCTCGGTAGCCCGGCAGATGCGGTCCATGATTCCCAGGACCTTGGCCGGATGGGCGCCGATGGCGGTTTCCTCCGAGAGCATTACGGCGTCGGTGCCGTCACATAGCGCATTGGCAACGTCCGTGGCCTCGGCGCGTGTCGGCCGGGTTGCGGTCACCATCGATCGCAACATCTGGGTGGCGGTGATGACCGGCTTGCCTGCGTTGTTGGCCGCTCGGATGATGCGCTTCTGAGCCTGGGGCACGTCCTCGAGCGGGATCTCTACGGCCAGGTCGCCACGGGCCACGAGCAAGCCATCCGCTTCGTCGAGGATCGAATCGAGGTGGTCGAGCGCCTCGTGTTTTTCGATCTTGGCGATCAGCGGCACCGTACCCGAGAGCTCGTCCATCACCGCACGGGCGTTGCGAATGTCTTCGGCGGTGCGAACGAACGAGAGCGCGATGAAGTCGACATCGTTCTCGACGGCGAGCGCAATACCCTCGCGATCACGGTCGGTCACGCTCGGTACCGACAGTGACCGTGTTGGGAAGTTCATGCCCTTGCGGCTCGAAAGGGGACCGCCAGAAATGACAGAACAGTGCACGACGCCGGGTTCCGTGCGCTCGACCTGCAGTTCGACGTCACCGTCGCCGAGGAAGATCTGGTCACCTGCGCAGACTTCCTCGGGCAGCGTGGGGTACGAAACGGACACCTGTTCGCGGGTGCCGGGCTCGTCGGTCGTTACCAGGCGCAACGGGTCTCCGGTGCTCAGCTCGATCACCCCACCTGGAATCTTGCCGATGCGGAGTTTCGGGCCCGGGCAGTCGAGCAGGATGCCGATCGTCTGGCCGCGTTCATCGGCGATCTTGCGAAGAAGCTGAATGCGCTCGCGGTGCCACGCGGTGTCGGCATGCGAAAAATTGAGGCGGGCGACGTTCATGCCTCCGTCGACCAGTTCCTCCAGGCTCTCGCGCGTTTGGGTTGCCGGGCCGATGGTGGCGACGATCTTGGTGCGCCGTGCGTTTTTGAGACTGGGTTCCACGGTTTACTCCACGGGCTCGGGCAGACCCGTGCCAGAGATCGGTTGGGGGAACTCGAAGGGCTCGACGGCGTCGACTAACTGGACCTTGAGCCTCTCTGGATAGTCGGGTGGTACCGGAAGCCAGACGCCCACCATTTCGGGACGGCCCTCCTGCACGCGCACGAGTCGGACCTCGCCAGCGAAGAAAGCGCTTCCTTCAGCAGATCGCATGAGCCCGTCGAAGGCCTCAACGCCCAAGGTCTCGCGCCACATCTGCTGGGTCTCGACCATCAGCGCCTTCAGATTGAGCACCGTCTCGGGGAGGACCCGACACGGGCAGAATATGACCGCCACACCCGCGAGTGAAGTTTCCCGGGTTAGCGCCGCGATGCGGTCGCGCGTACGTTGGCTGACGGTACTGAGCATGGATAACAGGGGAAAGGTGCCCTCGCAGAGGGATTCGCGGGCACGCTGGCCATCGGGTGGTGTACCGATAGGATGAACGAGACGCGCGGCAGCGGCAAACGGAGGCTGACCGCCTGTCCGCCGCTGCCACCTGCTTCAGGAGCGATTCAAGATGCCGTTGCGTGGCTGTGTTGGCTGGCGATCCCTCGTCGGCCTCGTCATGTTGTCGTTGCTGGTCGGGCCCGCGGTGGCCCAACAGGAGGCGCCCGCGCTGCGGCGCCTGCGTCTGGCGGATTACTACGAGTTCGTGGAACTCGGTGAGCTCGCCCTGGCGCCGGACGCTTCGCGGATCGTGTTCGCTCGCACCGAGATCGACGCCGAGCAGGACACGCGAACGACATCGCTCTGGTCGATCACCCCCGACGGCGGCGACCTGCATCAACTTGCTGCCGAGGGTACCTCTCCGCATTTCGCCCCGGACGGCTTGTCGATGGCCTACCTGCATGAGCGGCAGGTGTGGCTGCTCCCGTTCGCGGGTGGCGAACCGTGGCAGTTGACGGCGTTGCCCGGCGGCGTCAGCGATTTCGACTGGGCGCCAGACTCGCGTCGCATCGTGCTCGTGAGCCAGGAGGCGGCGGAAGCGATCGGGCCATCGCTCCCGGACGATCAGCGGGCCGACTTCATCGAGGTGCCGTTGCCCGTCGACCTGGAGACCCTCGCGCCGCTCGACGCGGGCGAGTGGATCCCCTCCGGACCGGTCGACCCTCCGCGCGGCGACGAGGCCGAAGGTGGCGAAGACGAGGATGTCGCGGCGCTCGAGGGCATTGCAGCGGACCCCGACGACGCGGCGTACCCGGCGGGGGGCTGGGTCGAACCGCTGGCAGAGCCGGCGCCGGTCAATCGGCCGGTTCCGGCGGTCATCTCGCGCTTGCAGTTCAAGGCCGACGGGTCGGGTTACGTAGGGTCGCGGCCTCGCCACCTGTTCGTTGTCGAGGTGCCGGCTTCCGTACAGAAGGTGGCCGCGCGACGTCTGACCGGTGGGCGCTTCAGTGACGGTTCACCGCAGTGGTCGCCCGATGGTCGCTGGATCGCCTTCGCTTCCAACCACACCGCTGAGCCTGACACCAACAACAACTCCGACATCTGGCTCGTGGCGGCGCAGGGTGGGGTCGTGTTGCGTGTGACCGACTCCGAGGGTGAAGACGGCACCCCGCGTTGGTCGCCCGACAGTACGCACCTGGCGTACCGGCACGTTCCCCGCCATCCGGCCATATACGCGAACGATCACCTTCGGCTGGTGGCGCTGAGTGCGTCGGTGGCGGTCGAAGACGGCCACCCGCAAATCGACGTCGGGGTGCCGACTGAACTCACGGCGGCGTTGGATCGGCCGCTCGGGTCGGCGGCGTTCTGGGCGCACGATCGCGCCTCGGTTTACGTGACGTTGCTCGATCGGGGCACGGTCTCGCTGATCCAGGTGTCGACGGGGCTGGGTCGGCTGACCGATCGCAGTCAGCGGCGCCGACGAATGGCACCGCCGCTACCGGCCGGCACCAGCGCCGCGATCATCGCTGGCCCGCGTGCCGTTGGCGAGTTCGAGATCATGCCCGGCGGGCGGCAGGTCGTCGCCGTGCTCAGCGCCGGCACCGAGCCGCCGGAGCTGTACCGAGCAAGGGCGATCCCGCAGGCGGGAATTGTGCCCATGCGGTGGCCCGCCGGCCACGTGAGTCCGACCTCGACGCCGCCGCGAGCGGAGCTACGAGCGCTCACGCAGCTGAATGCGGGATGGCGTACCCGGGTAGACCTGGCCGAACCCGAGCCTCTCCGCTTTCGCTCGAGCGCCGACGTAATGGTAGAGGGATGGCTGCTGCGACCGCCCAGTTATCAGGAAGGGAAGCGCTATCCACTCATCGTGCGCATTCATGGTGGTCCGGTGTCCCAATTCACGTGGGAGTTCTCCTGGGAACGCCAATGGCTGGCGGCTCAGGACTACGCCGTGCTGTACCTGAACCCGCGAGGCTCATCCGGCTATGGCGAAGAATTTGCACTAGCGCTCTGGGCCGATTGGGGAGGCCCGGACTTCGATGACGTCCTCGCCGGCGTCGATCACGTAATCGGGCGCGGGATCGCCGATCCGGAGCGTGTGGGCGTTGGCGGTTGGTCGTACGGCGGAATCTTGACCAATTACATGATCACCAAGAGCCGGCGTTTTGCCGCGGCCATCTCCGGAGCTTCCGAAACCGACTACTTTTCGTCCTACGGAACGGACGATCTGCAGCGTTGGTGGGAAGACGAACTAGGCTTGCCCTACGAGGCGGCGAGTCGTGCGCGCTACGAACGGCTATCGCCGATCCGCGCTGTCGCCAAGATCGAAACACCAACGCTCTTCATGGTGGGCGGAGAAGACGCTCGCGTGCCGCCGTCGCAGAGCGAACAGATGTACACGCAGCTCCGGCGTCGCATGGTCGATGGCGGACCGCAGACGGGATTGATCGTGTACCCCGGAGAGAGCCACGGCCTCAGCAAGCCATCGTTCATCATCGATCGATGGCTTCGCTACCGGGCCTGGTACGACCTCTTCCTCAAAGACGATCTCACCGCGGACCCGTTCTTCGGACTGCGCGCCTGGTAACGGTTCGCCGCCGTCGACGGTTTCGGCAGCGCGCGGCCTCAGCCGTGCGCGGGGAGGGTCTGGAGCTTGGCGTCGGGGGCGTTGCGCGTGAAGGTCTCGGCCAGATGTCGGTGGCAGGTGAAGGCGAAGACCTGATGGCCGTTGCGCGCAAAGTCGTTGAGCAGGGCAGCGGTCGCGCGCGCGCGATCATCGTCGAAGTTCACGAGAATGTCGTCGGCTACGAGCGGCAGCGGAACGACGCGCCGGCCATAGGCGCGCGCCAAGGCGAGCCGCATCGCCAGGTAGAGTTGCTCGCCGGTGCCACGCGACAGCGCCGCCGGAGCCAGGCGTTCGCCACTGTCTGTGCGTTCGACCTCGAGCCGGACCTCGCCGAGAGGAGCGATCACGCGACAGTATCGACCGTCGGTCATTTGCTCGAAAAACTCTCCGGCCAGCTTGAGCACCTCCGGCTGGCGCTCGGCCTCGTACTTGTGCTTGGCCTCGTCGTAAAGGGCCGCGGTGATGGTGTGACCGGCCCAGTCGTTGACGAGTTCGACCAGCTCCGCGCGTCTCGACTCGCGCTCGGCCAGGCCATTGGCGAGAGCCTCGTCGGTCTCCAAGTCCGAAATCTGCTGACCGAGGGCGCCCAAACTTTCGTTCAAGGCGTCGCGATCGGCGCGCACCGAGCGCAGTTTGCCTTGTGCCGTTCCGACTGCTCGCGCCAGCGCGTCGGGGTCCCAGGCGGACAATCGTTCCCGGAACGTATCCGCGCCCTCCTGGCCGGCCAGAGCCTGTAGGCTGGCGCGGGCGCTGGAATGTCTCTCGAGTACTGAACGAATACGCTCCCGGTGAGCCTCGACATCTTCCAGTTCGGCCTGCAGCTCTCCGATGGTAGCTAGCAGCGGGTCCACCATCTTCATGGTGTCGTAGCGCAGTTCGAGATCGCGACGATCGATCTCCTCGAGGATCGCGAGTACCTCCATACAGGCTTGCTGTAGATCCGCGCTGGCCAGATCGACCCCCTGCTGGGCGTCGTGAGAACGATGGTCCGCGGTCTGCGTCTGGACCACTCGATCGAGCAGGTCGAGCGCCCCCTGGGGGCTCAACTCGTCGGCCAGGTGGTGTTCGCCCAGCCATTCAGTCCAGCTGTCGAGCGTTTGCTGGTGCGCCGACTTGGCGGTGTCGTGGCCTTGCCATAGCTCGGCCTCGCGCTGGGCCGCCATTGCCTGCTCCCCGCGCCGCTCTCGCTGCCCGCGCAGATGCAGCCAGGAAACCAGCGAACCGATCAGTACGCCCACCGACACGACGCTCATGACGCTGACGAAACGCGCGGGCGGCGGTATGAGCACGGAAGTTGCGGCGATCGCGCTCAAGATCAAACCCCAGGTTACGACCAAGGTGCCGCGGCCGATCTGGTCGTGCGTCTCCTGCATCGCTTCGTACACCAGATTCGCGTCGCCGGCGCGTGACTCGGTGGCGGTGATTTCGCCCTCAGCCTGGCGGATCTTCTCGGCCCAGGTGCGAATCTCGTCCCGGGCCTGCACGTCGGTACGGATCGCGCGCACCCGATCGAGCGACCAGTCAGAGCCGAGCTCGTCGACGTCTGCGAGGAATGTCTGCCGGCGTGATCGAGCCGTTTCCTGCCGGCTCACCACGGTCGCCTGCAAATCGCGCAACCTATCGGCGCTGCTGAGCAGCCCGCGGATCTTGTTGGCGTGACGCAGCAGTCCACGTTGCGCGGCGGACATCAGTTCCGCGGGATCGACTCGCGGAGCACGGTCCTCGTTGTCGCTCGTCGGCTCCTCCACGGCTACCTCGGTGCTCGAGGCTTCATGACCGCCGGCGCTGGCGTGATTGCTTGCCTCCGCCGTCGCCGCATGGAGACGTTGCGGTTCCACTCCGATCGTCTGCAGCGTCGCCTCGGCCTCGAGCAACTCCTCGTAGTGCGGCCAGGCACGCTGCGTGCGCAGAAGATCGTCGTATTCAACCTGGCGCTCGTCCATACGGAGGTCTTTGGTCGCGAGCTTCTCGCGCAGGCGTCCTTCCTTGCGCAGCAACTCGGTGTGTTGCTCGGGCATGGCGCGCAACTGGGCGATCCGCTCCTCGTCTTCCTCGATCTTCGCCAGGACTTCGCTGATCGGCTGCTTGCGTCCACGTGGCCTGAAGAGGGCGTCGATGTTCTCCTGAACCTGCTGGCGGAACGCCACCGGGCTCATCGTGCCGGCACCCATCCCGGCACTGTAGATGTGTCCGGCAACGTCATCGTCCTGCAGCGTGTCCAGGCGTTGTAGCTCATCGAGCCCGAATGCGAAGACGTTTTCGTAGAGCGTCTCGGTCGTGCTGCGCAGCAGGTTGTCCAGCTTACCAGCGGGGAAAGCCGAGCCATCGTTGCCCGTCACCACGACCTCGCCGCGTGAGGTGCCGTCGTCGGAGCGTTCGATGCGGTACTCGCGACCCTCGGTGGTGACGTCGAGAAAGCCACCGTGCTGGCCACCGCGCAACGGTTCGTAGCGCTGCGGATCGCGCCGTCGTTTGAAGCCGAACAGCACGGCGCGAACGAAGGCCATCAGCGTTGACTTGCCGCCTTCGTTGGGCGCGAGAAAGACGTTGAGACCCGGGGACAGCTCGTCGAGACCGAGATCGCGCCAGATGCCGAAGCCGTTGACGTGTACGCGCCGAAAGATCACGTGTCGATCTCCGTTGGTGCGAGGCACTCGACCGCCTGGGCTTCCGCTCGTTTGAGCAACTCCTCGAAGCGCAGCAGGTCCCAGGCGCTCTCGTCGCCCAGTGCTCGGACCAGGCGCGGCTCGTCCAAGAGAGCGCTCAGGGCTTCTCTTACTGCTGCCGCCGCCGGAGGATCCTCGACCGGCAGTCTCGCCTCGCCCACCTCGGCGTGGGGCGACCTCGGCCGCCAGGCGGCCAGACCACCGGCGAGGCCGAGCATGTCGCCAAGGTAATCGGGTTGTTGTCGTAGTCGGTCGACATCACGAGTTGGCTGCGTGGCCAGATCGATACGCTCGAGCCACACGGGGTTGCCTTCTTCGCGGACACCATATTCCGCGCGCAGTGCAGCTCGCAGTTCGGGCTCGGCTCCTGGCGTGTTGAGCAGGGGGTGCAGCGGCCCGCTGCCGAAGAGCGCCCAACGGACGATGTTGATCCGGTTGGGCGCGGCGAGCCGAATCTCGCCTGCGATCCGTTCGAAGTCGGCCGTCAAGTCGTCGATGGTGGTCATGTCGTCGATTGCCGTCCGGTGCCGATGCCAGCGCACGACATCTGTCCACAGGGGTTCGAGTTCCACCGCGCCGCCGTCGCTCACTTGTACCAGCGTTGCTCCACGCGCCCCCGGCTCGCGCGTGTGTAGAGCTTGCGGGTTCCCGGGGTAATGAACGACGGGGCCCTGGGAGTTCAGCGTTTCTCGCGTGTGGACATGGCCGAGTGCCCAGTAATCGAACCGCGTGTCGGTCAGATCTCTCAACCTGCACGGCGCGTAGCGCCCATGGCGCTCGCGGTCGCCGACGTTGGCGTGCAGCACGGCGATATTAAAGGGGCCGTCTGGCTGCCTCGGGAAGTCCTGGGCCAGGTTACGGCGCACCGCTTTCTTCTCGTATGAGACGCCGTAGACGCGGGCGATTTCCATGTCGTCGCGCAGGATCGGCTTCGCCTCCACCTTGGGTCCGAACACATGCACCGAATCAGGCAGGCGCACACCGCCCGAGATCCCGCCCAGCGGATCATGGTTGCCGCAGGCCACGAAACAGGCGATGTTGGCGTCGTCGAGTCGGGCGAGTTCAGTGCGTAGGCGAACGTGCGCCCGGAGATTCCGATCGGTGGCATCGAAGAGGTCGCCGGCGACGATTACGGCGTCTACCTGGCGGTGGATGGCCGTGCTGACGATCTTGGCGAAGGCATCGCCTGGAGCGTCGCGAAGCCTCTCCCGCATCCCGGCCGGCATCTTGGCCGAACCCCGCACCGGAGCGCCGAGATGAACGTCAGCGCAATGGATGAACGACAGCGAGCCCATGTGTTCTCCCGACGTCGCGCTGGCTCACTGGCCCCCCCTGTGCCCCCGCGACGGGTGTAGTAGAACTTGTAGCGAGGCGCTCATGAAGGGCGCTCAAGCCAGCACCATCATAGTCTGACCCGGCCCGCGGAGGAACTGTTGCCCAAGCAGTCGCACTGTCCCCTCGATTGCCCCGATGCTTGCAGCCTGGAGGTCGATGTCGAGGCCGGCCGCGTCGTTGCCGTTGATGGGAATTCGATCAACTCGCTGACGGCGGGTTTCATCTGTTCGAAGGTACGCGCGCTGCCTGAGTTGCTCTATGGGAAGGAGCGTCTTCGGCACCCCATGGTCCGGGTCGGAGCCAAGGGCACCGGCAGCTTTGAGCGAGTTTCGTGGGATGAGGCGCTCGAGCTGGTCGTTGCCCAGATCAAGGGGGCGCGCGAGCACTACGGCGGTGAATCCCTCATGCAGCTCTCGTATGGGGGCTCGAACGGTCTGCTCACGCAGGACACCACGGATGCCCGGCTGTGGAGGAGGCTCGGCGCCTCGAACCTGGCGCGCACTGTGTGCGCCGCGCCTACCACCCGTGCCGTGACCGAGATGTACGGGAAGATGCCGGGGGTGGCGTTTCAGGATTACGTCGAGGCGCAGCTCATCATCGTCTGGGGATGCAACCCGGGCGCGACAGGAATTCATGCGCTACCGTTCATTCGTGCGGCGCAGGAGAGCGGTGCGAAGCTCGTGGTGATCGACCCGCGGCGAACGAAGCTGGCGCGGTCCGCGGATCTGCACCTGGAGGTGAAGCCCGGTGCCGACGTGGCGATCGCGCTCGCCCTGGGCAACTGGCTGTTCGAAAACGGTCACGCTGACGAGGCGTTTCTCGCGGCCCATGCGGTCGAGATCGATGGCTATCGCCGCCGTGCCGCTGACTGGGATCTGGCGCGCAGTGCCGAAGCCGCGGGGGTGGCCCTGGCCGATCTGCAGGTGCTCGCCCAGTGGTACGCGGAGTCGTCGCCGGCGGTCATTCGTTGCGGTTGGGGCCTGGAGCGGAACCGTAACGGATGCGGCGCAGCCGCAGCGATCGTCGCGTTGCCGGCGATCGCGGGCAAGTTTGGAGTCCGTGGCGGCGGCTACACGATGAGTAACTCGCGTGCTTTCGATCTCGATGCAACGCTCGCGGCCAACGAGCCCGTCAGCACCGCCCGCACGCTCAACATGAATCGTCTGGGTAGGACCCTGCTCGAAGCCTCCGATCCGCCGGTCAAGGTGCTGTTCGTGTACAACGCCAACCCGGTTGCCACACTGCCCGACCAGGAACGCGTGCTCGCCGGGCTGGCTCGCGATGACCTCTTCACGGTGGTCTTCGAGCAGGTGCACAACGACACCGTGGACTGGGCCGATGTGGTGCTTCCGGCCACCGCGATGCTCGAGCACGCGGAACTATCCAAAGGCTACGGCGCGATGGTGCTGCAGCACCACGGCCCGGTAGCCGACCCGGTGGATGAGGCGCGCCCGAATTACGACGTATTTGCCGAACTTTGCGAGCGGCTGGGGCTATGGCGTGACGACGACCCGGTGGGGCCCGAGGCTCTGGCCGAAGCGATCCTGGGGTCGAGTGGACTGGCATCTCAGATCGAGGAGCGGGGTATCGCGCTGCCGCCGGCGGGTGAGCGGCCGGTGCAGATGGTCGACATTATCCCCGGGACCCCGGACGGTAAAATCCACCTGCTGCCGCCAGCACTTGACGACGAGGCGGGTGGCGATTTCTACGCTCTGCGGCAGGATCCCGCCACTCCGCAGTTCCCGCTGGCGCTGATCTCGCCGGCCACCAACAAGATGGTGAGCTCGACGTTCGGACAGACTGTGCGGCGCCAATGGCCGATGCAGATGCATCCGGACGACGCGGCGCCGCGCGGCATCACCGACGGCGATAGCGTTCGCGTGCACAACGATCTGGGCGAGATGCATGTCCTGGTACAGGTGACCGAACGCGTGCGCGCCGGGGTCCTCTTCCTGCCGAAGGGGCTGTGGAGTCACCACACGCTGAACGGGCGCACCTCGAACGCGCTCGTGCCGGACACCTACACGGACTGCGGCGAAGGAGCGTGTTTCAACGACGCCCGGGTACAGGTGGCTCGTCTGGACGCGTAGCTCGGGTGGAGAAGGGAGCCGCGGGGCGGGACAAGGCTCGAGCGCCCCGCGCGGGATGTTGGTGATGATGGAGACGTGGCAGGGCGGCGAAGGGCGTCGAGCCTTGTCCCGCCCCGCGGCTCCCTGGCGTCACCGAGACGTGATCAGGCTCGCTGACGTTTGAGCCCGGGCGGCCCGGGTTGGCTAGAGCGGTCGGGCTTCGTTGTGGAGGAGTTCGTTCGGGTCGTGCAGTAGCCACCAGGCGACGACGTAGCCCAGATTGCCGATGCCGATCCAGCGGATGGGGAACGGCTGGAGAATGAACGACCAGCCGAAGCCGATGACGAACGCTACCGCCGCCACGAAGAGCAGATAGTCGCGGCTTCTACGATGAAATGCTGCCCACATCGCGAGCACGGCCATCGTGAACTGCAGCACGAACAGCGGGTGAAGGAAGACGGCACCGTTGTCAGCCAGTGGTCGCAACAACAGACCGCTCGAGAGCAGCGCTGAGACAACGCCGACGAATCGGCCCGCGAGCTTCACGGGTCGACGGGTTCGATGCGTTGCCCGCGTGCGCGGCGGCGTAGGTCTGCGGCTGATGGAGGCCTATCGGCCCGTCCCCAGACGCTGCCCGTTGGCAATGGCGGTGGCGCGGGGGCGGATTCCGGAGTGACCGGCTCTGGTGGGTCGGCGAAGTCGTCGGCGAGAGGCCCGAGGAGCCAGTCTTGCTGTCCCTCCCGCAAGAACAGCCAGGTCAGCCAACCGTGAACGAGCCCCAAGAACAGGAAGGTCGGAGTCTGCCCAGACCACCACTGGACAAGGCCAACGGAGCACCAGGCCGCGGCATTACCGATGGCCCATCCACGTTGGTGCCGTTGCATGAATGCGGTCATCCTGCGGTGGAGGGCAACCACCGTCGGGTGCTCGTTGAAGCGAATCGCAAGGCGAACGCCGACCAGCAGCAGGGAGGGCAACAAGATCGCTGCCACCATCAAAACCACGATCCAGCCAACAGAGTTCATCGGTTACCTCCTGTAAGAAGGTAACCGGGCATCGTCGGAGTTTCCGAGGGTCGAGCGAAAATGCGCCAATCTGCCGACGCCCCTCAGCTCGCGAGTTCGGTGGTGCCGGGGTCAGAGTACACACAGCGATCGAGCGCCCTTCGCTCCCTGAACGTCCCCCTGATCTCAGCGAACCGGGCGGGGCGCACGAACGCTGTGTGTGCGCTGACCCGCCCTTCACCCGAACTAGTTGACCGCCAATTCGTCGAACATCGAGGTCAAGTCGGCGTTCGCGAAGCCATCGGCATTCGCGATCACCTTGCTCGAAGGCGTCTGCTCCGCGTAGTTCTTCACCCGTTCGCGAATCCGCTCCGTGAAACTGTTCAGTCCCGTGTTCTCGAGG
>JAJCXS010000103.1 GCA_029263335.1 Acidobacteriota bacterium | reverse complement strand
GGCTTCTCGTTCTTCATCATCTTCGCTGCGCTGCTGATCGTCGCCATGCTCTTCAACCTCGGCGTCGATGCCCGCGCGACCGAGATCGGCACGTTGCTGGCGCTGGGGTTTCCCGCCCGCAAGGCACGCAACCGCTTTCTCGCGGAAGGTTTCATCGTCGCCACCGGCGGTGCGTTGCTCGGCGTCGTGCTTGGTGTCGGCTACGGCCGCGCCATGCTCTGGGCGTTGACCACGATCTGGCTCCCTGCCGTTGGTTCGCCGCTGTTGTTTCTCCACGTCCAGCCCGCCACCATCGCCGGCGGCCTCTTGCTCACCGTCGTGGTGGTGATGGTGACGATCTTCGTGGCGCTGCGGCGCCTCCGAAAATTGCCCGTCACCCGATTGCTGAGTGCCGTAACCCGGCCGGAACAAGGCCTCCGACACCCGAGCCGAGCGCGCTGGGTGGCACCCATCGGCCTGGGCGTCGGCATCGGACTCATCGCACTGGCTGTCGCCACCGGACAGGCGACCAATCCCGGCCTGGCTTTCGCCTCCGGAGCCGCGCTGCTGGTCGGGGGGTTGGCCAGCTTCGCCCGCTGGAACGCCGGCCGTCGGGCAACCGTGCGGTCGTCGCGGGGGGCCGCCTTGCGCATGGCGTTGCGTAGCGCCGGTTGGAACCCGGGCAGGAGCCTGCTCAGCGTTACGCTGGTCGCCTCGGCCTGTTTCGTCATCGCCACGGTCGCCAGCAATACACGCGACCCGCGCCACGACGAAGGCATCGTCGAGGCGGGGGCCGGCGGCTATCGATTGCTGGCCCAATCCGACGTGCCCCTGCATCAAGACCTGAACTCGCCCGCTGGGAGATTCGATCTCGGCTTCGCAGACGACGATAGCGCGGCCCTCGCAAGCGTCCCCATACTGCAGCTCCGCAGCGTACCCGGCGATGACACCAGCTGCCTGAATCTCTACCAGCCTCAGCGGCCCCGCCTGCTCGGCGTGCCGGCGGCCATGGTGCAAGCCGGCGGCTTCCATTTTGCTGCCTCGCTGGCCGACAGCTACGACATCGAGAATCCGTGGGAGTTGCTCGAGGTCGACCTCGGGCCGGAGATCATCCCGGTCATCGGCGACGTCAACTCCATGCAGTGGATCCTCAAGCTCGCTCTCGGCAACGAGCTGATCCTCGCCGATGAGCGCGGCGAGTCGGTGCGCCTGCGGCTCGTTGGCACCCTGCGCGAGAGCGTATTCCAGAGCGAGATGCTGATGTCGGAGGAACAGCTGCTGCGGCACTTTCCGAGTCGTAGCGGCTTCTCGTTCTTCCTCATCGGCGCAACGGCTGAGTCCGCCGCGGCCGTCAGCACCGCCATGGAGGCGACGCTCGGGCGTTTCGGCTTCGATGTGGTCTCCTCGGCGCAACGGATCGCGGACTTTCTCGCCGTGCAGAACACGTACCTCTCCACGTTCCAGGCGCTCGGCGGGCTCGGCCTGCTGCTAGGCACCTTCGGGCTGGGAGTCGTTCTATTGCGCAACGTCATCGAGCGACGAGGCGAGCTGGCCACGCTGAGGGCGGTGGGGTTCCCCCGGCGAGCGCTGTCCCGCATGGTGCTCGCCGAGAACGCGCTCATGCTGACCGTGGGCGTGGTCATCGGGACCGGCTCGGCATTGCTGGCCATCACCCCGCGCCTGCTGCTGGGAGACCTGTCGCTGCCGTGGCAGACGCTCGGCATCGCCCTGGTGGCAGTGCTCGTGGTCGGTATGGGAGCCAGCCTCGGGGCGGTCTCGCTGACCTCCCGAATACCCCTGCTGCCCGCCCTCAAGGGCGAGAGGTAGCGGCACCGTGGCGTCTGGGCACGGTACCTGGTCCGATGTGTACGAGATCGTGCGCCAGATTCCAGCGGGCAAGGTGATGAACTACGGCGCCGTCGCCAAGCTGCTCACGCGCCCCCTGCCGGCGCGAGCTGTAGGCTGGGCGATGGCCGACTGCCCGGAGGATGTTCCCTGGCAGCGCGTCGTCAACGTGCGCGGCGAGTGCTCGGCCGACCGTTCGGCAGGCGCGGAGATCGGGCGCCAGCGACGTAGGCTCGAGGCTGAGGGTGTTGTGTTTGTCGGTGGGCGTGTGGACATGGCTGCGCACGCCTGGAGCCCGGAGGACTACATCGAGTAGCCGGAGCGTGTCTCGGTTAGCCTTCCGCCCTGACTGAGTGCTTCCGGCCCGCGTTAGCCCGCAATGGCTTCATCAGTGGCCACGCCCTGGTCCAGGCGCGCCTGCTCCCAGCCCAGTATGTGAATCTTGCGGTTGGGCCCCCATCGATACCCGCCTACTTCGCCTCCGGCGAGAATCACGCGGTGGCATGGGATCAAGTAGGCGAGCGGATTCGCCCCCACGGCGTTGCCGACCGCACGAGCCGCGGCGCCGCTACATACCGTCTTGGCGATCGCTCCGTAGGTGCTCAGACGGCCGAACGGAATCTCGAGCAGAGCTCGCCACACCTGAATCTGGAAGTTGGTGCCGCGCAGCAGGAGACGCAGCGGCTGCTCCCTCGACGGCGTCGAGGCAAACACCTCATCGATGAGCCGCCTGGCGGCCCCGTCATCGCGCTCCAGCGCGGCGCCGAACCATGTGCTCTCTAGCGCGCCCGTTGCCTCTCCCTCGTCGGTCGCGAACGCCAGTGCCGCGACGCCTCGTGCCGTTGTCGCCACGAGACACCTGCCGAAAGGAGTCGCCGCGAACCCATAGCGAATCTCAATGCCGACGCCGCCACTCTTGTACTCGCCGGGCGTGACCGCTTCGGTGGCAACGAACAGGTCGTGCAGCCGTGACGGGCTCGACAGCCCCGTCGCATAGGTCGTCTCCATGACGGAGTTGTCGGCATGCAGCAGCGATTTTGCGTGTTCCACGGTGAGGAACTGCAAGAAACGCTTCGGTGAGACGCCCGCCCACTGTGTGAACAGCCGCTGAAAATGAAAAGTCGACAGTCCGACGTGGTCTGCAACCTCCTCGAGCTGAGGTTGCTGCTCGGCCCGGTCGCGCAGGTAATCGATGGCCCGCGCCACTCGCTCGTAGTCGCTATCGGGAGTAGTTCGTTTCATGACAATCTCCATTCCGCATGCTCTCCTGATCCGGTTCTCGGCGCCAGACTCGGCAAGTTAGAGCTTCCGGCGGAAATCGGCGACCCGATCCTTGCGGTCGAACGAAGCCGTCGAGCGAAAGCCTGGTTCATCAGCTCGCGAGACCCGACGAGTGCCCCGGCTTGCTCGGATGGCGACGTTTCTTGAAACCTCAGGGAGGGTTCCTGCGAAGTAATAGACACGAACGCACAACCAACTGACAGTTCGCTACGTCTAAGCAACTGAAGACAACGAACCGGGGGTCGCCGGGCAGTAGCACGGGGAGTTCGGCGACCCACGGATAACCTGGTTAGCAAGATGCAGATTCTGGACACCGCAGTATCGACCGGCCTTTTCGCACTCGTCCTCTGGTCCGCCTACGCCGTAGTTCGCACGGCTTTCGATCTGCGCGCGGAACTGCAGCCCGTCCGCGCGCGTACGCCGCACGTGGCCTCGGCGCACAAGCCGGCCGTTCGCGCCCGACGCACTGCGCGCCGCGCCGCATAGAGCAGCGCACGCTAGAGGACCCGCTGAAACGCCACCATGGCGATCAGCGACAGGCTCACCAAGAGTCCGACGGTACCCCGCTGCCCGTCCTCGTACGCTTCGGGTAGCAGTTCGACCAGGACCATGAACACCATCGCGCCTGCCGCAAAACCGATGCCGTAGGGAAGAGCTGGCGCGAAAGCATCGACGAAGAAGAAAGCCGGAACGGCCACCAGTGGCTGCGGCAGCGACGAGAAGAAACTCCACCAGGCGCACGACGCCAGACCAACGCCCTGCGGACGCAGTACCGCTGTGATCGCCAGCCCCTCGGGCACGTTGTGCACGGCGATCGCGACCGTGATCATGGTCGCCAGGGTCATGCTGCCGGCAAACGATGCGCCGATCGCCACCCCCTCCGCGATCGAATGCACGGTCATCACCACAACGATGAGGATCATCTTTCTGCCACCGGCACCACGCACCTGCCCAAAACCGGCATCGGTGCGTGCCAGCGCCCGCTGGGTGGCGAGAATAAACAGCACGCCCAGCAGCCCCCCCACGCCGGTCTGCCAGGTGCCGAGTTCAGAGCCCTCGGCCACCAGGCCGAAACAAGCCCCCAGCATCAGACCGCTGGCAATCGCGTTCGATGCGGCCGCGACGCGTGGCGAGATCTGTCGCACGAACACGAACGGCAAGGCGCCGAGGGCTGTCGCCACCGCCGTGATCATGCCGTAGGCGAAGACGTAGCCCGCCGGACTCATGCGCGTAAGACCCCATGCAACAGGCTGAAGGCCCACATGGCCAGGATTACTGCCAGTGCGATGCTCGTAGGACCCGCT
>JAJCXS010000102.1 GCA_029263335.1 Acidobacteriota bacterium | reverse complement strand
GTCTACACTGCGGAAGTCATGACTCTATCCGCTAGCGACACCGCCCGCGCCGCCCTGGAGGCGGTCCCACTCGTCGATGGGCACAACGATGTCCCCTGGCAGCTGCGCCAGAGGCTCGGAAACGACCTGTCCCGCTTCGACTTTCGCGATACGACCGCGCTCCGACCGCCCATGCACGTCGATCTTCGCCGCCTGAAGAAAGGCCGGGTCGGTGTGCAATGCATGGCGGCCTACGTGCCGATCGAGAACGCAGGGCCAGGTGCCGCCGAGGTCATGTACGAACAGCTCGATGTCGCCACCCGGTTGGTTGAGGCCTATCCCGATGAACTCGTTCTCGTGCACACCCCCGATGATATCGAGCGCGCACATGGTCACGGCCGCATCGCATCACTTCTGGCGGTCGAGGGCGGCCACGGCCTCGAGAACTCGCTCGATCACCTGCGCGGAGCCCACCAGGCTGGCGCCCGTTACCTCACCCTGGTGCACAACATCCACACCGACTGGGCCGACTGCTGCCGCCTGGACCCGGTCCACGATGGCTTGACCGGACTGGGCCGCGAGATCGTGCGCGAGATGAACAGACTCGGCATGCTCGTTGACCTTTCGCATGCCTCCGCCAAGACCATGCACGACGTTCTCGACGTCTCGTGCGTGCCGGTAGCCTGCACACATTCGGGCGCTCGCGCGGTCAACGACTACCCGCGCAACACGGACGACGCCGTGATGCGGAGAATCGCCGATAGCGGCGGCATCGTGATGGCCACGTTCGTGCCCTATTTCGTCTCGGCGGAAGTCCTTGCCCATCACGCCGCTCACGAAGCAGAGGTCGCCCGGCTGACAGCGCTCCATCCAGACGAGCCACGACGGCGCGCCGAGAAGTTCTCGACATGGCGTGCCTCGCATCCCGAGCCAGAGGCCACGCTGGCCCAGGTAGCCGACCACATCGACCACATGCGCCACGTCGTCGGCTGCGATCACATCGGCATCGGCTCGGACTTCGACGGCATCGCAACCGTCCCCCGGGGGCTGGAAGACGCCGCGACGTTCCCGGCGCTGTTCGAGGAACTTGCCCGCCGCGGATATACCCAGCCTCAGCTGGAGGCCATCGCCGGCCGCAACTTCCTGCGCGTACTACGTGCGGTGGAAGCCGCGTCGGAAGCGTAGCGGGCGGCTACCCCGACAGCCACAAACGCAGCGCGAACAGAATGATCGTCACGGCCACGAACCAGCGTATCCAGGCGTGCCCCTTGAGCACCGTCAGCCGAACTCCTAGCTGACCGCCCACAAGATTGCCGGCGCCAAGCACCACGCCCGCGCCCCAGTTGATGGCTCCACCCGACGCGAACACCGCGATGGTGACCACCGTCCACAGCAGCACGCATGTCACTTTGATGGCGTTGCCGCGTACCAGGTCCAGCCCGGCGGCAGTGGTGCCGGCCAGCAGGAGGAATCCGACACCCGCCTGAATGAAGCCGCCATAAACACCGATCAGGAAGAACAGCGCCAGCAGCGGCAGGCCAATCGGGCCCTCCTCGCCGCGCGGCTCCGGGTGGTCGGGCGGAGGCCGCAGCAGGGTCCATAGCGTGATCGCCAGCATCAAGATCGCCAGCACTCGCCGGAAGGCGAAGTCGCTCACCTGCAGCGCCATCCAACTGCCCAGTGCCGCCCCGACGATCGCGGGTGCTGCCAGGCGCAGCGCGAGTCGCGCATCGAGGACCCTGTGGCGTCGGAAGCCCCAAACCGCTCCGACGTTCTGAAAAAGCAACGCCACACGGTTGGTGCCATTCGCCACACCGGCCGGGATCCCGAGAAAGATCATGAGAGGCAACGTCAGGAAGGACCCGCCGCCCGCGACGACGTTCAACGTGCCGGCGACAGCGCCGGCCGCGAACAACAGCGCCATACCCCAAGACGTGTCGCCAGCCATCAGCCCACGTGCACCAGCACCTGGCGCACCTTGGGAGCACGCCGATGCTCCCACAGATAGATCCCCTGCCAACTGCCCAGCCCCAAACCACCGTCGATCAGGGGAATCGTCAGGCACGTGGACGTCAGGGCCGCCTTGATGTGCGATGGCATGTCGTCGGGGCCTTCGTCCGTATGGGTAAAGAGCGCGTCATTCTCCGGAACCAAACGCTGCAACCATTCCTCGAGGTCACGACGCGCGGAAGGATCGGCGTTCTCCTGGATCGTCAGGCTCGCGGACGTATGGCGCACGAAGACCGTGCAAACACCCTCCGTGAGGCCGGTCGCCTCTACGATCGCCGCGACCGGGGCGGTGATCTCGTACAGACCCGGCCCGCACGTCTTCGTCGTCAGCTGCTCGGTCATGGTCGAATTCTATCGCCGATGAACCCAGGGAGGGCCAGCGCCCATCCGTATGCCGCCCGCTGCCCGTTCAGACGGGAGGAGCGTCGCCAGGCAGACCGCTTGCCTCGTTCATTTCGGAGGCGCGATCGCCGCAGTGCGGACAGACAGCCACCGAGTCGCGTTCGGTCAACCACAACTCGTGGCCTTCCAGCCACTCGTGTTCACCGAAACCCTGCTTGCAGATGGGGCAGGGAATCCAGAAACGCCCACGCATCCATGCGTAGACTCGATGCAGCAACCGGGGCTGATAGAACATACTTGACCTACGGGGGCGGACCGGAGCGGCTTCATCGTACACCCCGAACTGCTCTGCGACCATGCCGCGTCTGCACGAGACCGCTAGCGTGCGCCCGGCCGCCACAATGGTTCGGCGATACCGCGCGTGTGGTTCTCGTAGCGGGCCATCGCGAAAAGCAGGTCCGAGAGCCTGTTCAGGTAGGGCACCGCAACGCCGGTGTCGGCCTCGCGCGCCAGCGACACCGCGCA
>JAJCXS010000101.1 GCA_029263335.1 Acidobacteriota bacterium | reverse complement strand
GGCCGCCCACGTCGCCGCTACTACGAACTCACGCGAAGCGGCCGTGAGGCGCTCCAGCGGACTCTGGCCGCCTACGACGCCCTGACGCTTCCCGACGCCCGCGCACAAGGTCGCGGTTGAAGTCTCGCAGCGGCTCGTTCGCTCTCCGGTTGCTGGCCGCGATCAGCATTCTGGTGCCTGCCGTCGATAGACGCCGTTGGCACGAGGAGTGGACATCGGAGCTCTTTTATCTCGACCGGGCTCGTCGCAGCGGTGCGGCAGCCGGCTTGCCGAGTCCGGTGCGCATGGCGCTGGGCGCTCTTCCCCACTCGCTCTGGGAGCGAAAGGAATGGACCGTGGCCGTACTTCTTCAGGATGTCCGCTTCGCGATCCGCGTACTGCGACACAACCCGGCATTCACCACGCTCGCCGTGCTGACTCTGGCGCTGGGCATCGGCGCCAACACCACGATCTTCAGCATGACCAACGCGACCCTGTTGCGCGCGCCGGACGGCATTCACGCGCCCGATCGTGTCGTCCAGATCGGGCGCGATCGTCCTGACCAAGGCTTCGACGCCCTCGCGTACCCCTACTACGAGCTGTTTCGAGGCAACGCCGCCGCGTTGGACGGAGTCGCAGCATGGAGTGCCGAGGGGGCGTTCCTGGGGCACGACGGCGAGCTCACGTCTGTCACCACGCAACTGGTAACCGGAGCGTACTTCGACGTCCTCGGCCTGCGCCCCGCACTCGGCCGCCTCATCACTCCGGCGGACGACCGTGAGCCTGGCGCACACCCGGTGGCGGTCGTCGGCCATGCCGCATGGGAACGACTCTTCGGGTCGGACCGGAACCTCATCGGTACCGAGATTCGGCTCAACGGCGTGCCCTATAGTGTGATCGGGGTTGCGCCCGCGGGGTTCGGCGGCACGGACGTGATCGGCACGGCGACCGACGTGTGGATTCCCATGGCCATGTCGGAGCAGCTGCTGGGAGCGCAATACGCCTTCGACAGTGTCGACAGTCCCGGATTCTCATGGCTATGGCTCGTCGGGCGACTCGACGGCGAGGCGACCGCCGCCGCCGCCAAGGCGGAACTCGATGCACTCTACCGGAATCAGTTCGAGGAGAACTGGGGCGAGCCGCCAAACCACAGTATCGGCGTGCTGCATGGGGTCGGCCTGCGTCCTGACGAGCGCGCCGCACTCGGATCGATTCTGGCGATCCTCAGCGTCATCGTCGGGGCGGTTCTTGTTGTCGCCTGCGGCAACCTGGCAAACCTGCTGCTGGCGCGCGGTATGGCGCGATCGCGGGAGCTCGGCGTCCGCGTTGCGCTTGGAGCCAGTCGCATGAGAATCGTCCGTCAGTTGCTCACCGAAAGCGTCCTCCTGGCGTCTGGCGGCGGCGCGCTGGCCATCGTTCTTACGCTGGGCACGGCGCGCGTGTTGCCGGTTCTCCTGCCCGTCAACGTGGCGGTCAGTTTTCGTCCCGATCTGAGCGTCCTCGGCTTCGCGACCGCAGTCAGCCTGTTCGCCGGCGTGCTCTTCGGCATCGTTCCAGCGCTGCGAGCTTCGCGAATCGATATTGGCGAAAGGCTCAAGGACGGCGCCCCGGGCTCGGGGAAACGAGGCGGCTGGCTACGCAACGGTCTGGTGGTAGGTCAGCTCGCCCTCTCCTTCGCATTGCTGGCGGTGACGGCCCTACTGATACGAAGCATGTGGGCCGCCCAGTCGGCGGAGCCTGGCTATGCCACGCGTACGATCAGCACGCTGACTTTCAGTACGGGCCTTTCGGGGCTGGACGAGGACGCATCCCAACTGCTTTACCAGAACCTCGCACGAGAGATGGGCGCACTGCCGGGAGTCGAATCGGCCGCTCTCGCTTCGAATCTCCCCTTCGCCGGCTGGAGTCGACGGTCCGTCTACTGGCCCGAGCCACGACCAGATGCCGAGCATCCGTTCGTCGAGCTGGACTGGACCAAGGTGACGCCCGGTTTCCACGAGACCATCGAGCTGCCGCTGATCGAGGGCGAGACCTTTACCGCGCTCAACAGCGGTCCGAACGTGGATCGCGTCGTCATCCTCTCGGAGTCGGCCGCTCGCCTGCTATTCGGCGGCGAAAGCCCGCTTGGCCGGATGATACCCACCGGCGAGGATCGCGACCCCGAGCGCTCGTTGCGGGTGATCGGGGTAGTCGCCGATGCGCAAATGCGGTCGCTACAGCGACCGCCGAGCCCTGGCGCCTACACGCCGATTGCTCAGGACTTCAGCACGCGGATGACCGTCTACGCTCGTTCGGGGCTAGCCGCGGAGCTCGCGGCGCCGATGCGACGGGTCCTCGCCGAGATCGCGCCCGAGGTCGGTGTTCTCGCCCAGGGGACCCTGCACGAGCGCATGGGGCGTTCGCTGCGCGACACGATCATGGTGGCCCGACTGGCGGGCCTGTTCGGCGGTCTGGCGGCGCTTCTCGCCGCGACGGGACTCTACGGCGTTGTCTCTTTCGTGGTCTCGAGTCGCCGGCGCGAGGTCGGAGTTCGCATGGCGCTGGGCGCCCAGCGTCATGCCGTGATGAGCCTGTTCGTGCGTCAGGCCGCTCTGCTGGCGACCGTCGGTGTGATCGTCGGCATCGCGCTCACGCTCGCCCTGCGCGGCGCCATCGCCAGCCTGCTCTATGGCGTCGGCACGGGTGAACCGATGACGCTTCTGATTATCGGCATCGGTGTCGTGCTGATCGCCGTTGTCGCTGCCTTCGCACCCGCCTACCGGGCTGCCCGGGTCGCTCCCGTCATCGCGTTGCGCCAGGAGTGAAGCCTCAACGATCGACGATGCGCCAGACGCTCACCCGCCACTCCCCCTCGGGGCCCGGGTGAGCACCGGCGAGAAGATCACCGCGCAGTGTCACCAGGGGATAGCCGCTGCTCCCCAGGGAGACGTCGAGACGCACCTCGCCGAGGTACTTGTCCGCCGCATCGAAGAGATCGAATGTGGTGGACCGGCGTTCGTCGCCAGTTTCGCTCCAACGTAAAGTCTCGACCCACAGCCGGCCGCGCGCGTCGAAGCGCAGGCCGTCGGCGGCGAAGTGCTCCATGGTGTCGTCGATCCCCTCCGCAGCTCCCACCTGACTCTGCATCGCTTCGATTTGTCGTCGTCTTCGCGGAGTCAGCTTGGGACGTGGAACCTCACGGCCGAAGGTCCGGCCGGGCACGCCGGCCGCCGTGTACCAGTACAGGTCGTAGTCGCGGCGGTCTGCCAGCAGGATCCGGCCATCGGGCGCTGCCGCGATCGTCGTGACGATGCGACGATCGGGATCGTCTTCGTCCTGTGGCATTGCCGTCTGATCGAAGAGGACATGCGGGCCGAATTCCTCGCTGGCCACGTCGTATGCCACCAGGGTTGCGACACGCGGCCCCGACGACCCCTGCCAGGGTGGCGGCAGACTGAGAACGTAGAAGCGCTGCTGGGTGGCCTCGTAGAACGTCGCCAGCGGCAGGAACAGAGCCCACGGGTGCAGGACAAGCGGTGCCCCCGCGCCGTCGTACTCATGCATGCCGACGAAGTCGTACACCAGCGTACGGCCGTGCTGCCCGGCAAAGCCGAAGGTGGGAACGAAGTCCGGAGCCTGGATCTCCCCGGGACCTTGCCCGCGCCTACCGAACATCGCTAGCGACCCACCGTCGAGGTCGAAGGTCCGCACTAGCGGCGCGTGCTGATCGAACACGATCACTCGATCGGCGTCCACATCCAGACCGGTGGGCGTGATCTGCTCGGGTCCGTCGCAGGCGCCGCAGCCGATCGTCGTGAGCAACTCGAGCGCTGGCAAGCTGGGCGGCTCTTCTTGTTGGGCATCACCACCCCACGCATCGCATCCCGCTGTTGCCAGCGCCAACACGATGGTCGTCGCCAGCGTTCGCTGCGCCCCCGACATCCCCAGTGTTCTCGTGACTACTTCCCTACTCTCTTCCATGATCGCCTCCGCGGCGGTTCCGAGGTTGCGACCCGACCTTTCTCCGCATCACCCATCACAACTCGACGATCGCGGCACTTACGGAGCGAAAATACGATCGCTACGAATTGGAGGGACTCGCGGTCGTCTCGACCACGGGCTCCCATCCACGATTGCGAAGTAGCGTCTCGGCCGCGTCGCGACGGTTGCCGTCGATGGCGTACCAGACGCGATCGCCCTCGCGGTGTTCGATGTTCTCGTCCACCGGTACGGGCCGGCCGTTGCGCAACAGGATCAGCGGCAGCAGCGGCTCACGGGCCGGCTGCTGCGGCGACAACGGAGCCTCGGCACCCGCGGCCTCACCTTCGGCGGGCCCCTCGGCGATCGCATCGCCAGGGCCGCGCTGCCATACCGCAACCTCGCCGCGGCCGCGCTCCAGCCACAGCGCCCACACGGTCAGGTCGCGGCGATGACGAAACAGAACGCCGATCTCAGCCTTTTCAAGCGCCGCCTCGTTCAGGTGGCCGGATACCCTGTCGAGCGCCACCCACGCATCGGGGCAGTCGTACTCCCCGACCATCCGCTGGGCAAACAGGAAGTTGGCTTCTTCGTTGGGGGTGAGCGCCAGGGCGCCGGCACGAAGTTCCGGCTGGGAGCGCATCGCCACGCGCTCGCTCAGGCCGTTACCGAAAATCACCTGAAACTCGCCATCGCGGGCCAGGTTGGCGCGGTCGGGGTTCGATTCGATGACAATCGGCTTGGAACCGGCGTCGCGCAGAGCCGCCGCGACGGCCAGCGCCAGGCCGTTGGCGCCCAGAATCACATAGCCGCTATCGCCGCGACGGCGCACGCCCAGAAGGCTCGCGACCGGCCCCATCGTCAGCCCCTGGACCACCACCGTACCGGCGATCACCAGGAAGATGAGCGGACTGAGCATTTCCCCGCCCTCGATACCCGCCCTCTCGAGCGACGTGGCGAACAATGACGCCACCGCAGCGGCCACGATGCCGCGTGGTGCCACCCATCCGACGAACATTCGCTCCTTGACGGTGAGGGCGCTGCCGCGCGTGCACAGCGCCACCTGCACAGGCCTCACGACGAACATCAGCGCCGCAACCACGCCCACCCCTGGCAGCCCGAGCGCCAGCACATCGCGCACCGCCACCGATGCGGCCAGCAGCACGAATAGCAGACCGACGAACAGCACGGTCAGCTGCTCTTTGAACTCCGACAACTCCTTGGAGACCCGCGTATGCATGTTGCCGACCACCAGACCCGCCACGGTGGCGGCGACGATACCGGTCTCGGCAATGAACGCATCGGCAATCTGGTACAGCGCCAGCACCATGGCCAGGGTGAAGATGTTCTCCAGGCCATCGGGCACCACACGTCGATGCTTGAGTGCCCAAGCCACCAACACCCCGCCGACCGCACCGAGCGGGAGCCCGATGGCGAACCGCAACGCGAAGTGCGTGGCTCCCTCCGCCGTAGTGGCGAACGATGCGGGCTGCACCAGGATCTCGAGCGCGACCACGGCGGTGATAGCGCCGACAGCGTCGATCAACACGCCTTCCGCCTCCAGCACGGTCTGTACCGAGCGGTTCACGCGCACACGGCGCAGCAGAGGGGTCACCACGGTGGGCCCGGTCACGATCACCAGCGCGCCGAACAATGTGGCAAGGCGCCAGTCCCAGCCAAGGATCAGTCGCGCAGCCAAGGTGCCGCCGAGCATGGTGACCGCGGCTCCGAGGGTGAGCAGGCGACGCACCGCCCTGCCTTGGGCGCGCAGCCGGGACACCTCGAGATTCAGCCCGCCCTCGAACAGGATGATGGCCACCGCGAAACCGATGATCGCTTCCAGGCCCGGTCCGAGAACGGCGGGCTGAACCAATCCCACGCCGTCCGGGCCAAGCAATACGCCCGTGCCCAGCAACAAGACGATTCCGGGCACGCGCAGATGACGCGCCAGCCCCTGTGCCAGCACGCCGGCGGCCAGCGCGATCCCGATCGTAAACGCCGGGCTGAAGGTAGCGTGATCCATGGGCGGCGAGTATACATAGCCTAACCAGGAGTTCCCCGATGAAGAACGCCCTCCGCGCCTCGCTAGCCGTCCTTACCGTGCTCATTCCCTCGGCGGTCCTCGCCCAGGACGTCTTCGATCTGCCCATCGGCGATCCCGTCCGACAGGAGTTGACGCTGACGCCGACTGTGGACCTCATCGTCGCCACTGCCGATGGCGCCGAGCTGACGCCGGACCAGATCGCCGAGCGCCTGCAGGATGTGCGACTCCTGCTCATTGGCGAGTCCCACACCAGCATGAGTTTCCACCAGGTACAGGAACGCGTGATCCGTGCCCTGCAGGACTCCGGACGCCGCGTCCTGATCGGCCTCGAGATGTTCCCGGTGACCGAACAGAAGAGCCTCGATCGGTGGAACGACGGCAGTTGGAGCGAAGCAGAATTCGTCGAGAACTCCGAGTGGTACCGCCACTGGGGCTACAACTGGCTCTACTACCGCGACATCTTCCAGACCGCACGCGCGGGCAACTCGTCGATGTACGCGGTCAACGCGCCGCGCGCCAACGTCAGCGCGGTCCGTCGCAAGGGGTTCGACGGGCTTACCGAGGAGGAGCGCACGGGAATCCCGCCGCACGTCGATACGGCGAGCGAAGACCACTTCACCTTGTTCCGATCGTACTTCGACGATGCCGAGGAAGACGACAGCACCCACACGGCAGGCATGACCGACGAGCAGTGGCAGGCCATGTTCGCCGCCCAATGCACTTGGGACGGAGCCATGGCATGGAACGCCGTGCGCAACCTGCAGGCCGACGACGATCCCGACTCGATCATGGTCGTGATCGTGGGTTCCGGTCACGTTGCCTACGGGCTCGGCATCGCGCGGCAAGCGACCAGCTATTTCGATGGACAGGTCGCCACCTTGATCCCGGTGCCGATGGCCGACGAGGATGGCGAGCCGATCGAGACCGTGCGCGGCTCCTATGCCGATTTCCTCTGGGGCGTGCCCGCCGAAACCGCGCCGCTGTACCCGTCGCTGGGAGCATCGCTCACGGAGAAGGACAACGGCCTGAGCGTGCTGTTCTCGGATCCGGAGAGTCTGGCTGGGGAGGCGGGCATCACCTCCGGTGATCGCATCGTGGCGCTCAACGGATGGGAGATCGCCGATCGCCTGACGTTCAAGCGTCTGGTCGCCGACCTCAGATGGGGCGACAGCGCGCGTCTGACGATCGCCCGAGGCTCCGAGACCCTGGAGATCGAGATCCCGCTTCGACGCGAGTAGGCGCTACTTGCGCACCCGCACGCGCCAGGCTCCCCGGCCATGGGTGAACGCGTAGAGCATGTAGGATGCGCCCTCGCGCTGTAGGTGCAGCGACTCGGTGACGATGTTGCCGAAGCCGGCGTTCTCCTGCGCCCAACTGGCACCGCCATCGGTCGAGACGAACACCCCCAGGTCGGTGCCCAGG
>JAJCXS010000100.1 GCA_029263335.1 Acidobacteriota bacterium | reverse complement strand
CTCGCGGCGCTGATACGGGGTGGTTCGGGCGTTACCATGTAGCTGCATCGGTGGCTCCCTTCTGAGCTATGGAGTGTGGTAACCCCATTGTTCTCAGAAGTGAGTCCCGATGTGAACAACGTTCTCGGAAAGCACAACTAGCTGGTCAACGACGCGATATCGTCGCAGCGGCGACACGAGGATTTCGTCTGCGCAATCTGGAAACCAAGCAGATCGCCGTTGCCGATCAGGACAGCGGAAGTAGAGGTTGGGCACAGCCGTATCTCTGCAGCAGCCGGTCACGACAACTCGACGCATAGCGGTACCACGAGAATGACCCTCGGCATCATGCAGCCTTACTTCTTTCCTTACCTCGGCTATTTCCAGTTGATTCACGCCGCGGATCAGTTCCTTCTCTACGACAATCTGAAGTACTCGAGACGGGGCTGGGTCAATCGCAACCGCATCCTGGTGGTGGGCGGCTCACCGATGTTCCTGTCGGTATCGATCAAGGAGCCTCGAGCGACCAAGACGATCCGCAGCGTCGAGCTTCTGGGCTGGCGCCATCGTCGAGAGAAGTTGCTGCGTTCGATTCACGCCAACTATCGACGGTGCCCCCATTTTCGCGAGGCCAACAAACTGATCGAGGAGATTCTATTTCTCGACACCGAGTCGCTGGCGGAACTCAATAAGCACTGCGTCGTGACGATCTCTCGGTTCCTCGGGATCGACACCGCCATACTGACCAACTCGACTCCCTTCGACGCCATGGAGGATCGTCTCCGCGACGACGACGTTGGACTCGAGGAGTCGTTTCCGCGGGTGCGTCTGGAAGAGCCCCAACGACGAGTGGTCCGAGCCCTTGAACTCTGTCGCGAGCTGGGAGCGGATGTGTTCGTTAACGCCATCGGCGGTCGGGAACTCTACGCCAAGGCGGCGTTCGCCGCCCACGGAGTCCAGGTGCTCTTCGTCAGGACTCGCCCTCACACCTACCGGCAGCGCGCGATTCCCTTCTCCGCGCGGCTCTCGATCATAGATACGTTGATGAACACAGGTCGTGACAGAACTCGGAAACAGCTTGACGAGTACGACCTCATCTAGGGCAGCGCCCGCCCATTTGCGAGGCTCTCGGAAGCACATCCATGATCAAGCTCAGCGGCACGAGACAGCCCGACTTCCCGCGCCGTCCGACACCGCCGTGGCAGGACACCCAGGCGGATCCGATCCGGCCCGCTCATCTCGGCGTGAGATAGACCTCCAACAGCCGCTTCGTTACAACTTCCTGAGAGTATCCATGGCGAAGAAGCCGTCGCCCCCCCGCCACGAGCCGCTGGCGAAGGCCGCCTGTGTCGTTCATGTCGCGGAGAGCCGTGACGTATTCTTCTGCCTCGTCGGCCAACATCAACTCGCGACCGTGACTGGCAGGCAACCCACGCGCAGCGACTCGACTGGCGATCACGGGAACGCCGCGCGCCCAGGACTCGAGAATCTTCATCCGTACCCCCGAGGCTACGCGTAGCGGCACGACCTGGACGCCACCAACCGGGAAGGCCTGCTGGCTGTCGTCCAGGCGCGGATGGACCGTGACTCCACCTACCGACTGGGTGATTCGATCACTGAAGATATGCAGGTGGGCCTCCGGCAAGCGCCGTGCGGCGACGGGCCAAACAGCATCCAGGAACCACCGGATGGCATCACGGTTGGGCGCCCAACGTCCGTCGCCGAAGACAACCACCGCGGGTTGGCCCGGGAGTGCATCACCCGGGTCGAGCCGCTCGGGAAACGGCGGCGGGATCGCCGCCACGTCGATGCCAGGGGCCAGGCAACGAAGACGGCGCGCATCGGGAGGCGTCAGGGCGATCACGCGGGATGGACGCCGAAGGGTACGCTGTTCCCAGCCTCGCCATCGGCGCGCCTCGGTGCGAAGTAGCCGCGCAGCGACTCGAGACCAACCAGGCGCCAGTTGATCGGAGGCTCTCCACAGATCGCTCTCGACGTTCTGCGTCCGAAGTACCGCGACGTCCGCATCGGTCAACCAGCCTTCAACCGCTGGCCAGGCATGGATCTGCTCCACGTGGATGGCGTCGAAGCGCTTTCGGCGGCGAACCTGACCGACCGCGCGTCCGAGGGCAACCGGACAAGCGCGAACTACCGTCAGCGGGGTACTGAGGCAACGACGATCAATCACGTCTCGCGCGCGGTTCCGACCCACACTCACGATGCGCACCGATCCTCCTAGGGTCGGGGGTGGCGAGACGGACGGATCTCCGGGGGCAATGACCGTCACACGGGCTCCGGCCCGGACCAGGGCCTCGATCGTCAGACTCTGTGCGAGGCGTCCGCCGTCTCGAGGGGGCCATGGGAGCTTCGTCGATACCCACAGTAGGTCAAGGCCCCGCGGCTCGACCCGCGACGCGCCGCTCACGACAGAGCTTTGATATCCGTTCATGCCGTGTCCGTGGCGCCAAGTGGCGGGTAGGGATCCCCGGCGAGCACGGCCGCGATTCGCTCGGCGGCTCGACCGTCGCCGTAAGGACTGACGGAACGAGCCATTGCATCGTAGGCCGAGCTGTCGGTCAGGAGGCGGGTCGTTGCTTCAACGATCCGGCGCGGACAGGTTCCGACAAGCGCCGCGACCCCCGCCTCGATTCCCTCAGGCCGTTCGGTCGCGTCGCGCAGCACCAGCACGGGCTTGCCAAGCACGGGGGCCTCTTCCTGGATGCCTCCGCTGTCGGTCAGCACAAGCCGGCAGCGGCCGAGGTGCTCCAGCAGGCAGGGATAGTTGAGTGGCGGCAGGACACGAACGTTCGGTAGGTTGCCGAGTTCGTGCCCGATCGGATCGCGCACTCGGGGATTGGGATGTGCAGGGATTACCCAGGTGGTTCCCGGGTGCCGTCGGGCCAGTATCCTGATGCCTTCCAGTATCCCCTGTAGTGGCGCGCCCAAGCTCTCGCGTCGATGCACCGTCACCAGAACCTCGTCGCGGACGCGGACGCCTTCCTTGGGACAGATTCTCCTAAGGGCATCTACTACCGTGTTCCCGGTGAGATGGATCCCCGAGGATGCGAACCCTTCGTCCAGCAGCACGCGGCGCGCACGCAGGGTAGGCGCGAAATGCAGGGCTGACAAGGAATCGATGATGCGACGATTTGCCTCTTCGGGGAACGGCTTCTGCAGATCGCCGGTACGGAGGCCTGCTTCCACGTGTGCAACCCGGATGCGGGCCTGGAATCCGGCCAGGGCACCGGCGAGCGCAGACGTCGTGTCCCCCTGAACGATGACCCAGTCTGGCCGGAATGCCTCGATTTGCTGCTGCATGGCCATGAGGGTCTCTCCGGCCAGCGTATTCAGGTGACCGCTCCCACGGGGGACACGGAGTTCGGCGTCCGCGCGCAGGCCCAGATGTTGTTCCACCTGATCGAGAAGGTCCGTGTGTTGTCGTACTGCGCAGGCGTGAACGCGGAAATCGGGACGGTCGCGCAGTGTCTCGATAACCGGGAACAGCTTGATCGCCTCCGGCCGGGTTCCATAAACCACCAGGGCTCGACAGGAAGGCTTCGGTGTCTTGCCATGGCCGTGCGGTTTCACGTTGGACCCGGTCGAAGCTCTGCGTAGATGCGCTCGAGTGCGCCAACTACCTGGGTCCAGTCAAATGAAGCTCTCGCGAGTTCACGCCCGGCCTCGCCGAGCTTCCGGCAGAGCTGAGGATCGTTCAGCAGTCGCACGATCGCTCTTGCGAACGCTTCGGCCTCGTCGGCGACGAGCGCCTGCCTGCCGTCGACGAGCCCGAGAGCACGGGCAACGAAGCTGGAGCACACCACAGGTACCCCACAGGCCATGGCCTCGAGCACCTTGAACTGCGACCCGGCGCCGTAGGTCAGTGGGACCACCGCGACCGTCGCCACGGTGAGGTGCTCCCGCATGCTTGCGACCGTGCCGGTTACCGTGACACGAGGGTTCGCCGCCAGCGACCTGATGGATCGGGTAGGGCGGGCACCAGTGATTCGCAGGCGAGCGTCCGCCCGAGCGCTCCAGACAGCGGGCATGATCCGTTTCACGAGCCTGAGCGCAGCGGTCACGTTCGGGTGGTAGGTCATCGCGCCGGTGAACACAATCGTCGCGCTGTCGGTGGAGGCGCGTGGGCGAAACACGAGCGGGTCGACACCGTTCGGCACCAGTCTCAATGAATCGGTCGTCGCGCCAGCGCGTAGCGACGTCCTCCCGGATGTCGTCGAACCGAGTTCCGCGAGCTTGGCGCGATCGATCTCGGACGAAACCAGAACTCGTTCGAAAGCGCGCACCAGCCGCCCCTCGAACGCGGCCGTTCGCTGAGCCTCCAACCAGCCGAGTGCCCGCCAACGCCACAACGCACTGCTCGTCGCGGCTTGCTGCAGTAGGTGGCTCAGGCAGTCGATCGCGTCCCAGACAACCGGGATGTCGACACCTCGGGCGCGGAGCTGCTGGCGAATGGCCAAGCCGTACGCCGCTCCGCGCAGGTGGGTTACATGGATTACGTCACACCCAGCCTCGGACGATAGCTTGTCGAGGTCCGAGAGCAATGCCGGATGAAGCGCGTACCGAGCCTGTAGCGGCTCGCCGAAAACCGCCGCTCGCAGACAATTGCCCAGGCGTCGCCCGTGTGACAGACGGTGGGCTACCACTCTGATGCCGCTCTCGCGCAGCGAACGCAGGGGCGCCAGCTCGTCCTGACGGGTCCACACGGTGGCGAGGGTGACGCGGTGTCCGTTGGACACCAACCCGCGCAGCAGTTGTAGTGGCCGGTTGGCAATGACGCTCGGCACGTAGGGGACCACGAAGACGATGCCGAGCGGCTCCCGGCTCCTCTGTACGCGAGGCCCCACCATCAGCGCACTCCCTTTGCTAGTTGGTCTTTCGGCGATCGCGAGCGCTCATTGCGCGAGCGTCAGCAGCCATGACGGTTGCATCCTGCGGTCGGAGCGAGCCGCCAGTGCCGCCTGCCCTCAGTAATGCATAGAAGTTCTATGCAAGTCTATAGAGTCCCCATGGGGGGCGCAGCTCAAGACCTTTCGGCTGCCGGGCGGGGGGTACAGGTCAGCCTATTGGATGAGCTTCTTGGCTACCGCCACGCCAGCTAGGTCGACCATCCTCCGCGCCTCAGTGGCGGCCACTTCCCGCCCCTCTTGTGTCAGCCGGTAGTAGCGTCGCCGCTTGTCATCGAGCGCCGCGTCCGGTCGCTCGGGGCTCTCCTCGATCAGGCCGCTCTCTTGCAGTCGGCGCAAGGCGGTGTACACGGTGCCCGGATTCATCCGTAGGCGGTTGCCGGTGAGCGTCGCGACTTCCTTGATGATCGCGTAGCCGTGTCGGTCGCGGTCCGCGAGCGCCAGCAGGATGTGGAACACGTGCGCGGTGAGCGGGCACCGTTCTCTGGATCGGTGCATGTGAGGCACTGTCAGCTTGACTGACCGAAACTCGAGACTCGGGGAGCGTCGCGGCGCGTGCGGTGGCTGCCGGAGTCGATCGCAGGCCTCGCCAGCGTTTCGACTTGGGCGGACTCCTTCCTGCCGGCGGAGTTGGGGCCCACGTCCTCGGCTGACTGGGCATCGAACCACACGCCTCGGACGAGCAACGCCGGCATGTTGCGGAAGCGAACGGGGAGCGCGCTGCCTTGCAGCGGAACAGGGGCGTCTTGGAGTTGGTAGTGGATGTGGGGTCCGAAGGAATCGCCCGAGCTGCCGAGGCGTCCCACCGGTTGGCCTTGATGCACCCGGTCTCCGACGCCGACGAGCAGAGAGCCGCTCATCATGTGCATCAGAACGCTGTACTCACCGCCGCCGTGGTCGATCACGATGGAGTTCCCGGTGAACGCGACGGTGCCGTCGGTGAGCGTGAACGACGCTCGTTCGTTGGCGTTCGGACGCGCCTGGTCCGGCACCCCTCGCTGAGCCCATACGACCGTGCCGTCGCCCGGGG
Source organism: Acidobacteriota bacterium (assembly GCA_029263335.1). GTDB lineage: Bacteria > Acidobacteriota > UBA890 > UBA890 > WLXD01 > WLXD01. Next base: position 6,191 of record JAJCXS010000100.1, on the reverse strand, counting down.
CCACGATCGCTCGGCCCCAGCCGGCGTAGAACTCGTTGAGATCCTCGACACCGGTTTGCGGCGCGTACATCTCAGTCAGGCCGATTGCGTCCACGGCGAACTGGCCGCTGGGGTGACGGTGGCCGCCATTGCTGACCCCGCCGCTCGTGACGACTCCTGGGCCTACGAAAGGGAACACGAGATCGGCAGTCTGTTCGTAGGAGGAAACGTCGAACGTTGCCTGGACACGCCCGGATTCGAGCCGCACCGCAAGGCGGACTTGGTCGATGTGCCAGGAGAGAGGAGTCGAGTAGCGGAACCTGCCGGCCCAACGGGTGTGGCCAGGTGCCGGTGTCGGTGCCCGCGTAGCGGTCCCTTCGATACCAGCGGCGCTGACGGTCCGCTTGGCGAGAACCCTGCCGTTCGAGAGCAGTTCCTCGACAATCTCGGTCACCTCCGGAGCGTGGTCACCATTGCCGGTCAGAACCAGATCGAAGGCCCAGCTCTCGGTCCCCTCCGGACCTGCGTCGTCGGTCTTGAACACACGCTCGGGCCGGCTCGCCATCTCGATCTGCGGCGGCGGATCCTGAGCTTGCGGCATGGCGAGCGTGAGGAGATGAGCGTTGAGGGCAAAAGCAAAGAGTCCGGTTGCGAAATAGGTCATTGGCGGGAAGTACACGATGGGCACTCGCGGGGATATCAGCAGATCGGATACGGTCCTTGCAATGCAAGGAATATATATGTTCAGCATTGCAAGTGAAAGTCTATGGCAGTGTTCCCGCACGCCCTATTGCGGATGAAGACCGAGCGGCCGACTGGCCACCGAACCCGCACGACTCCAGCATTCCTTGCGCCACGTGTATCGCTATGTTTAGCATTGCAAGGAACTTAATTCCAACTCGGTCGGAGAAACGTAATGGGACGCGATTCGTTGGGCGAGTTCGAACAGCTCGTTTTGCTGGCGGTGGCCCGTGTCGGGGACAACGCCTACGTAGTACCGATCCTTGAGGAGATCGCCGCGCGCACCGGCCGCGAGGCGAGCCATGCGGCGGTGTACGTCGCGCTGCGCCGTATGGAGGCCAAACACCTCGTGGCGTCACGGCTCGGCGAGTCAACCTCCGAACGCGGCGGCCGGGCCAAGCGCTTCTTCAGGCTGGAACCCGATGCGATGGAGCGGTTGCGCAAATCGCGTGATGCGCTGCTGTTGATGTGGGAAGGGGTAGAGGAGGGACTACCTCGGTGAGCACGATGCGCCCTCGACGCGAGCGCCCGCGAGTGCCAACCGTGGCGGCCGCCTTGATCGAGCGCATTGTGCCGCTGGAGTTCCGCCGCGACGTTCTGGGCGATCTGGAGGAGAGCTTCCACACGGCGCGACGCGCCCGCGGCGCCTGGCGCGCTCGCCTCTGGTACTGGCGCCAGGCGCTCAACTTCGCCTGGAAACTACCGGCGGCTGGAATCTCCGGCGGCCCCCGGAACGAAACTCCTGGTGAGCACAACGTGATCACGACCACTCTTTCGGACATCCGCTATGCCCTGCGCGGTCTGCTCGCCGAGCCGACGTTCACGCTCGTGGTGGTCGGGACGTTGGCGCTAGCGATTGGCGCCAACACGGCGATCTTCTCGGTGGTCAACGGGCTGCTCCTGAGCCCGCTCGACTACCCGGAGCCCGATCGTCTGGTGCGGCTGTACCAGTACTACGCGGAATCCAGTCGCTCTCAGGGCGCGCCATCGAGCTACGACGTGGTCTCGCCCGTCGACTATCTTGACTATCGCGGACGCGATCAGATTTTTTCCTCGCTGGTTGGGTACGGGAACTTCAGCCCCACCGGGTACGACCTGAGTGGCGGAGGCCAGGCGCAGCGGCTCGTGTCGCTCCCGGTTACCGCCGACTACTTCGACGTCTTCGGCACGCGGCCGATCGCGGGGAGAACCTTCGAACGCGATGAGGAGAACGCCGAGTCGCGAGTGGCGCTCCTGTCGGCTGAGCTATGGCGGAACACATTCGACTCGGACCCCGAGATTCTTGGCCGTACGATCCAACTCGATGGTGAGGGTTGGGAGGTGATCGGCGTGATGCCGCCGGGGTTCGCGGATCTCGTCGGCGGGCGGGTCGATATCTGGGTGCCGCAGAACATGACCCTGGGAGGGTTCAACGAGCGTGACAACCACTACATGACCGTGGTGGGTCGCCTTGCGCCCGGGGTGAGCCTAGGGACGGCCCAGAAGCGCCTCGACGTCTATGCGCAGGAATTGGCGGCGTCGTATCCCGACTCCAATGGCGGCCGGTGGGCGGTCCTGGTGCCGTTGCATCAGGACTCCGTCGGAGATGCAGGCATCATGCTGTGGGTGCTGCTGGCGGCGACGGGCGCCGTGCTGATGATCGGCTGCGTCAACGTCGCGAACTTGCTGATCGGCCGTGGCATCCGCCGGCGGAAGGAGTTCGCGGTGCGTGTGGTGCTCGGAGCGGGTCGTTTCAGGCTGGTGTCTCAGCTCCTGATCGAGAGTCTACTGCTGGCGCTGATGGGTGGCGTCGCCGGCGCGATCCTGGCCGTGGCCTCGACGGGCGCGCTGCTGCGCGGCGCGCCGGAGTCTCTGACGATCATCAACGAGGTGACCTTCGACCTGCGTGTTCTCGGGTTTTCGCTGGCCATCTCGCTGCTCACGGCGGTCGTGTTCGGTGTGATTCCGGCCCTTCGAGCCGCGGGAACGCGTCTCGAGACGACGTTGCGCGAGGGCGATCGTGGCAACACGGGGGCCCGCGGAACGCAGCGGATGCGCGGCGCGCTGGTCGTGGCCGAGGTGGCTCTCGCGTTCGTGCTACTCATCGCCGCGGGCTTGATGATCCGCAGTTTCTGGATGCTGCAGACCCGGGATCTCGGTATCTCGCCCGGAAACGTCGTCACCTACGAACTAAGTCTCCCCGAGACGCGCTACGCGACCGGCGAGTCCCGCGAAGCCTTCTACCAGGAGCTGCACGCACGTGTCGCGGCCATGGCTGGGGTGGAAGCCGCGGCCGCCGTGCAGTGGCTGCCGGTGACAGGCAGTCTCAACATGTGGGGCTTCGGCGTTTCGGATCCTGGAGCCGAATCGGGATGGAACTACCACATGGCAAACATCCGTACGATCTCGGGTGACTATCTCCACGCGGTCGGAATCCCATTGATCGCGGGCAGGCGCTGGGGTGCGGAACATGTCCTGAGCGCTCCGTTCGCGGGTTACGTCAATCAGGCGGCCGTGCGAGAAGGCTGGGGCGAGGCCGCCAATCCGATCGGCGAGGTCATTAGAGTTGGTGGCCGCGAGCTCGAGATCATCGGTATCGTGGGCGACACTCTGCTGAACCAGCGCTCGCCAGCGATGCCGAAGGTCTATTTCTCGCACACGCAGTTCTCCGACGACCGCCGCTGGAGCATGTTCCAGTTGGTGCGCGCCGACGGCTCTGTTCCCGATCTGATGGCGATGATTCGCGCCGAGCTCGCCGACATCGATCCGGAGCTGGTGGCGTACAACGTGCGCTGGCTCGACCAGGCAATCGGGGAGGGGATCGCGAACACCAGCTTCGCCATGAGGTTGCTCGTCGGGTTCGCGGGTCTGGCCGCCCTACTGGCCGCCCTTGGTACCTATAGTGTGCTCGCCTACGCTGTCGGACAGCGGCAGCGCGAGATAGGCATCCGCATGGCGCTCGGCGCTCGCGCCGCACAGGTGCAGGCGATGATCCTCCGCCAGGGCCTGATCTTCGCACTGACCGGGGCCGCGATCGGGTTGGGCGGCGCTTATGCCGCGACTCGCCTGCTGAGTTCGCTGCTGTATGGCGTCGCTGCGACCGATCCCGCCGTCTTCGCAGTGGTCGGCGTCGCCGTGGTGTTGATTGCCTTGCTGGCTGCCTGGATCCCGGCGCGACGGACCACTCGAGTCAACCCGGCGCGCGTCCTACGTTGACGCCGGGGGCGGGCACCACTGCGAGAGGTCGCCAAGGCGGTCTGATGAACCGCGCTGATACGCCGGGCGCGTAGGCGTCGTACTTGCCCATGGCCTAGCTGGACAGCATGATCGGTAGGAGAGTGGATACGTCCAGGACTGCGTGGAACGCGATTGCCCACCCAAGGCCCCCCGTTCCCACGACGCTCCTTCCCCAGAGCACGCCGAGGGCGACCAGGACCAGGGCCGTTGGAAAGGCCGCGATGACGGACGGACTCGCGCCGAAGTGGATAGATCCAAACAAGAGAGCCTGTAGCCACACCCCCGCTTGGTACCCAGATAAGACACAAGCCCCGGTTGAATCAGGCCACGAAACAGCAGCTCCTCGATGAACGCGTTCAGGAGGGAGAGGGCCGCGACGGTCGCCAGCACCGAGCCCAGGTTCGGCGCCGAACCGAACGCGGTGCGCACCGACAGCGCCGAGAACGTGACCAGTGGCAACCCCACCAATGCCAACGCCCCGATCATCAGGTGCGCCCAGGTGACCCTCCGCCCATGTTGTCCGAACCACCTAGCGCCGTTGCTCCAATCGCCCACATGAAGGTGATGCTCCCGTCCGCCAAGCCGCAGGATGAGCCAGACGGCCATCATCGGAATAGCTGGTACCAACAGGAAAGCGCGGTCCGAGATCGCCCCCGACGGGTCCAGCCAATCCCGGGCGTACTCGCCGACGAGCACGCCCAGCAGGTAGGCCAGCAACATGATGGCGGGCGCGAGCAGGGTTGTCGCGGTTGCTCGCCGACGAGGGGATCACACTTGCGGCAACGGAGTACCAGACCGACAGCGCGACCCTGATCGCGGCAACCGACAGCGACGCCGCGCGCCTGGTCGAACTCGCCAGCGAGTACTACTCCAACACCTATTCCGTCCGGCGTTCGGGTGCTGCGGTCACCATCTCGATGCTCGCCGCGGCCGAGGACGAGGAGCGCGACGGCGCGATCCGTCAGGCCCTGCAGATCATTCGCAACCGCGTCGATGAGTATGGCGTCGCGGAGCCGACGATCCAGCGTCTGGGCTTGGCGGGCGATCGCATTCTCATTCAGCTACCGGGTGTGCAGAACCCGGAGCGCGTCAAGTCGTTGCTGAGTAACACGGCGCTGCTCGAGCTGAAGCTCGTGGAAGCTGGTCCGTTGCCCACGCGTCAGGCTCTTCTGGACGCTCAGGGCGAAGTACCGGTGGGGTCGGAGATTCTCGAGGCGGACCCGCGGGACGGCAGGGCGGTGGGTTTCTACCTCGTCAGGAGCGCGCCGCTGATCACCGGGCGCGATCTCAAGACTGCCGGTCTGGGTCAGGACGAACTGGGACTTCCGTCGGTCAGCTTCACACTGAACACCGAAGGGTCGCGCAAGTTCAGCGCGGCGACCGGAGCCAACGTCGGTCGCCAAATGGCGATCGTGCTCGATGACAAGGTACGTACGGCACCGGTCATCGAAGAGCGGATCTCCACGCCACAGGCGCAGATCGCCGGCCAGTTCACGACGCAGGAAGCTCAGGACCTAGCGCTCGTTCTGCGCTCGGGCGCGCTGCCGGCTTCGGTCGAGTATCTGTTCCAGCGCTACGTAGGCCCATCGCTAGGGCAGGAGTCCATTGACCAGGGCGTGATGGCCGCGGTCATCGGTCTTGTCATCGTGGCGGGGTTCATGCTCGTCTACTACAAAGGGTCCGGATTCAATGCTCTGGTCGCGCTGGGCCTGAACATCGTGATCATCCTCGGCGTCATGAACGCCTTGGGCGCGACGCTGACCCTGCCTGGTATCGCCGGCATGATCCTGTTGATCGGCATGGCCGTCGACGCCAATGTGCTGATCTTCGAGCGTATCCGCGAGGAGCTCGATATCGGCAAGACCGTGCGCTCGGCCGTCGACGCAGGATTCAACAAGGCCTTCTCCGCGATCATCGACGCGAACGTCACCACATTGATCGCAGCGATCTTCCTGTTCCAGTTCGGGACCGGGCCCGTGAAGGGATTCGCGGTCACGCTGTCGATCGGCATCATGGCGTCGATGTTCACGGCCATCTTCGTGTCTCGCGCCCTGTTCGAGTTCTGGATCGTCCGGCGTTCACAAACGCTGAGTATCTGAAAGGGTGCTGTCAAGTTAACGGCCGGGCAGGCACAGTTCGACGATGAACACAGCGCCGCCTAGCTACCATCGACATCGCTTCCCGCCTGAGATCATCAGCCATGCTGTGTCCTCGCTTCGGCGGCTATATGTTACATAGTGACTCTATGTAGCTTA
>JAJCXS010000099.1 GCA_029263335.1 Acidobacteriota bacterium | reverse complement strand
TGCGTCGGTTCCCATGGACAGACGCTCGTGCACCTGCCCGAGCCCAGCCACGAGCTCGGCCGCGACATTCGGGCGACGTTGCAGATCGGCGAAGCGGCCGTGATCGCCGCGCGCACGGGGATCACGACGGTGGCCGATTTTAGGGCTGCCGACATGGCGCTAGGTGGGCAGGGGGCCCCGCTGGTCCCATTCCTCGACTGGCATCTGTTCCGCAACCCGGATCACGATCGCATCCTGCTGAACATCGGCGGGGTGGCGAACATGACGTGGCTGCCGGCGGCGTGTGGACTCGGCGAGGTGGTCGCCTTCGATACCGGTCCCGGTAACGTGCTAATCGACACGGTGGCCAGGCGGCGTGGTCTGCAGGGCGACATCGATCGCAACGGCGACACCGCGGCCGCAGGAGAGTTGGACGACGATCTGCTCGCGGCACTCATGGCCGATCCGTACTACGACCTCTCCGCGCCGAAGTCAGCCGACGCGGAGCAGTTCGCACTGTTGCTGGGCAGCCATGAGGGCCTGTCCACGGCGGATCTGCTCGCCACGGTTACCGAGGTCACGGCGCTTGCCATCGCGAATGCAGTCGTAGGCGAACTCGGTGGAGCTGCGGGCGCGGAGGTGCTCGTCGCCGGGGGCGGCGTCCACAACCAGACGCTGTGTGGCCGTCTCGACAGTCTTCTCGGCGCCCTGCAGGTGCGGCCCCTGGAGGAGGTTTCGACCATCTCGGTGGATGCCAAGGAGGCCGTTGCGTTTGCTCTGCTGGCAGCGGAAACACTGGCCGGACGGCCAGGCAATGTTCCGTCCGCAACGGGCGCCTCACGGCCCGCGATTCTCGGCAAGATCTCGTATCCACCGCCATAGGCAGGAGCCCGGAGGCTCAAGAGCCGGCCAAGCTGCGTGGTACAATCCGCCTTTCCGCCGCCGATTCTGTGGGAGGACGTATGGCTGCTTTGGAACCGACAAAGGTGCTTTGGCACAACGGAAAGCTGGTGCCGTGGGCCGAAGCTACCGTGCACGTAGGGACTCACGTACTTCACTACGGCTCGTCGGTGTTCGAAGGAATCCGCTGCTACAAGACCGAGAAGGGATCGGCCGTTTTTCGTCTCGACGAGCACAGTCGCCGCCTTGTCGATTCAGCGAAGATCTACCGGATGGACACGGGTCAAGATGCCGCCGGGATCGCCGCGGCCTGCCTCGAGACGATTCGTGCCAACGAGATGGAGCACTGCTACATTCGGCCCATCGCGTTCCGCGGGTACCACTCGCTGGGCGTGAATCCGATGCCTTGCCCGGTAGAGCTGTGGGTGATGGTCTGGAAGTGGGGTGCCTATCTGGGCGAGACCGCGCTCGAGGAAGGCGTCGACGTGAAGGTCTCCACCTGGAACCGCGCCGCGCCCAACACCATGCCGTTCATGGCCAAGGCCGGTTCGAACTACATGAGCTCGGCGTTGATCAAGATGGAGGCTCTCGAGGAGGGCTACTCCGAAGCGATCGCGTTGACCACTGACGGTTTCGTCTCCGAGGGATCCGGCGAGAACATCTTTGTGGTGCGCGACGACGTGATCTTCACGCCGCCGGTGCACTCTTCGATCTTGCCCGGCATCACCCGCGACAGCGTCATTACCCTGGCGCGCGATCTCGGTTTCGAGGTGCGTCAGACGCCGTTGCCGCGCGAGACGCTGTATATCGCCGACGAAGTGTTCTTCACCGGCACGGCCGTGGAGATCACGCCGGTCCGCTCGATCGACCGGATCAAGGTCGGGGAGGGGCAACGAGGTCCGGTGACGGAGCAGTTGCAGCGCCACTTTTTCGACATCGTCAAGGGCCGCTCCGAGGACCCGTACGGCTGGCTGACTCCGGTCTACGCCCAGGAAGCCGATGCCGAGGAAGCGAGCTTCGCGGGAGAGGCCTCGAGCGTTTAGTTGATCTGGCTGGTCACGAGTAGCTTCTGGTGACTTTGGCCGTCAAATAAGGCTTTGAGCTATGCGTCAACCTCGTTAAGGTTGGCGCATGGAACTCGACCGGATTCTCGCCGAGGCCGTCAGGCTCAATGCTACCGATGTGCATCTGCGCGTTGGTAGTCACATCATGGTTCGCGTCGATGGCGATATTCAGCCGCTCGGCGACTCGTGTCTGACTGCGGCGGAAACCCGCCAGGCCGTTGATTGGATCCTGCGCGACCACCAGGTCGAGTTGCGCAGTGGCCTGGAGCTGGACATCGGCTACGCCCTTCCGGGGCTCGGCCGCTTCCGTGCCAACGTCTTCACCGAGAGCGGACAAATCGGCATGGTCATGCGCGTCATGCCGCCAGAGCCGAGCAGCGTGGCCGATCTCAACCTGCCTCCGGTGCTGTCTCAGATCGCTGGCGAGGAACGTGGGCTGGTCTTGGTGACCGGCGTTACCGGGAGCGGTAAGTCGACAACGCTTGCGGCCATGATCGATCACATCAATCGGACCTTGCGGAAGCACATCGTCACGATCGAGGATCCGATTGAGTACGTACATCGCGAGAAGAACTGTCTGATCACGCAGCGCCAGATTGGCGTCGATACCGGAGATTTCGCAACGGCGCTGCGGGCGGCCCTGCGCCAGGACCCCGATGTGATCCTGATTGGTGAGATGCGCGACCAAGAGACGATTGACGCGGCGCTCCTCGCTGCAGAGACCGGTCATCTGGTCTTCTCGACGCTACACACGGTCGATGCCACCGAGACACTCAACAGAATTCTGGCCACCTACCCACCGCATCAGCAGGTGCAGGTGCGTACGCAGCTCGCCGATGTCTTGCGCGGCGTCATCTCGCAACGGCTACTACCCGCCGCAGGCGGGGCGGGTCTGGTGCCGGCAGTCGAGGTGCTGGTCAATACGAAGTTCATTTCCGAGTGCATTCGCGATCCGAAGCGGACGCAGAGGCTGCACGACGCCATGGCCGATGGCGCCTCGCAATACGGCATGCAGACCTTCGACCAGTCGCTGCTGGCGCTGGTGAGCGAGAACTTCATCACCGAGGAGGTCGCCATCGCGGCCGCCACCAGCCCGAACGACCTCAAACTTCAGCTTCGCGGTATCGTGTCTTCCATGCAGGCAAGGAAGACAGCGACAGGTACCGCCGGGTTCGGTCCCGACGGCACAATGTGACCGACGGGGCGCCGCGCGCGGCGCTCGCCGATGCTCTCGATCTGCTGGGTCGCCGCGACTTTACCGAGGCGGCCCTGCGGGAGCGTCTGCTGCGCCGAAACCACGATGAAGCGTCGACTGATCACGCCGTTACCAGGTGCGTCGAGTACGGCTACGTCGATGATCACGCCTGGGGAATGGCTCGTGCGGCCGAACTGTTCCGCCGCCGGCCTCTGGGACGATCCGCCCTGCTGCACGACTTGCGGCGTTACGGGCTGACGCCGACAATGGCCGAACAGGTCGCTGATGAGGCCTACGTCGGTCACGGTGGTGAGCGCGCGGTTCTGGCCGATGCACTGCAGCGCTGGGTTGCTGGCAACGGGCCTCCGGCAGAGTGGCGGTCGATCCGTCAATGCTCCGGCCACCTGCAACGGCGCGGCTTTGCCGCCAGCGACATACAGGCGGCCCTTTCACCCTGGCTCGACGAGCTGAGCACCCGAGGCTGAATTGAGTTTCTCCAGCGATGATGTCCGTCAACAGTTCATCGACTTCTTCGTCGAGCGCGGTCACACCCATGTGGCCTCCGGCAGCCTGATTCCCGCCGACGATCCGACACTGCTGTTCGCCAACGCCGGTATGAACCAGTTCAAGTCGGTGTTTCTGGGTGAGACTCCGAGTGCCTACCCGCGCGCGGTGACCTCACAGAAGTGCATGCGCGTGTCCGGCAAGCACAACGACCTCGAGAACGTCGGGCCGTCGCTGTATCACCACACCTTCTTCGAAATGCTGGGCAACTTCTCGTTCGGCGACTACTTCAAGGAAGAAGCGATCCGGCTCGCCTGGGAGCTGTTCACCGAGAACTTCAAGCTCGACAAGGACCGCCTGTGGGCAACGGTCTACACCGAGGACGACGAGGCCGCCGAGCTGTGGGTCAGGGAGACCGACATCGCGCCCGAGCGGGTGGTGCGCCTTGGCAAGAAGGACAACTACTGGTCGATGGGGGACACCGGCCCCTGTGGCCCCTGCTCCGAGCTGCACTACGACTACGAGCTCGACGAGCTTGGACCGACCGACACGCCGGACTTCGACTCCAACCGTTTCGTCGAGCTGTGGAATCTCGTGTTCATGCAGTTCAACGCGTCGTCCGATGGCAGTATGGAACCGTTGCCCAATCCCAACATCGATACCGGAGCGGGACTGGAGCGCCTCACGGCTGTGCTCTGCGGCAGTCGCTCCAACTACGACACCGATCTGTTCCAGCCGCTGATCTCGGCCGTGGCCGGAGCCCGCGGCCTCGAGTATGGGCACAACGACGAGAACGACGTGGCCCTGCGAGCCATCGCGGATCACAGCCGTGCCCTGGCGTTCCTGTTGAGCGATGGCGTCATGCCCGCCAACGAGGGGCGGGGCTACGTGCTGCGCCGGCTGCTGCGCCGGGCCATGCGTTTCGGCATGAAGCTGGGGTATGAGCGCCCGTTTCTGCACGAGGTGGCGGCCACCGTCGTAGGCCGGATGGGTACCGTGTATCCCGAGCTCTCCGAACACGCAGGCCTCATCGCCAAGGTCGTCAGCGGTGAAGAGGAGAGGTTCATCCAGACCCTGTCGGTCGGCTCGGCGCGGTTCAACGAACTGGTGGCAGAGCTGAAGGCGGCAGGCACCGAGACGATTCCGGGCGATCGCGCGTTTCGTCTCTACGATACGCATGGCCTGCCGATCGAGATGACACGAGACTTTGCTGCCGCCGAAAACCTGACGGTCGACGAGGCCGGGTTCTCGGAGGCGCTCGAAGCCCAGCGCTCGCGAGGTCGATCCGCCTGGAAAGGCGGGGGTGACGATGGCTCTCGCGCTACGCTGCGAGCCCTTAGCGCGGCACACGGCTCGACGGAGTTTCTGGCCTACACGGAGCGTCAGATCGACGACGCACGCGTTGTTGCTCTGTTGCGTGATGGCGAGGAAGTCGATGACCTGGTGGCCGGCGATCAGGGCGGCGCGGTGTTCGACAAGACACCCTTCTACGCGGAGTCGGGCGGGCAGGTTGGCGACACCGGTACGATTCAGAGTGGCGAAGCCAGCGGCACGGTGAGCGACACCCAGCGTCCGGTATCGGGCCTGATCCTGCACACGGTGGCCATCGAGAAGGACACCCTGCGTGTCGGCGATGCGGTGACC
>JAJCXS010000098.1 GCA_029263335.1 Acidobacteriota bacterium | reverse complement strand
GGGCTGATCCAGCTTTCCCTGAAACCTGCCGGGCCCGGTCTCCGTAGTTTTGTGTGCAATGCAAAGTAAATCACCCGATCCGACCACCACCCGCCAGCAACCGCCCCGCGCCGCGGCGTTTCTGTTGCGGCTCTTCTCTCCGGCTGCCGAGCACGAGGAACTGCTTGGCGACCTGAGCGAGGAGTACAACGAGCACTGGCTACCGCGCGGCCGCCGCGCTGCGGCGCGTTGGTACTGGAGTCAGGCGCTGCGTTCGCTGCGCGCCGGGTTGGATCGTCCGCACCGTCGGGTGCCCGGCAAGAGAAAGGGAGACGGACTCATGAGAAACGTGCTGCAGGACGTGCGTTACGGGGTGCGATCGCTGATGAACGCTCCGATGTTCACCGGCCTTACCATCCTGACGCTGACCTTGGCCATCGGCGTGAACAGCGCAATCTTCAGCATGGTGAGCGCCATCCTCTTCTCGCAGATGCCCTTGCAGGAGACCGAGACGGCGGTGTTCGTGTGGACCAACAGCACGGAGCGCGGCGTCGACCGCGGTAGCTCTTCGCTACCTGATTTCTTGGAGTTTCGTGACCAGATCGACGCGCTCGAAGGCGTTGTGGCAATCGGCCGTCGGTCGGGGATTCTGAGCGGCGTCGAAGAGCCGACCCGGGTCCAGATCGGACTCGCGAGCGCCGACATGTTGCAGGTCTGGGGCCTGCCGCCCCACCTGGGCCGGAGCTTCGCGGCGGGCGAGGACGCCCCGGGTGCTGCGCGGGTCGCGATGCTCAGTCACGGCCTGTTCGAACGTCGCTTCGGGGCTGATCCAGGCGTAATCGGACGTGAGGTGAAGATCGACGGCCACCCCTCGATCATCGTCGGAGTCGTGAGCCCGCAAATGGAGTTTGGCGATCTTGCCGCCAACGATCTCTGGATCCCGATGATCCTCGACGCTGCAGCGGCGCGCGACCAACGCGACCTGTTCGTTTCCGCGCGCATCGCGCCCGGGGCAACGCTGGAACAGGCACAGGCGGAGGCGGCGCTGCTCGGGCAACGCTTGGCCGAACGCTACCCGGAGACCAATCGTGGCTGGGCGATCGAGATACAGGACTTTCAGTCGGGGCTGGCTGACGACACCTTCTGGACGGTCATCACGCTGCTCGGTATCACCGTCGGTTTCGTCATGCTCATCGCCTGTTCCAATGTCGCCACGATGACACTGGCCCGAGCGACGAGCCGCGCACAGGAGCTTGCCGTACGAGCCGCCATCGGAGCCGGGCGAGGACGCATCATGCGGCAGCTCGTTACCGAGAGCCTGCTCGTGTCCTTGGTTTCGGCCGCTCTCGGGCTGCTGGTTGCGCGGGGAGCACTCTACGGCCTGACCTGGATCGCCGGCGAGAACAGTGGTGTGACCACGTTCTTTCAGATGCTCTCGATTGACACCGGGGTACTGATGTTCACTCTTGCCGTCGCCTTGCTGGCTCCCCTGGTGTTCGGTCTCATCCCGGCCATCCGCGCTTCCCGAGCCGATCTCGCCGCGACCCTGAAAGAAGGCGGGCGCACCTCCGGCGATGTGGCGTCCTTGCGCGGTCGCAGAATCCTCGTTGCCACGCAGGTGTCGCTAGCCGTCGCCCTGATGGTGGTTGCCGGACTCATGGTGCGAGCCTTGCTGGAGCTTCGCAGCATGGAGTTCAGTCACGAGCCAGAGAAGATCCTGACCATGCGGGTCGACCTGCCTGATGCGGGCTATCCGGAAGTCGAACAGGTACGGCAGTTCCGTCGGGAGGTTGGCGACCGTGTGGAGACCGAGCCGGGTGTCGTGCGTGTGGCCTGGGTCAACACCCGGCCCGTTGCCGACTTTCGTGGCCCCGCCTCTTTCGAGATCGCCGGGGCGGAGCTGCGCAGCGAGGAGCAGCAGCCGTTCGCCTACCGCATGGCCGTGAGCCCCGCCTACTTCGACATGATGAAACTGCGACCTCTCACGGGTCGCCTGTTCGGTAGCTCGGACCGCAGCGATGCCGCGCGCGTGACGCTGGTCAACGCCGAGGCCGTCGAGCGATTCTGGGCTGCTGCTGACCCAGTCGGGCAGGAGATTCGCACGGGCGATGGCGAGTGGGCCGAGATCGTGGGCGTGGTCGCCAACGAATTGAATCCGGACCCTTCGGACCCGGTCTTGCCGCGAATCTACGTGCCGATCGAGCAACATACGGAGCTGGGTGGTGCGCTGCTGGTCGAGGTCCTGGATGATCCGCTTGCGCTCGCCGGCACGGTTCGGCGCGCGGTACAGGCGACCGATCCGGAGCAGCCAGTCGCCGACGTGCGCACGCAGGCGCGAATCTATGCCGACGGCAATTCTTCCGTGAATGCTGTCGCCGGCATGCTGGCGACGTTCGCGCTGTTCGCGCTGGTGATGGCCGGGGCCGGTATCTACGGCGTGCTCTCCTTCATGGTGGCCGAGCGGACGCGAGAGTTCGGGATTCGCATGGCACTCGGGGCCAGCCGGCGCAGCGTGCGGACGATGGTCATGCGCAACTCGGGCGCGCTCATCGGAGCTGGTGTCCTGGTCGGTCTGTTGGGTGCCCTCGGCCTCGGACGACTACTGGCGAGCGCCCTGAACGGGGTCAACGCGATCGATCCGTTGGTCTACTCTGCCGTCGGCTTGGTGCTTTTTAGCGTTGCCGCGCTGGCGGCCTGGATCCCGGCACGCCGCGCGACACGGGTTGAGCCCGTCGTGGCGTTGAGGGCGGACTAGGTATGGGCAAAGGTGACTATCTCGGCGAGTTCGAACTGCTGGTCATGGCGACTCTCGTGCGCCTTGGCGACGACGCCTACGGCATGCGCATCCGGCGTGACATCGAAGAGCGCACGGAACGGATCGTGTCGATAGGCAATGTCTACGCCGCGCTGCGGCGCCTCGACGCCAAGGGCTATGTCGGTGCTCGCAAGGGCGCGCCGACCGCGGAACGTGGTGGCCGCGCCAAGCGCTTCTACTATCTCGAACCCGACGGCGCGCGGGCGCTCGAGCGTTCGCGAGACCTGTTCATGACGGTGCTAGCCGGGTTGCCGGAATCGCTCGTCTGAGGCTCGTTGTCTCGCAGAGAGGCTCGCGTCGACGACGCGATCTAATCGGCGCGTAGCGCCTCCACAGGGGAAAGTCGCGCCGCGCGCCTCGCCGGGATCGAACAAGCCAAGAGGCCGATGGCGCCGAGGCCCACCGAGACCGCCAGGAAGACAACCGGATCGCTGGTGCTCACGCCGAAGAGCATTCCTCGCAGGCTCGTCGCGAAGGCCCACGCCGCTGGGAGCCCGAGCCCTACCCCGGCAGCGATGAGCCCGGCGCCCGAGCGCAACGTGGCACGGGTCATGTCCGCTGGCGCCGCTCCCATCGCCATTCGAACACCGATCTCGCGCACGCGCTGGGTGACCATGAACGAGACGATTCCGTAGGTGCCGATCGCGGCGAGCGCGAGCGCCATGAGTGCCGTGACGACCAGCAGGTCCAGCGCGAAGCGAGTGGAGGCGACGGCCTGCGACAAGTAGGAATCGAGGGGCCGCACGCGCTGCAGGGGCTGTAGCGCATTGAGATCATGAACCACCTTGCGGACAGCGCTGAGCAGGGGCGCGGCGGCGAGGTCTGTCTTGAGCGCTATCGCCATCGTGCGCGTCGCCGACTGCTGATGAGCGGTGTAGATCTGCTCGGCGCCGATCAGACGTGGATGCTGGCGCATATGACGCACGATGCCGACGACCTCTGCCCAGGGGGGCTCCGTGTCGTCGAATTCGCCGCGCAGCCGTATTCTCTGACCGATCGCAGAGCCGTCGGGCCAGACCCGCGCCGCCAAGGTCTCGTCGATCACTGCGACCCGAGGACTGTCCTCGCCGTCGGTCCAGTCGAAGAAGCGACCTTGAACCAACGTGGCGGACATCGCTTCGAACCATCCGGGCGTCACCATACGGTATTGCGCCGTCGTGCCGACATCCTCGATAGAGCCGTCTGCTCGCTCGTATGCATAGCTGTCTACAAGGTACGAGCCGTCCAGAGGGAGATGCGATGTCGCTCCCACGGCCGCCACGCCGGGGAGCTCTTCGGCGCGCTGCATGAGTTGCCGGTAGAAGTCGGCGATCTTGGGCCGATTCGAGTACGGGTAGTGGCCGTCGACCAGCGAGATCTTCATGGTCAGGACGTCCTGGGTGTCGTAGCCCGGGTCGACCGCGGACAACCGCACGAAGCTGCGAATCAGCAGCGCCGCTCCCACGAGCAGGGCTAGCGACAAGGCGATCTGAGCGACGGTCAATGCCTGACGCGTGCGTGCGTCACCACCGGTTGTGGTTCGGTGCGAGCGCAGAATCGAGCCGCGCATGGTCTGGTTGGCCTGGCGAGCCAGAAGCAGCGCCAGAAACAGAGTCGTGCCGCCAGTTAGCGCGACGGCATACCCAATCGTTGTCCAGCTGAGCGTGATGGCCTCGAGCCTCGGTAGATCGGCAGGTGCCAGTGCGGGAAGCACCGCGATACCCACGGCTGCCAGTGCGATACCGCCAGCCGCGCCAGCCGCGCTGATGATCGCACTGTCTGCCAGGGCCTGGCGCAGCACGCGCCAGCGACCTGCCCCCAACGCCACCCGGATGGAGGCTTCGTGCTGATCGCGCACGGCACGGGCGAGCATCAGGTTGGCAACGTTGGCGGTTGCCACCACCAGCACCAGCCAGACGGCGGCCA
>JAJCXS010000097.1 GCA_029263335.1 Acidobacteriota bacterium | reverse complement strand
ACGAGGAACCGCCCAATACTTGCCGCCGCCGCCGGCCATCATCACCGGGATGCGTGCGGAGAATCCTTCGCGCAGTGGCAGGGCGGCCATCCAGATGTCATGGACTCCGGCCTCCAACACGCGCAGGTCGGTGAGCTCCCGAGCCGGGATCGAATCATCGGCCGGAGCAGGAGACTGAGTCACCACGAACGCCGTCCAGTCGTAGTCGAAGGATCGGGTCGTGCCGCCCTGAGTGATCTGTGAAGCGAGCGGCAGCAGCGTCTCGGCGTCGAGTGTGATCTGCCCAGTTCCCATCTGTGCACCATCCGGCCGGCGAGTGGTGAAATGCCGGATGAGCACTGCCCGGCCGTCCCGCGTGGTTCGTTCCAGTGACAGGGTCTGATGCGCGCGGGCATCCACACGCTCACCGAACGCCATCGGACCCGATTTGCCCATCGGCCCCATCGCGAACGTGGCCGTGAAGGGTTCCAGCCGCTCGGGCCTGAATCCAGGGTCTCCGACCAGCATGACCGGCGCGTCATGGGGCAGGGGAGGCACGGGGTGTTCCTGGCCGGCGGCGCCACCGGCGATGCCGAGCACAAGGAGCATGCCGAGGGCCAGGACACGGGGGCTGCGAGGGGCTGGCGGGCGAGCCGGCGTCGCGGTGAAGATCGGAAAAGTTCTCGGTGTACTCATGGCTGCTTGTCTGGGGAATTGGCGGAAGGCTCTTACAGACGCACGTACGATGGTCTTCGTAGGTAACTACGAACGTCCTCGTATATCAAGCGCGAGGAGATGCAGACTCCGAGCCCCGAGGCGAAGATCTAGCCGGCCGGGGTATTGGGCGACGCCATCACAGGTCAGCCCCGAACGTTCAACGAGCGGGTCCCCGGGCTACCAGCCGCACAGGCGCTCGGCGTTCTGTTCGTCGAGCCAGACCTGGAGCGGGGCGAAGTAGTCGTTGATCGCCGTGGCATCCATCGTCCGGGTGCCGGTCAGGCTCTCCAGCGCATCCGGCCACGGGCGGCTGGATCCCATTTCGAGCATGGCGTTGAGCCGCGCACCGGCTTCCTCGCTGCCGAAGAATGAACAGCGGTGCAAGGGGCCTTCGTAGCCGGCGGCGTCGCACAGTGCCCGGTAGAACTGGAACTGCAGGATGCGGGCGATGAAGTATCGCGTGTAGGACACCATCGCGGGCACATGGTATTTGGCGCCCGGGTCGAAGAACGAGTCACCGCGTGCCTCTGGGGGGCCTACCCCCTGGTACTTTTCGCGCAGCTCCCACCAGGATTCGTTCATCGACTCAGGAGGCGTGGCTCCACTGGAGATGCCCCAGCGCCACTGGTCCACCAGGTAGGTCCAGGGTAGGGCGGCGACCCGGTCCAGTGCCATGTCCAGCAGCAGCCCGACGTCGTCGGACTCCTCGGGGACGCTGTCCATCAGTCCGATCTGGGCGAGATAGTCGGGTGTGATTGACAAGGAAATGGCGTCGCCGATGGCCTCGTGGAAGCCGGGGTTGGCGCCGCCGCGGAACAGCGGCGGCTGGTCGCGGTAGGCGCGCTGGTAGAAGTTGTGCCCGAGCTCATGGTGGATCGTCTCGAACATCTCGGCGGTCGGCTCGATACACATCTTGATGCGGTAGTCTTCGCCGTCTCCCATGTCCCAGGCACTGGCGTGGCAGACCACATCACGATCGCGGGGCTTGGTAAACAGCGAACGCTCCCAGAACGTTTCGGGCAGCGGATCGAAGCCGAGCGACGTGAAGAACGTCTCTCCGGTTCGCACCATGTCGCGAGAATCAGATCCCGCAGCGCGCAAGCTGGTGCCTAGATCGTAGGCCGGCCCCGAGCTCTCGGGGGCGACCAGGTCGGAGACATTGAGCCAGCTCTGAGCCCACATGTTGCCGAGCAAGTGAGCCGGAATCGGACCATCCACGGGCACGACGCTCGAGCCGTAGAACTCGTTCAGCTTGGCGCGCACATGACACTGGAGGGCCTGGTACAGAGGCTGAATCTGGGTCAGCAGTCGCTCGGCCTCGGCCGCGAAGGCATCCGGTTCCATGTCGTAGTTCGAGCGCCACATGCCGCCGAGGTCGTCGAACCCGAGTTCCTTTGCGCCGGCGTTGGCAATCTCCATGACGCGAACGTAGTCCTCACGCATCGGCGGGCCCATTTCGCGCCAGCCCTTCCATATTTCGAGTAGTTCGCCGGGGTCTCTGCTGGTGGCCATGACGTTGACCATTTCCGGCTCGGCCAGGCATTCGCCGTCCTCATTGCAGTACTGGTGGCTGCCGTAGGCGCCGGTGAGGGAGTTCGATTTCGCAGCCAGCTCGGCGATCAGCGCGGTGTCCTCGGGGGCCGGCACCGGGAGCGCGAGTTTGAGGAACTCGAGCTTGCGGGCGGTGGCCGGCGATACATCCATACCGTCGAAGCGGGCCGCGCCCTTAGCTAGCTCGATGGCCTTGGCGGTGATCAGCTCCTGCGCGGCCGCCGCTATTTTCTGGGAGTCGTAGGTGATGAAATTCGCGGCGATCCAGTCGGCGTTCGCCTGCGCTCGCAAGAGCGCGTCGAGCTCTGCCTCTGCCGCCGCGACGAATGCGTCGGGATCGTCGGAATGCGGTGCCGGCGCTTGAGCCGAAGCGGTGCCGAGCAGGAGGAGCGTGGCGGTACAGACAAGGGCGGTGCGGATCTTCATCAGGGCTCCTTGGTCCAGTCATCGCGTGCCGTCAGGATACCCTGTTGCAGGCATTCGCTCACCGTCGGAGAACATCGAGGATCTAATGAAGAAACTGTTCGCCCTGGCCGTTGGTTCGTTGCTGATGCTGGGCGCTTGCGACGGCACTCCCGCGCCTGCAGGAAACGGCCGCGAGGGTGGTGGCATGGACTCGATCACCGAGGCCGAGATTGCCGAGCATCTCGGGACGCTGGCGTCGGACGAGTTCGGCGGACGCGGACCGTCGTCGCCGGGCGAGGTGCTCACAACGAACTATATCGAGGCCGAGTTCCAGCGGCTGGGGCTGGAGCCCGGCAACGGGGACAGCTACTTCCAGGATGTTCCGCTGGTCGATATCACCGCCGATTCTGGCGCCAGCCTCGTGGTCTCGGGCGTCGGCGACCCAATGGCCTTCACATACGCCGACGACTTCGTCACCTGGACCACTCGCGTCGTGGAGCAGGCGGGGGTGGAGGACAGTGACATGGTGTTCGTCGGCTACGGTATCGTCGCGCCCGAGTACGGTCGTGACGACTACGCGGGCGCCGATGTCACCGGCAAGACCGTGTTGATCCTGGTGAACGATCCGGGCTACGCGACCCAGGATCCCGAGCTGTTCACGGGCAACGCCATGACGTACTACGGACGCTGGACCTACAAGTACGAGGAAGCGGCTCGCCAGGGCGCCGCGGCGGCGCTGATCATCCATCAGACGGCTCCCGCCGCCTACGGGTGGGACACCGTCCGCAACAGCTGGACAGGTCCTCAGTTCAACCTCCAGAGCGCCGACGGGAACGCCGACCACCTGGCGATCGAAGCGTGGATCAGCGAGGCCATGACACTCGAGCTGTTCGAACGCGCGGGGATGGACTTCGCCGCCCTGCACACTCTCGCTGCCACGGCAGACTTTCGCGCGGTCGACATGGGACTGTCGTTGACGACCTCCGTTGACAACACATTGCGTTTCTCGGACTCCAAGAACGTGATCGGCCTGCTTCCGGGCACCGAGGCCGCAGATGAGTACTTCATCTACATGGCTCATTGGGACCACTTCGGCACCGACCCGGAGCTCGTCGCCGCAGGGGAAGACGGCATCTACAACGGCGCGCTCGACAACGCGTCCGGGACCGCGGCGCTGCTGGAGCTGGCTGAGGCGTTTGCCACTCTGCCGGAACGGCCACGGCGTTCGATCGTCTTCCTAGCGGTGACGGCAGAAGAGCAGGGTCTTCTTGGCTCGGCGCATTACGCCGCCAACCCGGTCTTCCCGCTCGCGCAGACCGTGGCAGGGCTCAACATGGACGGCCTCAGCAATTTCGGACCGACCCGCGAGCTCGTCGTTACCGGCTACGGCCTGTCCGAGCTGGACTGGGTGCTGGAAGCAGCTGCGGCGGGTCAAGGTCGACGCATCGATCCCGACCCGGAGCCTGAGAAGGGTTACTACTACCGCTCGGATCACTTCGAACTCGCCAAGGAAGGTGTGCCGATGATCTACCCGGCGGCGGGGATCGACCATGTAGAGCACGGCGCGGAGTGGGGTCAGGCGAAGAACGACCAGTACCTCGCCGAGCGTTACCACATGCCGACCGACGAGTTCGATTCGACCTGGGACCTCAGCGGTGCCGTCGCTGATGTCCAGCTGTACTACTTGGTCGGAGAGGCTGCAGCCACAGCGTCCGACTGGCCCAATTGGAACGAGGGAACGGAGTTTCGAGCAACGCGGGATGCCAGTCGGGCGGCGGACGGGGACACGCGGTAGGCCGACTCAGGCCGTCGCGGCCAGGTCTCGTGCGTGCCAGCGGTCTACCGCTGCGCCAAGAGCTGCGCGCTTGACCGGCTTGGGGAGATGGTCGTCCATGCCTGCCTCCAGGCATGCTTCCCGGGCTCCCTCGAGCGCGTGCGCGGTGAGCGCGATGATCGGAATGTGCGCCCTTCCAGCTTCCCGGCGACGGATTTCCTTGGCCGCCTCGTAGCCGTCGAGCACGGGCATCTCGCAGTCCATGAAGATCAAATCGTAGCCGCCGCGCGACCACATCTCGACAGCTTCCTGTCCGTCGCCGGCAACCTCGACAACGCACCCTTGCTTGCGCAGCAACTTGGCGGCCACGAGCTGGTTCACCGGCTGGTCTTCGGCGAGCAGAACGCGACAGATTGCCGTGGGTGCGGCCGTAGTGACCTCATCCTGGCCGGGCTCGTCGACCCGGGCAGCTGGTCGCACGCGCCCAGAGGACGCCAGTGAGCGCACGATCGTGTCCAACAGGCGGTCGGCGAAGACTGGCTTTGTCAGCCACTCGGCGAAGCCCGCCTTCTTGCACTCATCGGCCGCGAATCCAAGCCCGCTCGACGTCAACATGATCGTCACCGTGTCGGTGAACTGTTCATCGGCCCGGATCGCTCGGCCAAGGGCCATGCCGTCCATCTCGGGCATCTGGTGGTCGATGATGGCGAGATCGTACGGACGGCCCGCGGTCGCGGACTCTTGCAGCCGCTCGAGGGCCTCGGCGCCGCTGTCCACGTTGTCGACGGCAATGTCGTGGCAGGTGAGCAGCTCCTTCAGTACATGGCGATTGATCTCGTTGTCGTCGACCACCAGTACACGCAAACCGGTGAGATCCATGTCGAGCGGCTGCGCCGTGATCGCCGGCGTGGGCTCGAGTGGGATTTCGAAGCGGAACACGGCTCCCTCGCCAAACGCGCTCTCGACGCCGATCTCGCCGCCCATCAGCCCGACCAGTTGTTTCGAGATGGCCAGGCCCAGCCCGGTTCCACCGAACTTACGAGTGGTGGACGCATCAGCCTGTACGAACGGCTGGAACAGGCGTTCCCTCTGTTCGGGGGTCAATCCGATACCGGTGTCGTGCACGGCTACGCTGATGCGTGGGGGCGAGGACTCGTCGGGGCTGGCGCTGACCTCGATCAGCACATGGCCACTGGCGGTGAACTTGATTGCGTTGCCCACCAGGTTGAGCATCACCTGGCGGATGCGGGCACCATCGCCGACAAAGGCGCGGGGAGTCTCGGGTGCATAGCGGACGAGGAGTTCGAGCCCCTTGTCGTTGGCCGTCTGCGCCATGAGCTTGGCGACCTGGTTGATCAGCTGGGGCAGGTCGAAAGGCGTGGAGGTGATCTCGAGCTTGCCTGCCTCGAGCTTGGAGAAATCCAGTATGTCGTTGAGGATGCTCAGCAGGGCGTCGCCGGAGGCGAGGACGATTTCGACACCCTCGCGCTGTTCCGCAGTCAGGTCCGTATCGAGGAGGACCTGCGCCATACCGAGGACGCCGTTCATTGGCGTGCGGATTTCGTGGCTCATGTTGGCCAGGAAAGCGCTCTTGGCGCGATTGGCGGCTTCGGCATCGCGCCTCGCGGACTTCAGATGTCGGGCCGCCTGCTGGCGTTCGAACACGCGCGTGAGCTGGGCACTCAGGACCGCCAGGAAACGGAGTAACTCCTCGTCGCGTGTTGCGCGTTCAGCTGTGAAGAACTCGAGAACAGCAACGGTCCTACCCTGGACGCTCACGGGGAAGCCGAACGCGCCGCGCACCTCGATCTCGCGACATACGTCGGCGCGAGGGAAGTTGCCATCGTCGAACACGTCGACGATCCAGGCGGGATCGCCACTTGCCCATATCCGACCCGGAAGGCCCTCCTCGCGCGCGAACGCTGTTTGCTTCGTGACGACCCGGAAGCGCTCGTACCGGTCGCCTGCGTCGAGGTGCCAAATACCCGTAGTGACGAGTTCCGTACCAGCCTCGTCCGGTATGTAGACGTGGCCAACGGGCCAACCCGTTAGTGTGCAGACTGCATCGAGGCACATCTTGAGGGCGTCGTCGAATGACTCGGTTTCGGTGGCCATTTCGGAGACTTTCTGCAGCATCTCGGCCATGCGAGCCCGTCGTTGCGCCTTGTCCTCGGCCTGTATTCGAGAGCTGATGTCGGTGCGTAACGCGATGTATCGGTCGAGCTGCCCGGATTCGTTGGCGACGGGAACGACTGTTGACTGAACCCAATACAACGAACCATCTTTGGCGCGGTTGCAGATCTCGCCGGTCCACACCTGCCCGGAGGCAATGGTCCGCCACATGTCGGCGAAGAACGACTTGGGATGATGCCCGGAGTTGATGATCCGGTGGCTCTGTCCGAGAAGCTCGTCACGCGAGTACCCGGTGATCTCACAGAACTTGTCGTTGACCTCGGTGATCCTGCCGCGTAGGTCCGTTGTAGCCACGATCGCGTGGTGGTCGATGGCTCGATGGACTAGGTCGAGCTCGCGTTCGATCGACTCGCGAGAGGGAATGCGGGCGCCCGGCCGGTCGGTCTCCGCGCTTTCCGTTTCGAGCGATCGCTTGCCTTCTTGTGCACGCATGTATGTGAGTTCCCCCGAACACCCCTAATTAGCCGGCCCTCGCGCTCCTTTCTCCGAGAATAGCGAGTCAGGTGCCCGGCCCAAAGCCTATTCCGCACAGCGGTTATCTAGGCCAGAGGCGAGCTGTGGGACGGCTTCCTGGGCGGCCGATCTACTGGTACGGCTCGGCCTGCAGCGCGAACAGCCGTTGATAGGCTCCGCGGGAGTCGACCAGTTCGTCGTGCGAGCCCTGCTCGACAACGCGACCTTGCTCGAGAACGAGGATCCGATCGGCCTGGCGTAGGTTGGCGAGGCGATGGCTGATGAGGATCGTGGTCTGTGCGGGCGACGCCTTTCGAGTTGCTGCCATGAGTTCGGCCTCGGCCGCCGCATCCATGGCGGAGGTGGGTTCGTCGAGGATGAGGATGTCGCTGCCTTCGCGCATGAACGTGCGGGCGAGCGCGAGCCGTTGCCATTGCCCGCCGGAGAGCTCACGTCCATCCAGGAAGCGACGCGACAGGCGGGTGCCAAGGCCGGCGGGGAGTTCGCGGATGAGGTCGGCAGCAAGGCCATGCTCGGCCGCTCGCCACAGGCGACTTTCGTCGGAGTCTCGTAATCCGTCACCCATGGCGACGTTCTCTCCCGCGGTCATCTTGTAGCGCGTGAACGGTTGGAACATCACCGCCATCCGCGCGCGCAGGGCACCACGGTCCCATTGCTCGATGTCGAGGCCGTCCAGGAGGATTCGGCCGCTATCCGGCCGGTACAGACCAGCGACCAGTCTGACCAGTGTCGTCTTGCCCGAGCCGTTCGCACCGACAATCCCGATGCTCGAACCGGGAGCGATGTGCAGCGTCACGTCGTCCAGCGCCGGCCGGCTGCCGGCGGGATAGGTGAAGGAAACGCCCTCCAGCCGAATGCCGTCGCCAGGGCCCGTGCCTTGGGTGGAGGTACCCGGTCGACGGCTTTCCGGAATCTCCAGGAACTCGTACAGATTCGACACGTACAGGAGGTCTTCGTACATGCCGCCCGCCGAGGTGAGCAGCGAGGTGACGGCCCCTTGCCCCTGCTTCACGAGGCCGACGAACATCGTCATCTGGCCGAGTGTGATCGCGGCCAGCATGGCCTCCCAGACGATCCATGCCTTGGTCGCGAAGAAGACGACCGACGAGAGCGTGCTGAGGCCGAGTGCTGCTCCGGCGCGACGCGTCTGCAGCCGGCGATCCTCGTCGTACAGCTTGCCGAACAGCGCGGTGTATCGGCGACGGATCTCTGGGCCAGCTCCGTAGTGCAGGCGTTCGACAGCGGCCGCGTCGCTCGTCATGAGGCTCTCGAGGTACGAGCGCTCGCGCATCTCTGGTGTTCGCCCGGTGTAGAAGCGGAACACGCGACCGGAGAATCGCACCTCACCGACAAAGAGCGGCAGCCCGCCGACGATGACCAGGAGTACGGCGAGCGGCGAAAAAGTCCACAACAGGGCCCCGAACGCGACGAGGGTCAGCGAATACTGGAGTTGTTCAAACAGACGGTTCACCAACCCGAACGGTCGGCTCGTCGCGTGCTGTCGAGCCAACAGGATCTTCTGTTGAATCGCGGGGTCCTCGAGCTGGTGGAGTTCCAATGCCAGCGACTTATCGAGGATGGCGCGACTCACGCCATAGCCCAGCTCGGCGTGCAGGAGGCTCTTGGTCAGCCGCAGTACGCGCCGTGACCCTAGTAGAGAGGTCAGCACGACGGCCTCGGCAGCCACCCACATGATCACGGCCGTGCGGTCTGCAGGGAGGCCGCTCGCGACCGCATCGAGCACGCCGTCGACGATCAACTTGCTCAGGTAGGTAGCCAGAGCTGGCAGCAGAGCGACCGCTAGCGTAATGATGCCTACGGCCGCGGTGAGGCGACGGTTGGTGCCCCAGACTAGTTGCAGCGTCTTGGCGCCAAACCGCAAAACCTGACGCAGGGTGGGCGTGTCGACGCCGCGCCGGTCTGTCCCTGCCGTGCTCATGTCCAAGCCCCCGGGGCGGCACGGTGCCACCGCCTCGCCTCGCTACGTGGCGGACGCTCTTGCTGCCGCCATTTTCTTGGAGAGTACCGCCCCCTTGTGCGGCACCGGCTCGGTCGGAACGGGTCGATCAAGAAACGGCGCCAGCTTCTCGAACCCCTCGCCACCGCAGATATCTAGAACGAGCAGGTCGTCCGGGCGGTCCTTGAAGTACTCGAGCACGTTGCGCACGTGCTGGTCGTAGGCCCAACTGAACCGTTCCGGCACGAAGTTGTAGCAGCCGTAGACAGCGGCGCGGAGCAGTTGGCGCATGTTGAAGTGCACCTGTTGTTCGTAGTCCACGCCGGCTTTCAGTGCCGGCCGATTGAACCAATGTGTCTGGCACGATCGCAGCCAGGACTCGCGGTCACGAACGGTGAGGATGAACTTGCTGTGCGGGTAGGCCCGGTCGAACTGCTGGTAATAGGGGACGGTCGTGATGTCCGTGAGCCCATCGTGGTTCTTGAGGATGGTCAGGTCGTATTGCCCATGGGCCAGCTCGCCGAACGTATCCTCGTCGATCGGGTAGTGCACGGTGTCAAAGCCCAGGACCTGGAGGGCTGCGGTCAGGCTGCGTGTCCCCGTTCGGCTCATCCCGATACCGAAGATCTTCGGTTTGGCCTTGCTGCCCCCGTAGCACACGCGATCCGCGTTGTTGCCGAGCCAGGA
Source organism: Acidobacteriota bacterium (assembly GCA_029263335.1). GTDB lineage: Bacteria > Acidobacteriota > UBA890 > UBA890 > WLXD01 > WLXD01. The sequence goes on along the minus strand of JAJCXS010000097.1, from coordinate 30,825 downwards.
ATCGAGCGCGGCCTCGGTGAAGGGCTCCTTCTCGCGAAGTCCGAGATGCTCTATCTCCGTCGCGGCACGCTGTGGTAGCGACTCGATGAAGCTGTGGGTCTCGCTTGCGCCGGCGGTCTTGGGAACATGCTCGCGTGCGTACTCCAGTGCGTGACGCGCCACGACGAAGTCGGCAGCCTCACCTTCTATTTCCGGCCACTGGCGAGCGGCGGCGCTCAATCGCTTCAGCTGCTTTGGCGTACGACTGCGAAGCTCGCGCAGCGCGTACTTCATGAAAATGTGTCGATAGAACTGGAAGTGATCGTGAAGGATGTCGAAGTTGCGGAACTGCTTGCTCATGCGCAGCGGTTTCATCGCCAGGTTACGAACTCGCGACTCCGGTCGCAGCACGAACTTCAGGTCGTCGGGAGGAACTTCGACCTCCGCCATCCGGCGCACTAGATCGGCGCGTGTGATGTGCACGCCGCAATGGACGCGCCCCCGAAACCTGTCGCTCACGTACGAGTCGACGTAGGCGGCCTGGCAGTTGTCGATGAACTCCCGCAGGTCCTCGAGAATCAGGCAGTCGGCATCGACATAAACGACGTAGTCGCATTGATGCTCAATGCGGAGCATCTGCCGGATGCACTCGGTGAATGGGCGAACGTCGTCGATCACGTGAACGTCGTCTGGCCGTATACGACGGATCGCGAGGTCGAGCGCCACTTGGCGCGTGCGCTCATCCACCTGCCGGAATACGAGGTCTACCTTCGCCACTAGCCCTCCCAGGCGATGGGTTCATTGAAATCGCCCGCCACGCGATCAAACAGCGCACGGTGCTCTTCGTCCAGCTCTTGTTGCCACCGTAGATCCAGCTGAATCCCGGCAGGATGCCGCTGATAGTACCCGCGGGACCGCTCGCCGACCGACACCGTGGTGCCGCCCGGCCGCCCGTCACGGGCCCGCGTCGCCAGGTACTGGGTGCCGTTGTTGCCACCCAGCGGGTGGTGCGCGAACTGGTCGAAGCAAATCATGGCGGGTTCGAATCGGAGTCCTAGCGAGCGGCACAGCTGGGTCATCACGTTCTCGGGCTGAGTCGCGAGTTGCTCGTAGCGAATGAGCGACTTGTTGCCCGTGAACGTGTCGAAGAGAGATCGTGTGGCCTCGATCTGTGTCATCCACGCGCGGATCTGGGTTTCTGCATCGCGCTCGGGGTACTTGCGAAAGCGCGAGTTCATGACCGCGCGCCCGTCGCGCAACAGCATCAACAGGTGGAGAGTTACACCGGCGCGCTGCGCTTCGTCGATTCGCTCGCGAAGCCAGGCCACGTTCTTAGTCGAGTCGACGATCACCGATGCCCCGACATGGTCGGCCACCTGCGGATACAGCGCGTTGGCTTCGTTCCATTGGAAGCGTGACCAGACCTCGCAACGATCGCCGCAGATCTTGCAGGCGCGTTTGCGCAGGGCCTTACGCTCGTCGCCGAGGTAGCGGACCTTGCCGCCCTCGCCCATGTAGAAACACCGCGAGTGGCTGTCGAGGAGCAGCCCCAGCAGGGTGGATCCGGAGTGTCCGGCTCCACAGATCATCACCGCGTCCATCTTGGCTACTGACCGGGGTGGTAGCTGTGTTCTGCGGCGGCGTCTACATCCTCGCGGTAGAAGTGCACCGGGCGCAGGTCGCCGGTTGAGTAGCGTTCGGCCTGGTCATTGAAGTGCGGCGAGGCAGGGTTGCTACTGAGGCCGCCGGCCGTCACCGCCAGGGCACGCAGACGTTCGCCGAACTCGATCACTGCGACGAAGCTGTTGCCGCGCGTGCCGTAGATCTTCTTGGTGTCGTTGAAGGTGCGCTGGCCGTACGCCGCGAGCGACCCCCAGCGCGCCGAGGTGAAGCTCACCGGGATGCTGCGGGAGGCGTCATCGAACGGCTGCACGATATCTCCGGTCAGGCGTTGAAAGCGATTGATCTCGCCCCAGGGCGTCCGCCAGTCACCAAAATCCTCGACCAGCTTCTCCGACGCCGCCGCCAGCGACGCCAGGTGCTGCTGGGGAGTCGACTCATTGGCCATGTAGTCGTACACCGAGACTCCCGAAGCGCGCGCCTGGGGGGCGGCGCTCGCCATCAGGTTGCGACCCCAGAAGACGGCCAGTGCGGTTGGCACCGAATCCACCGCAAAGCGGTAGTCCCAGTCGCGCAGAATCTCGATCTGCTCGGCGAGGCTGCCTTTGAGGGGCTCGGAATCGGGCGTCGCGTCGTAGGAGTTCAGCAATGCCGGCAGTAGCGTCTCGAAGGCGATCAGGTAGCTGTCATAGGCGGCGTCGCGCAGGCTCTCGAGGGTGAAATCGGTGACGCCATCGAGAACGCGGATGGCGTGCAGGCCGCGAGGGTTCTCGCCGTATCGGTCCACGTAGGGAGCATAGTCAGCCTGTCGCGGGCTGCTCGGACCGCTCATCGAGTACGGCCAGTTGTTGGTGTTCTGGATCCAGCCGCCGGGTGGGTTGAGCCCGTTAGGGGAGTCGTCGACCGACAGGAGGCCCTGCCACTCGGTGGCCGGGTCCATGCCTGTCACCGGTGCGGACCAGTCGAAACGGTCGTCTCGAAGCGGCACGAAGTTGGCGTGGAAGTACGCGATGTTGCCATCGGCGTCGGCGAACACCGTGTTGTTGGACGAGTTCGTGTGCAGTTCCATCGTCTGCTTGAACTGGTCGTAGTTGGCTGCCTTGGTACGAGTGTAGGACTGCGTGAGGGCCTTGACCGGTTCCTCCATGAGCTTGACGGAAGTCCAACGGTCACCCTCGCCGCGGATGATCGGACCGTGGTGGCTGCGGTAGATCGTGAACTCGCGTTCGAGCATCTGATCGCCGTCGCGGTAGGGCACCGCAATCACAGATTCCTCAAGCCGGCGTTCCTCCTCGCCGTAGGGGTAGTAGATGCCGTCGTCGCGCGCGTCAACGTCGTAGTAGTACTCGTCGATAGCGTCCGCCCCCGTGGACGTATGCATCCAGCCGGCAGTTTCGTTGAACCCCTGGTAGACGAAGAATTGCCCCCAGGTGACGGCCCCGTACGCGTTGAGGCCTTCCTCGCTGACCATATGGAGTTCGGAGCGGAAGTAGAACGACGTGTGCGGGTTGATCAGCAGCAGCGCGTTGCCGCCGGCGGTGTTGGCGGGCGCGATGGCGAATCCGTTCGATCCGCTCGGCTCGGCGAGGTCGGGGTGGAGCGCGGCGCGCGCCGTGTCTGAATCGTGAGGGGCCGGGTCCGCGAGGTGCGCCAGATCCGTCTCGCCTGCCCCGTAGAAAGTCTCGAGATTGGACAACGAGACGCGCTCGATGTCGCCGCCGATGCTGCCCTCGCTGAAGGTCAGTGCCATCCAGGGTTCGAAACGTGTGATGACGCGGGGCAGGACCTCTGGGTGGGTGTGCAGGAAGTAGTTGAGCCCGTCTGCCCAGGCGTCCATGAGAGCTCTGAGCCACTCGGGGCTGTCCTGGTATAGCGCCCGCATCTGCTCAGGATCGATGAAGAGCTTCATGCGCAGGTCGCGATAGATCTCAGCCTCACCCTCGGCTTCCGCCAGCCGTCCCATGGCATTGAGGAAGTTCACCTCGATGCGGTTGAAGTCGTCCTCGGCCTGGGCATAGATCATGCCGAACACGGCATCGGCGTCGGTGGCGCCGTAGACATGGGGAATGCCCCAGTCGTCGCGTACGATCGTGACTCCCGCTGCGCGCTCCTCCCATGCCTGGGCCTCTGGATTAGCCGCTGGTGGGGCAGCGCAGCCAACGCACGTTGATACCAGGACGAGGGCAAGAAGTAGTCTCTTCATCTGGACTTACCTGAGCTAGAGAGAGCAGGTGGGCAAGGCGATCATACCGGCGCGGTCCCAAAGACTACGCTGGCGCGGTACCGTCTGACAGCCCGCCGAGAAAGTCTGCGGAACCTCGCCTTGGACGGTCGTTCGTCTTGACGTGAGCGAGTCATGGGAGCCGGTATGGATGCGCCGATAGTTGCTGGGTCGATGGAACGGAGTGTCGCGGTGTCGCTGGTTGCCGCGATGGTCTTTTTCGCGATCATCGGGATGCGGGCGGATCGTGCCCCCGCGCCTGTTTCCGCGAGCGCCGCGGCCACCGAGTTCTCCGCCGAGCGTGCTCGTGGGCACCTGGCCGCGATTGCCCGCGCGCCGCACCCGGTGGGGTCTGTCGCTCACGCCGACGTGCGGGCCTATTTGATCGAGGCCTTGCGGGGAATGGGGCTGCAACCTCAGGTGCAGCACACGACGGCGATCTCGCCCTTTGCGACGAACTACGCGGCCGACGTGTACAACGTCATGGCGCGCGTTCCGGGGACCGCCTCGACCGGGGCGATTCTGCTGCTGGCCCACTACGATTCCGTCGTTGATTCGTTTGGCGCAAGCGACGATGGCGCCGGAGTGGCCGCGATCCTGGAAACGGTGCGAGCGCTCGGGGAGCGCGGAGCGATGCAGAACGATGTGATCGTTCTCATCACCGACGCAGAGGAGCCCGGCCTGCTCGGTGCCGCGGCGTTCGTCGACGAGCATCCCTGGTTCGACGACGTGGCCCTGGTCCTGAACGTCGAAGCTCGCGGCTCGTATGGAGCCAGTTACATGTTCCAGACGATCGGCCCCAACGGGAAACTGATCCCGGCGCTGGCCGCGTCGGCACCGTATCCGATGGCTAATACGGTCATGCAGGAGGTCTACGAGCGGCTGCCGAACGGTACCGACCTGACGGTGTTCAAAGGGTCGGGCGTCGCGGGCATGGACTTCGGGTATGTGCGGGGCCTGTCGCACTACCACACGCCGCTCGACAACATCGAGACCCAGAGCCCGGCCAGTTTGCAGCACCACGGCTCCTATCTGCTGGGACTGTCCGCGGCGTTTGGCGATGTCGACCTGGGCGATCTCGAGGCGCCAGAGCGGACCTATTTTAACGTCGGCTCTCTCGCGTTCGCCCACTACCGCGCGAGCTGGGCTCTGCCGCTGGCGCTGTTGGTGGCGGTACTGGTCAACGGTCTCGTCGCGTACGAGTTGGCGCGCGGCGGCCTGCGTGCTCTGCGAGTTCTGCTGGGCCTGGCGAGCGCGGCGATCGCCGTTGGCGGCGCGGTGTTGGCGGCCCGTATGGGCTGGAGCGGCCTGGAGTTCGTGAGCGAGTCGGCGGTTTGGGACTCGTATCGTCTGTTCTACGACAGTACGCCGTACCTGCTGGCCTTCTGCGCTGGTGCCGCCACGATCATGACGGCGACAACGTGGCTGTTTCGGCGCTGGGCGACCAACGCGGAGCTAGCGACGGCGCCGTTGGTGCTGTGGTCTTTGGCGGGCGTCGCCAGCGGCGTCTACGCACCCGGGGTGAGCTATCTGTTCTCATGGTCCTCACTGGGCGGGGTGGTCGCGCTGTTGCTGGTACTGCGAGGCGAGTCCGGCCGTTGGTGGAGCGGGCTGGCCCTGGCGATCGCCGCCGCGCCCGCCTTGTTGCTGGCGTTGCCGTGGGTGGAGTGGCTCGAGGTCACCATGACCATGCGCTTCGTGCCCGTGAGCGTCGGGTTGCTGGGACTTGTTCTTGTTCTCCTCACACCGCAGGTTGCGACCATGCTGCGCGCCTGGGGCTGGCGTGTGCCCGCTGGTTGTCTGCTGCTCACGGTGGCCAGCCTGACGTGGGCCGCGGTGAGCCCCGAATATGATGTCGTCCGGAAACGGCCCAATCAGGTTACCTACGTTGCCGATCTCGATACGGGGGAAGCCTACTGGGCGAGTCGGGACCCCCGCGTAGACGACTGGACGATGCAGGCGCTAGGTGACGATCCGGTGCGCGAACAGCTCACCAACTTCGGCTTCGGCACGCGCACTTTTCTGTTGCGCCGCGCTCAGGCGCAGGCGTTGCCCGGTCCTCTCGTGACCATGGTCTCGGATGTCACAGTGGACGAGAGCCGGATGCTGGAGCTGCGTGTTGACGTGCAGCCCGGGACTTACCAGACGATCGTCGAGGCGATGCCGGGAGGCGCGACCATCGAGCGGTTCATCTTGAACGAGCGTTGGCCCATGGATCTTCGCGCCGGCACCGCACCGGGGCCGACGCGAATGCTGACCCTCATGGGCGCGCCGCCCGAGGGCATGACGCTACGGATGACCGTGCCCGCAGGGGAAGTCGTTACTCTGCGCGTGCGGACGGTGAGTCCGGGCTTGCCGTCGCGGTTCGAGCCGCGGCCAGCCGACACCATGAGCCGCGGATTCGACGTCACGGTCGTGCAGCGTACGGTAGCCTTCGCACCATGACGAAGCCCGCGCTGCTACGCCCCGCCACGGTCGACGAAGCCGTGACGATCTTCTGCGATGCGTTTGCCGAGTACCCGGTGATGCGCTACGTGCTGGGCCCTTCGACGGACTACGCCGAGCGCTTGCGCGATCTGATCACCTTCTTCGTCATGGGCAGGGTGCTGCGCGATGACCCGATGGTGGCTCTGGAGAGAGAGGGACAGGCGGTGGCGTGCGCCACGCTGGTCCGGCCCGGCAGCAAGGCGATAACCCGCCCGGGTGCCGCCACCCAGGCAGCCGAGCTCGATACGGTGGCGGCGAAGACCTGGGAGCGCCTCGGCGGCGACGCCCGTTGCCGTTATCGCGCGTACGCCGATGCGGCCAATGCGGTCGACGTCGACCGTCCCAACTTCCATGTGAGCATGATCGGCGTCGCGAGCCCGCACCTCGGCCAGGGTCTGGCTCGGCCTCTACTCGAGGACGCGCACGCGCGCTCCACGGCGCACCCCGAGTCCGAAGGGGTTTCGCTGACGACGGAGTTCCCCGCGAACGTGTCGCTGTATCAGCACTTCGGCTACGAGATCGTGGGCCACGTGAGGCTGAACGAGGCCCTCGAGACCTGGGGCTTGTTCCGCCCCGACCGCATGCAAGCGTGATGGTGCAGGCTCAGCGCCGCCCGGCGCTAGCCACCGTTGCGAATCGAATAGAGCTTGCTCTGCGTGCGCAGCAACAGCCGGTCGCCCGAGATCGCGGGACTCGCCTGCACGAACTCGTCGAGACTGTTGATGCCCACGAACTCGAACTCCTCGCCGGCCTTCATGACGAAGGTGTCGCCCTCCTCGTTGATCGCGAAGACGCGGCCGTTGTACGCCCAGGGTGAGGAAGTGAAGTTGCGGGCGGTGGCGTGGATGCGGGTCTGGTACGTGCGCTCTCCCGTCTTGGCGTCGTGGCGCGAGAAGATGCCCTTGTCGGTGAGCACGTAAACGCCAGCGTCGTAGAGAACCGGTGTCGGCAGGTATGTGCCGCCGCCGGTGCGGTCGAACCAGAGCACATCGGCACTACTTTGTTCCATCTCGCCGAGCGTGATGTCGCCGCTCGCGCCGGGGCGGATGGCGGTCAGTGGAGTGTCGCTGCGCCCCTTGGCTCCCGAACTCAGGTAGAGGTGCCCGTCCCACGCGAAGGGAGTCTGGCAGACCATCATTCCCTGGCCGTTCATGCGCCAGAGTTCGTGGCCGTCGAGGTCGTAACTGATCGCCACCAGCGGTCCGACGGTAACGATCTCCGTGCGAATCTCGTTCTCCCAGATATAGGGGGATGACCAGCCCGAGTGGAGCCTGTCGTCGCCGAGCCCCTCACGCGCGGTCATCCACAGCTGTTCGCCGGTGTGCTTGTCGAAGGCGGCGATGAAGCTGCCCTCTTCACTGTCATTGAGCACGAACACGCGATCGCCATGTATCGCCGGCGAGGCACCGCCTCCAAAGTCGAGATAGACCGGGTGAGCGTCGAGGGGAGTGGACCAGAGCTGTTCGCCGGCGAGGTCATAGGCGTACAGGCCCAGGTGCGCGATGTACACGTACAGTGCCTCGCCATCGGTGACCGGCGTCTCCGACATGTAGCTGTTCTTGCGGTGACGTCCGACGGGCGGAGCGCCCCGGTGCACTTCCCGATCCCACCGCGGACTGCCAGTTTCGAGATCGAAGGCGAACAGTCGGAAGTTCAGCGACACCTCATCGGGGAGTTCGGTATCGCGTGCCGTGATGCGGCGTTCGATCTCCTCGTTACTGAGCCCCTCCTCGGCCATCTCGGCGACGTACTCGTTGGAGAAATCCACGCCCAGCGATGGCGGTTTCATCTCGCCCTCGCTGCTCGCCGCGGTGACGTACACGACGCCATCCCAGACGATCGGCGACGACCAGCCCACGCCCGGCACATCGGCGACCCACTCCACGTTCTCAGTGGTCGACCAGCTCGTCGGCAAGTCGGGGTTGTTGCTGACCGGCATACCTTGGGGGCCACGAAACTGCGGCCAATTCACCGGTGCCTCGTCGCCTGCTTCCACGGCGATGCCCGACGCCGCCATAGATGTCGCGGCCAGGGCCGCGATTGCCAGCACAAGTTTCGTTCGTTGTGGCTTGCTCGAGGCCATGTCGGGAGACTCCGGGTCGGGGATGCAATTCGTGGGCGGCAATCATACGTGGCCTGCAGAAGCCTGCTTGCAGGCGTCATCTCGGCAAAATACGATTAGAGGGTCCGATTCAGGGGCCCCTCTCTTCGGAGACACGAGCATGTTTACCGATTGGCGAGTGCGGACCGCCTTGGGGTGCGCGGGCATCCTGATGTTGGCGGCGGGTGTGATTGGCTGTTCCTCCTCACCGACATCTCCCAACATGGAGCAGATGCGTCTTACCCAGGCGCGCATGATGTTGTTCGGGGAGACCATCAACGGCACCACCATGGGAGTCGGGCATGGGGACGGGTCTCCGATCCGCTTCGAGGCGACCCTAATGGGCCCAGGAGGGCCCGCCCGCGGGCAGAACGTGCGGGTACGTTACCGGCGGCCACACGGAATGATGGGTGGCACCGGGGAGTTCCGCTTGTATGACGACGGCACCCACGGCGATCAACATGCTGGCGACGGCATCTACTGCTTCGAGGATGTGCAGTTTCAATACGCGTGCAACGGCCAGGGCATGGGGCCTGGCCAGTATCACTACGAGTTCTTCGGGATGGACCACGACGGGCATCACACCAATCACATCGACGTGACGGTGACGCTCGAGTAGGTCTCTAGCTTTGCGGTGCTCCTATTGAAGTACCTGCAGCCGTGCTTCGAGGCTGTCTGCCGACTCGACTAGCACTCGTACCGCGTGCATCGCTTGGGTGGTCGGCCGGGCGTCAGCGCTTTGCAGAACGTTCAAGGCGAACAGCAACTTGCCCTGCAGGCCGACGATCGTTTCACGGTCGGCAGGAACGGCGGTAATGCTGCCGTAGGTGATGTCCGGGTTCCCGGGAGCCCCCGCTCCGCGTATCTGTCTCAACTCGTCGCGGCGGTCTGTGGCGAGCCCTTCCGCTTCGAGCATTGCGTCGACCTCGTCGCGCAGCCGCTGCAGGTCGAGATAGCGGTCGTACGCGAGCATCGAATACTCGGTCTGCAGCGCCAGGTCCTGGTCGCTGATCTTCACTCGGGGGTCGAGCCTCACCTGCAGGGCCTGATCGCGTGCCGCACCGTCGACGATGAGTCGCACGGTATACGTACCGGGCGCTGCGAAGGGACCGTGCGGACCGCTGGGTGTCCTGCCCAGCACCGCGGCGATCGAGTGGCTTCGCCGCGCACCGGGCGGTGCCGTGTAGCGCATGTCCCAGACGAAGCGATGGTGGCCCCTCGCCACCGATACGGCCTGCGGTGGCCGGACCCAGTAGGTCGGGTAAGCCATCGTTGTCGGGTCGATCTGCTCGGCCGGATCGTCACTCGAGAATCGAGCAACGGTGCGGCCGTCCGCGTTGAGAATCTCGAGGGCGACCGCGCTGGCGTTGTTCGGGAGGTAATAGTCGAGAATCGCGCCGTCGGGCGGATTCTCGCCAGCCGGCTCCTCGGGCGGTAACGGAGTGTCGGAGAACATGTTCCAGCGCACTCGCGTGGCGCGGTCCGGAGCGTACAGATAGGGGGTCGCGATCGCCGCGGTCGCCGCCATCTGACGTAGTGGGGCGATGCCGTCGAGAATCCATATCGAGCGGCCGTGAGTGCCGATCACCAGGTCGCTCTCGTGCACGACCAGGTCTCGGATCGAGGTGGCCGGCATGTTCTGCCGCAGCGACTGCCAGGAATTCCCGTCGTCCACCGAGAAGTAGACCTCGCGTTCCGTGCCCGCGAACAGCAGCCCGGGCTGCCGCGGGTCCTCGCGCACAACGTTGACCGGTCCCATTTCCTGCATGCCGCTCGTGATGTGTTGCCAGGTGGCACCGCCGTCGTGGGTTCGGTACACATGGGGCCGCATGTCATCGCTGCGGATCGCGTTGATTGCCACGTAGGCCGTGTTCGCGTCGAAGTGGCCGGCGTCGATCTGCGAAACCTTGTCCCAGGCACGCAGTTCCGGCGGCGTGACATCGGCCCAGGTGTTGCCTCCATCGCGGGTCACGTGCACCAGCCCGTCGTCCGTGCCTGCCCAGATCGTGTCGCTTTCGACGGGCGAGGGGCCGACGGCATAGATGACGCCGCGGCGCGGCATCGTTTCCATCTCCACGGTACGGAAGTCGCCGATGCTCTCGGGCACGTCGGGGCGCGGGTTCGACAGGTCGGGGCTGATTACCTCCCACTCGTCACCGCCGCTCGTGGTCTTCCAGAGCATGTTGGTGGCGAACAGCAGCATGGAGGGGTCGGCGGGGTGGAACAGGAGCGGCATGGTGCGGACGAAACGGTAGTCGCCCGAGCGCAGCGTTTCGGGGGCAACATTCTGGGTCTGGCCGGTGCGCTTGTTGAAGCGCACGACGCGGCCGCCGTAGACGATGTCGGGATCGCGCGGATCCGGGGCTACATAGGCATACTCGTCGGCGCCGATGCCCACCCAATCGCGGAAGGAAATCTGTCCGCCATTGCCACGGCTGGCGGTTCCGATCGCGCCCGACTCCTGCTGCCCACCGTAGACCCAGTACGGGAACTGGTTGTCAGTGGCTACGTGATACAGCTGCGCCGTTGGCTGGTTGTACCAGGAGCTCCAGGTTCGGCCGCCGTTGACGGTCACCACCGCGCCCTGGTCGGCAACGAAGAGCATGATCTCGGGGTGGTCGGGGTTGATCCAGATGCGGTGATAGTCGTCGCCGCCGGGTGCTCCCTTGATCGACGTCCAACTGTGCCCGCCGTCGTCCGAACGATAGGAAGCCACGTTGCCGGCGAAGATCACGTCCTTATTGCGCGGGTGCACCTTCAGTTCGGCGAAATCACCACCGCGGCCGAAGACACGACGATCTACCGATACGCGTGCCCAGCTCTCGCCGGCATCCTCGCTGCGGTAGACGCCGCTCTCGGCGCCTGCGTCGACAGCGGCATACATGCGGCGCGGGTCGCTGGCTGCGAAGGCAACCCCAACCCTCCCCAGGCCATCGTCCGCGCTGGGCAATCCCGTGGTGATCTGGCGCCAGGTATCGCCGCCATCGGTGGACTTGTACAAGCCGCTGTTGGGGCCGGCGAAGCGCGCGTTCTCCCAGGGGCCTTCGCGGTGTTCCCACATGTCCGCGAAAAGGACCTCGGGGTTGTTGGGATCGAACTCGACCTGCATGGCCCCGGTGTTGTGGTCGATGTAGAGCACCTTCTCCCAGGTGCTGCCACCGTCGCGGGTGCGAAAGACGCCGCGTTCCTCGTTGGGTCCGTAGGGGTGCCCGAGTCCCGCGACGAACACGATGTCGGGATTCGTGGGGTGCACCACGAGACGGGCTACCTGCTGCACGTCGGGCAGGCCGATGTGGCGCCAGCTGTCGCCCCCGTCGGTGGATTTGAAGATGCCATCACCGACGGCCAGGTCGGGGCGGTGAAGCCCCTCGCCGGTGCCGACATAGATGATCTCGGGGTGGGACGGAGACACGGCCACGTCGCCCACGGACCCGGTGGGCGCGCTGTCGAAGATGGGATTCCAGGTGCGGCCATAATCGTCTGTCTTCCAGACACCGCCGTTGTTCACGCCGATGTAGAAGACGTTGGGTTGCGACGGAATGCCAACCCCGCCGACTGTCCGGCTGGCGCGGAAGGGCCCGATGGAGCGATACCTCAGCTCCTGGTAGCGGTCGGGCTCCACCCCCGTATCCTGTGGCGCCGCGGCGATCAGCGAGAAGAGCAGCGGGATCAACACGAGAGCGCGACGGGCCATGGCATGCAACTCCGTAGAATCTAGATGGTGGGCGCCGATTATAGGTCGCGGCGCCCTTTGATACGCTGAATCGAAGCGCGAGTAGCCACACGAACCTGCACCGGAGCGCACTGTGCTGACCTTGCTATCGCCGGCCAAGACTCTGAACTTCGACTTCGATGCCAACGGCCTGCCGACGACGTCGCCCCGTTTCGAGGAGGACGTCAGCGTGTTGCTCGCCAGCTGCCGCAAGCTCAGTGTGGCGCAGTTGCGCAAACTGATGGGAATCAGCCAGGCGCTTGCGGAGCTGACGCACGAGCGTTTTCGCGGAATGGAGATGCCGTTCACGCCAGACAACTCCAAGCCGGCCGTTCTGGCATTCCAGGGCGACGCGTACCGCGGGCTCGACGCGCTCAGCCTCGGCAAGCGTGACCTGAAATGGAGCCAGCGGCGCCTCCGGATCCTGTCCGGTTTCTACGGCATCCTGAGACCGCTCGACCTGATCCAGGCATATCGACTGGAGATGGGGACACGGCTGGCTAACCCGCGCGGCAAGAATCTCTACGAGTTCTGGGGCAGCCGGATCACCGATGCACTCAATGCCGAACACGCCGAGCGGCCGGCCAAAGCCGTTCTCAACCTCGCCTCGAACGAATACTTCAAAGGCGTCAAGAAGGCCGATCTGGTGCCGCCGCTGGTGACCGCGCAGTTCAAGGAGAACCGCGAGGGACAGCTGCGTACTATCAGCTTCTCGGCCAAACGGGCGCGGGGGCTGATGGTGCGGTTCATCATTCGGAATCGCGTCGATTCTCCGGCGGGCATCAAGGACTTCGGTGAGGAGGGGTACACGTACCGGCCCGATCTCTCGGACGACCAGACGATGCTGTTCGCTCGCGAGCAGCACTGGGAGACAGGACCATGAACCGTCGCGAGTTTCTCGCCTCGGGTACAGGTAGCGTGGCAGCGGCCGCCTGGCACCCCGAGCCGTTGTCGAAGTTCGCGATGGGACAGAGTGGCGACGAGTTTCGCGACCTGTTCCCGCGACTCGAGCGCGACATATACCTCGGCGCCGCGGCCGGAACGCCCCTTGGTGATTTCGCTGCGGCCGGGCTGCATCAGTACGAGGAGTACTGGCGACTCGGCCCGGGCGATGATCGCGGGCGTGTGGAGCGGGCCCGGCACGAGGAGGCGCGCGAGGCACTGGCGCGGCTCCTGGGCGCTCGCACCAGCGAGATAGCCTTCGTTCACTGCACCAAGGCTGGCGAGCAGATCGTCCTGGACGGACTCCCGGCGCTGAGAGCGGGGGGCAACGTGGTAACGAACGACCTCCATTTTGGCGGTTCGTTGCGGCACCTGATCGGGTTGCGGCGACGCGGTGTGGATGTGCGCATCGTGCCGACGGTCGACTGGCGGACGGATCTCGACGCTATGCGTGCGGCGATTGACGAAGACACGGCGCTCGTGGCGGTCACCCTGGTGTCGAACATCAACGGCCACATCGAGCCGATCCGTGAACTGGCGGACATCGCCCACGCGCACGGCGCCTACGTCTATGCGGACGTAATCCAGGCGGCGGGTATCGTCCCGATCGATGTGCGCGAGATGGGGATCGACTTCGCTGCAGGGAATGGCTACAAGTGGCTGTTCGGCCCACATGGCGCGGGCTACCTGTATGTGCGCGAAGAACTGCAGGGAACGGTTCTCGAGGACCGTCTCTTCCCTGGTCGTACGTGGGCCAACTACGAGCCCTGGATGGACGACATGGACCCCGAGGTCGAGGAGGTGGCCGCCTCGGCCCCGAGGCAGGATGCCAGGCGCTATCAGCCCGGCCATGTGGGGTACCTTGGTTACGCTGCCTTGCGCGAAGGCCTGCGCCTGATCGAAAGAATCGGCGTCGAGAATCTGCAGGCTCACTCGGTAGCGCTGAACCGGCGACTGCTCGACCAGATCGATGCGCAGCGATTCCCCTGCCTATCGCCCCAGACCGATGACTCGCCCATCGTGACGTTCCTAGTCAGTGACCCTGACGGGGTGTCCGAGCGGCTACGCGAGGCCAAGATCGCGGTCGGCAGTGGCCCCTCGCCGGGAGGCGATGGCGCCCGCGCACCCATGCGGCAGCGCCCGCGACTGCGGATATCACCGGCGATCTACAACACGCCTCAGGACATGGACATCCTTGCAGGGGCTCTCAACGGTTAGGCGGGAGGCGTCATGATCGGACAACGGGTCACGATGCCGGGCCGCCCGCGGAGGGTGCGCCCGGCGCGATGGCGGCGACGCGGTGCGCTGGTCCTCTGCGTGCTTGCGGCGCAGGCTTCGGCCTCCGGACTGTCACAGGGTGCGCCGGCCGGAACGGTGAGCCTGGCATCGAATCTGACGGCGTTGAACGACGGTTTCGCGTGGGCGAAAGCCACCGCGCTGGGATATGCCTTCGAAGGAGACCCGGTGGGCAAGTGGTACGAGGCAGCACTGCCCGGCCGCGAAGCCTTCTGCATGCGCGACGTATCCCATCAGGTACACGGTGGTCTCGCCCTGGGGCTGAGCGAACATACCGAGAACATGTTGCGGAAGTTCGCGACCAACATCGCGGCTAGCCGCCAGTGGACCAGCTACTGGGAGATCGACCGTCACGACCGTCCGGCGCCGGTCGATTACCGCAGCGACGAGGACTTCTGGTACAACCTGCCCGCCAATTTCGACGTTGTCGACGCCGCATGGCGAGCCTTCGAGTGGACGGGAAATCGCGCCTATGTTGAAGAGCCCGCCTTCGAGACCTTCTACCGTCGCAGTCTGACCAGCTACGTTGAAGCCTGGGACGCCAACGGCGACGGTCTGATGGAGAGTCCGGAAGCGAATGGCTTCCGCGGCATTCCTACGTATTGGGAAGGCGGAGGGCCGAAGGCGCTCACCGGCGCCGACCTGGTGGCCGCCCAGTACGCGGCGAACAGGTCCTACGCCGCGCTGCTTCGCGCCAGCGGCAGGAGCGTCGAGGCTGCGAGGTTCGCCGTCGAGGCGGCGCGTCTACAGCGTGTCTACAACGACGACTGGTGGAACCCGGCAACCGGTCGCTTCTACACCGCCGTCGTGCAGGATGGCAGTTTCGATCCTTCGAGTCAGGCGCTGGCGCAGATCTACCCCTTGTACTTCGGCATCGTCCGATCTGGTGCGCGGCGGCGACAGGTCGTCGAGGGGTTACCCGATGCCGGCAATGTGGAGCTCAGCTCCTATATGGCCGAGGTCTACTACAAGAACGGTCGGGTCGAGCGAGCCTTCGAGGCGCTGATGACCCAACTCGATCCGAACCTGGAGCGGCGCACGTACCCGGAGAACCCGTTCACGGCCGTCGGAACCATCGTGCACCACCTCGTGGGGGTGAGGCCGCTGGCGTCACAGGGCGTGGTCGAGACGGTGCCGCAGCTTCCGGGTGCCCTCGAGTGGATCGAGGTGGCCGACCTGCCGCTTCTCGACGGGATGGTGACCGTGCGCCACGACGCGACGGTAGACGGCCGCTGGACAGCGCTCACCAACAGCGGGCCGGAAGCGCTGCAGTGGCGCCCGGCCTTTTCGGGTGCGCACGATTGCCTGCAGGTCTTGCGGGCCGGCGAAAGCCTGCCGGTCGCTGCCAGCTCGCGATCCACCGACTGGGGTGGCGTCGAGAGCTACGTGGAGCTCGCGGTGGCCTCCGGGGAGATGCTGAAGGTTGGCGTACCGGCCGCCTGCACTCACTCGTAGCGCAGCGCCTGCATCGGGTCGATGCGCGACGCGCGACGCGCCGGGATGTAACCGGCAAGTAGGGCGACGAACCCAAGGGCGACAAGGGAAAGCACCACCACCACCGGATCAGTTCCCTTGAGCTCGAACAGCAACGATTCCGCGGCGCGGCCCAGCGCGACCGCTGCGACGAGTCCGATGCCGGCCCCGACGACTGCCATGCCTCCCAGTTGCCTGAGCACGAGTTTTCGGACGTTGCCGGCGTTCGCACCCAGCGCCATGCGCACTCCGATCTCCCGTGTGCGCTGGGCCACGGTATAGGCGAGCACGCCGTACAGGCCGATCGCCGCGAGCAGCGTTGCCAGGGTGGCGAACGCCGACGACAGCATGCCGATGATTCGGTCCAGGACGACGTTCTCGCGGACCTGGATCGCCAGCGTTTTCAGCTCTTCGACGGGTAGGTTCGGGTCGAGGCGCTCGATGACCGTCGGGACCGTTCGCAGAACCTGATCGGGATCGCCCGCCGTGCGCGCGTAGAAGGTGATTCCTCCGATGTCTTCGCTCTGCCGGTAGGCAGTGAAGTACATCGGGGGCACGGCCTGCTTCACCTGGGAGTACTTGGCATTTTGAATCACGCCGATGATCTCGATATCGAGGTCGTCGACGCCGCTGCCGCCGTCCGACATGCGTTTGCCCACCGCGCGCGACGCGTCGAGGCCGAACTTCTCGGCGAACGCGGCATTGATGATCGCTACCTGCGGCGCATCGAGCGTGTCCTCGGTGTTGAACTCACGGCCCGAGATCAGCGGGATGCCGAGCGTGCTGAAGTAGCCGGGACCAATCGTGTTGAGGCGAGCGTTCGAATCGATATCCGGCCCCGATTCGAACCCTTCCACCGACACGCTGTTGCCCCAGCTGCTACCTCCGAGGATGGGCACCATGCCGGTGCTGACGCCGGTCACGCCGGGCAGTGCGGCTAGCGCTTCCTCTGCCTGCGCGAACAGCGCTTTCGTTTCCACCGGCTGGTAGCCGTTGAGTTCGGGCGAAACGGTGAACTGCACCAGGTTGGCGCTGTCGAGACCAAGGTCGACCTGGGTGACGTTGATCAGGCTCTTGATGAACAGACCCGCGGCAACCAGCAGCGCCGTGGATAGCGCCAGCTGGGCGATCACCATCGTGCTGCGGAATCGCACGGCGTCTCGGGATCCGGATGGTTGTCCAGAGGTCGAGCGCAGCACGGCCGCGAGGTCCGAGCGCGTCGCGTGCAAGGCGGGGTAGAGACCGAACACCAGCCCGGTGAGCAAGGACACCGCAAAAGAGAACCCAACCACTGCCGGGCTGAGGCCGAGCGCGATAGACCCGGCCGTTTCGGCTGGCAGGGCGGCGCCTATGCCGGCCAACGTCCAGCGTGCAACGGCCAGGCTCGCCACTCCGCCAAGCACCGCCAGGAGGAGCGACTCGGCGATAAGTTGTCGGAACAGATGGACTCGATTGGCGCCGAGCGCGCCACGAACCGCCATTTCCTGCGCCCGCTGGGCACCGCGGGCTAGTAGCAGGTTGGCGACGTTGGCGCAGGCGATGAGCAGCACGGTGCCGGTGATGGCGAACAGCAGGATGAGGGGAGTCTCTACCTCGGCGTGCATCGAGCTTTGCCCGCGCACTCCCGGTTCGAAGATCAACTCCCTGGCACGAAAGCGCTCCATGGTGGGGTCGCTCATCCCCGACTGCAGTTCAGCTTCGACGTCGTTGATGATCGCGGTGTAGACGCCGTTCAACTCGAGGCTCGCCTGATCGAGCGTGACATCTGGCTGGAGCCGGGCGAACAGATAGGCCCAATAGCTCGTTCTGCGCTCGAAGCCCTCCCAAGTGGGCTGCAGCACCGTGCGCATGGTGATCGGCACGAACACATCGGGCCGAGACCCGAGCGTCGTGCCCTGGAACCCTTGTGCTGCTACGCCAACGATGGTCAGCGGCTGACCGTTGATGATGATGGATCCGTTCAGAACGCTCGGATCGCCACCCAGCCGGTTCTGCCAGTAGTCATGGCTGAGCACGGCGACGAATCCTTCGCCGATGTTCCGGTCGTCCTCGGGTCCGAGAAGTCGGCCGAGTGCGGGCTGTACGCCAAGTAGCGGAAAGTACGAGCCTGACACCAGCATGCCGGTGGCGCTCACGGTTTGGCCGTCGCGAGCCAGGTTGGCGCCGAAGGTCACGTGAGCGGCGATGCCGGAGAACCCTGTGGGCGCGGCTTCCAGATCCCGGAACATCGGGTAGCTGAAGACTTCATCGCACCCGCCCGCCCCGGTGCACGAGGTAGAGCCCGGCTTCGGGCCCGGGTTGGCCAGGTTGACCAACGTGTTCGGTTCTCTCACCGGGAGGGCCTGCAGCAGCATCTGGTCGAACAGCGAGTAGATCGCGGCATTGGCCCCAATGCCCAGGGCAAGCGACAGAATCGCCACCGTGGTCACGAACGGCGTCTTGGTCAGCGTGCGAAAGGCGATCTTCAGGGTGCTCATGCGTGTTCCTCAGACGGCTGGTGCGGCAGCCGGGTTTGCTCGGCGGCGCCGACCGTAGATTGCCTGACTCCGTCCAGCCGCGCCTCGTTGTTAGATTGGACGCTGGAAGTCCGCATTCGGTTTCAACAAGTTGATCTTCGGCTCCTGGGCACTGGCGTGGCAATCGTCTACAGTGCGGCCGTGACGTGCGTCGCCAGGGCGGCGCACGGCGCGTGGTTCACCCATGGCCTCGGCAGTGGACCAATACCCCGAAATCCAAGCCCGATTGGAGTTGTCGATGTCATTTGAGAAGACCTCGCGCCGTGAGCTGACCGTATCGTGTGGCGCATCGAGCGCAGTGCGCACCATGGCCCGGGGAAGATTGATGGCCGCCTTCGCTGTCGCGGCCCTTGTGCTTTCCCCGGGGGCATCCACGGGCGCGACTCCGATCGACGACTATGCGGCACTCGTGGCGCTGTTCGAGGACTGGCGTGAGTTCGAGGCACCGGCCCTGGTCAATGGAGTGCCCGACTACTCGGCCGAGGCAATGGCCCAACAGCGGCAGGCCCTTCCCGGGTATCTGTCCAGGCTCGAAGCGATCGATGTCGCGGAGTGGCCGTTGCCGCAGCAGATCGATTGGCAACTGGTGCGTGCCGAGATGAACGGGCTCGACTTCGATCATCGGGTGCGCAAGCCGTGGGCCAACAATCCGGCCTTCTACGTGATGATGTTTACGTCGCAGTCGGACGTGCCGGCGCACGAGGGGCCGGTGATCCACACCTGGATCGACACCTGGGAGTACGACTACCCCCTCTCCGAGGGCGATGCAGCCGAGTTGGCCGAGCGATTTGCCATTATCCCGGCCCTTCTGGAGCAGGCCCGCGATAATCTCATCGGCCCCGGGCGCGACCTGTGGCGTTTGGGCGTCGGCTCGATTCGCCGCCAAAGCCGCGAATTGGCCGCGTATCGGGAGGAGGTCTCCGGCGCCAGCGACGCGCTCGATAGCGCACTGGGCGAGGCCGTCGTTGCGACCGACCAGTTCGCCGATTGGGTCGAGAGCCAGGTCCAGTACAAGAACGGGCTGTCCGGTGTGGGCAAGGACAACTACAGCTGGTACCTGCAGAACGTCCATCTCGTGCCCTATACGTGGGAGGAGGCGCTCACGATGATGAAGCGTGAGCTCTGGCGAGCGAACGCCTCCCTGCGTCTCGAAGAGAATCGCAATCGCGATCTCCCTGAATTGTCGCGCTACCAGAACGCCGAAGAACACGACGCCGGGCATCACGCCGGCGTGGACGGGTTCATGGAGTTTCTCGACGAAGAGGAAGTCATGAGCCTGCGCGACTACATGGACCAGGCGCTACGAGAGCGCCTCGGGAGTTTCTCGCCGCCGCAGCGGGAGGATGGGCTCCGCGGTTTCTTCTCCGAGGTCGGGTATCGCGATGGCGAGGTCATGCGCACGCACGGCTACCACTGGTTCGATCTGGCGCGCATGAAGTACGAACCGCACGAGAGCCCGATCCGCCGCACCCCGGCGCTGTACAACATCTATGACGGTCGGTCCGAGGGGATGGCTACCGGCTTCGAGGAGATGATGATGCACGCGGGAGCGTTCGACGACCGGCCGCGCTCGCGCGAGCTGATCTGGATTCTGCTGGCGCAGCGGGCCGCGCGAGCGATCGGGGGGCTCATGCAGCACGGCAACGAATGGACTCATCAGGAGGCGGTGGAGTTCGCCTCCCGGTGGACGCCTCGCGGATGGTTGCCTGCCGATGGCGCGACGATCAACGGCGAGGAGCACTTCTACCTGACCCAGCCGGGATACGGCATCAGCTACGTGATGGGCAAGATCGAGATCGAACAGCTCCTCGCGGAGCGTGCCATCCAACTCGGCGACGATTTTTCGATCAAGCGTTTCATGGACGAGTTTGCTGCCGTCGGCGTGATTCCGGTCTCGATGGTGCGGTGGGAACTGACAGGCAACGCCCCCGCGAGACGCAACTAGGTCCGGAGTTCGCTGATGCCCGATCGCTCACGTTTACCCGAGCGTCCCGACGAGGCGTCACTCGGCTTGGGAACGGCAGCCAGTTTCGAGGTGCAGCCGACCTTCGAGCGGTTCAGCCAGCGCGACGATATCTTCTGCCGGTCGTTCTGGGATCCAGAGATTCGCTCCGAATCGACGGATCGCTTCTATGCGACCTACCGTGACGTGCTGGCGAATTGGCGAACGGTCGACGGTTTCACCCAACGTGACTACGCGCTCCGTAACGCCTCGTGGCACGTGACCGACGTCTTTGCCGAAAGGCGGGAAGAGGAGGATCGGCGCGAGGGCTATCTCGACGAGCTCACCGCGCTTCGCGACGCACCTGCCGAGCAGGCGGAGTTCGAGTCGCCGGCAGCGGCAGCGACCGAGATCAAGCGGGTGGCGAAGCTGTTCGGCGCCGATCTTGTCGGCATTACCGACTACGACGAGCGGTGGCTATACAGCCACAAGTACAGCCGTGTCCGGGAGAGTCCCAAACCGAACGAGCAACCCGGGGGGCTGTCGCACGTCATCGTCGTTGCCAAGGCCATGGATCACGGCCTCATCGCGACGGTGCCGTCGGCCTTGAGCGGCACGGCGACGGGATGGGGGTACTCGGAGGATACGCTGACCCTGTTGGCGCTCTCCCAGTACATTCGTAACCTCGGCTACCAGGCGGTTCCCAACCTCAACGACACCGCGTTGGCGATCCCGTTGGCGATCAAGGCCGGGCTTGGCGAGTACGGCAAGCTGGGGCTGGTCATCACGCCAGAGTTCGGGCCCCGCGTGCGCTTCGGGAAGATCTTCACCGACCTGCCGATGACCCTGGATGCTCCTCGGAGTTTCGGTGTGCGCGAGTTCTGCGACCAGTGCAACCTGTGCGTGCGGGAGTGTCCCGTCGGCGCGATTCCCGCCGGAGACCCGAGCGACGTGACCTACAACCGGTCCAACATCGTCGGGGTGAAGAAGTGGACCGTCGACGCTGAGAAGTGCTTCGGCTTCTGGGAGAGACAGAACAGCGATTGCTCGATCTGCATTCGTGTTTGCCCCTACAACAAGGGCTGGCCGGGCTGGTTGTTCACAGCGTGGCGACGCCTGGCCGGATCCCCGCTGCGCCGAGTTGCCCTGTGGCTCGATCGCGCCCTGGGCGGTGGGCGGCGGCGCACCGCGTCTTCGTGGTGGAAGGGTAACTAGCCCATGCTGCCGGAAACGGAAGGCCACGGCGGACACGCCGGTACCTTGATGGGCTCCTGCTAGGCCGCCGGTCGAGCCTTCTCCCTCGCTTCGGCGGGGACGTAGACGTCGCGTGCGAGGCCAACCCGGGACAAGGCCATGATCGTGAGGTAGGTCAGGTCGATCTCGTGCCATCGCAGACCATGCGCCGCCGAACGGGGATAGGCATGGTGGTTGTTGTGCCAGCCCTCGCCGAAGGCCAGGAGTGACACCCACCAGAGATTGCGGGACAGCTCGGAGGTGTCGAAGTTGCGGTATCCCCAGGTGTGGCTCGCCGAGTTCACAAACCACGTCGCGTGATAGGTGAACACCGTTCGTACCGCCACTCCCCAGATGAGCCAGGGCCATCCGCCGAGAAGGTACAGCGCGACCCCGACAGCTACCTGCGGGATCCAGAAGTACTGGTCGAGCCAGACCATGACTCGATCGCGCTGCAGGTCGGGCGCGTAGTCGCGCAGGTTTCTACCTTGCGGATCGTGGATCACGGCCCACAGCACGTGGGCCCAGTCGAAGCCGTGCTTGGGGGAATGCGGATCCAGCTCGGTGTCCGATTCTTTGTGGTGAATCCGGTGCGTGCCGACCCACTTGATGGGCCCGCCTTGCAGATTCAGGCAGCCCAGGGCCGTCAGAAAGTACTCGAAGAACTTGGGGGTCTTGAAGCTGCGGTGTGTTAGCAGGCGGTGATAGCAGAGACAGACTCCGAGCCCTCCTGCTGCCCACCACAGGAAGATCGCGACACCCAACGCTCCCCACGTGAAGAAGAAAGGTGCCCCCAGACACGCCACGTGCAGCAGGGCGATCGCCGTAAACGGGAGCCAGTCGACGTGCCTCCAGGCGAAGCGAGGATGGGCGAGGGAGTCACCGGAGGTGGCTTTCATAGGTCGTCTCGTAGGCCGCGGACAGAAGCGGCAACGCGGTTGCGAGCTGTCGTGGGGGGGCGGCGCGACGGTAGCCGCAGCCAGGTTCCATTGAGAATAACTACCCGGCAGACGGGGGTCAAAAACTGTTAGTCTGAATATGTAATTGACTCGATCGTGGGGGCGCTGGACGGGATTCTCGTCGGACCGCAGGGCATGACCTGCGTCAGCGTCCGAGCGTATCGCGACCCTCCCCGGGAAGGCTCCGTGAAGAAGGGATGGCTCGCGCGGTTTAGCGCGACTGGCTGCGCTGCGCTCGCCCTCGCTGGCGGCGCCCACGCGGTCGCTACGAGCGCGGCTACCTTTGGGGCCGCGCCGGCCCAACTGGGTGATGTGCGCCGCGCGCTCGATCGGGGCGGCTCTCTCGTCGCGCGAGACTCGACGCCGCACGAGTTCTACTTCACGCGCGCGATGTACACGAGCACGGGCGGGTATCGAGGCGGAGGCACCTGGGCGATCGACTATCCCAAGGCCGATCGCCAGTTTGTTTTCGGCCTGCGGCGGCTCACGAACATCGACGCCTTCCAGGGCGATAACGCCATCCCGATTACCGATCCGGAGCTATCCCGATATCCGTTTCTCTACGCGCTCGAGGTCGGTTACATGAGCATGCGGCCCGAGGAGGTCGATGCCCTGCGTCGTTATTTGCTGGCTGGCGGGTTTCTATTCATCGACGACTTCTGGGGCAGCTACGAATGGCGCAACTTCGAGATCGAAATCGCCCGCGTGCTGCCCGAACATCGGATCGTCGACCTGGCGCTCGATCACCCGATCTTCCACAGCTTCTATGACATCGACCACATCGAACAGGTTCCCAGCGTGCGGATCGTGCAGGGTGGACCCACCTGGGAACAGGATGGTTACGTACCTTACGTACGCGCGATCTTTGACGACGACGGACGACTGCTCGTACTGATCAACTGGAATACTGATCTCGGCGACGCCTGGGAATGGGTGGACAACCCCTACTATCCGCTGCAGTACTCCAATTTCGCCTACCAGTTGGCGGTGAATGCCGTCCTCTACTCGATGAGCCACTGATGCCGCCGGTCCTCGAATCGCTCTTTGAGTTCCTCTTCAAGTACAAGCCCTTTGTGTTTGCCAGAGGCGAGGTGGTTCTGGCGGCAACGGCGGGTTCGATGGTGGCCGCCGGCCTCCTGTTGGCCCTTGCCGTGCCGATCGTTCGCCAGTACCGCGCGATCGGCGGCCGCAGCACGCCGAGGAGCCGACTCGCTCTGGCGGTGCTGAGGGCAGCTGTCGTGGCGCTCGGCTGCTTCGTGTTGCTGCGCCCCTCGTTGGTCGTAGCGACCGCCGTGCCGCAGCAGAACTTCGTCGGCGTGCTGGTCGACGACTCCCGCAGCATGCGCGTGGCCGAGGGCGGTGCTCAGACGCGCGCCGAGCAGGTAAGCGCCTGGCTGGACCCTGGCGGTTCGGGGTTGTTCGGGCAGCTCGAAGAGAGGTTTCGCCTGCGCCTGTTCTCGTTTTCAGACGCGACGCGCCGGCTCGAAGGCCTCGAAGAGCTTCGTTTCGAGGGGCTGCGCACCAACGTCGGGCGTGCGCTCGAGGCGGGCCGACAGGAACTGGGAGGGGTACCGCTATCGGGTCTGGTTCTGCTGAGTGACGGTGCCGACAACGACAGCAGCGGACTCACCGAAACGCTCAACGGCCTGCGCGACGCCAAAGTGCCGGTGTTCGTGGTCGGCGTTGGCCGCGAGGAGTTCGCCCGCGACATCGAGATTACGCGTGTCGAGGCACCGAACGAGGTGATGCAGAACTCTGCCGTGGCCGCCGACGTGGTCGTCCGACAGCGCGGTTACGAAGGCGAGACCGTGGAGTTGCTGGTCGAGGACGGCGGCCGGATCGTGAGCACGGTCGAAGTGACCCTGCCGCGCGCCGGGGAAAGCACGGTGGTGCGCGCCACCTTCGTGGCCGAGGATCCGGGCCCGCGCATTCTGACCTTTCGCATCGAGGTTGCCGAAGGCGAGATGGTGCGACAGAACAACGCACTCGAAACGCTCGTGACCGTGCGCGATGAGCAGGCTCGCATTCTCTACTTCGAGGGCGAACCTCGTCACGAAGTGGCGTTCATCCGGCGGGCCCTGCACGAGGACGGCAATATCGCCCTGGCGACCCTTGTGCGTTCAGCCCCCAACAAGTTCCAGAGCCTCATCGTCGATCCGGTCGAAGAGTTTGGCGGTGAGCACGAGCTGTTCGGCGGGTTCCCCAAGACGCGCGAGGAGCTGTATCGCTACAGCGCCCTGGTGCTGGGCAGCGTCGAGGCAGACTTCTTCACGCGCGACCAGCTGCAGATGATCGCCGACTTCGTGTCGCAGCGAGGCGGGGGCCTGCTCGCGCTCGGCGGTCGGCACGCCTTTGCGGAAGGTGGCTACGCCGGGACGCCGGTGGCTGAGGCATTGCCAGTCGTGATCGAAGCTCCGCGACCAGCGGCCGAGCCCTGGTACGCGGAGGTAGATGTCGTGCCGACGTTGTTTGGCCGCTCCCACCCGGTGGTGCAGTTCGGCGCGAGCGCCGAGGAGAGCGCGGCACGCTGGGAGACCATGCCGCCGTTGCTGGCGGTGAACCGCGTCACCCGAATCAAGCCCGGCGCAGCCTCGCTTCTCGATGGCAACGCCGAAGGGCTCGAGGAGGCTCAGGCCGTCTTGGCCTACCAGCGTTATGGTGCCGGCAAGTCGATCGCGCTCACCGTAGCCGATACATGGCAATGGCAGATGCACGGCGACGTGCCGCTGGAGGACATGACGCACGAGACCTTCTGGCAGCAAATGCTCCGTTGGCTGGTGGCGGACGTTTCCGGCCAGGTCCGAGCGCGACTCGGGCGCGAGCGCTTCGCCCCGGGCGAAACGGTGGCCGTGTTGACCGATGTCTTCGACGATACCTATCTGGCGGTCAACGACGCGCAGGTTCGCGCACTGGTTACCGG
Source organism: Acidobacteriota bacterium (assembly GCA_029263335.1). Classification (GTDB taxonomy): domain Bacteria; phylum Acidobacteriota; class UBA890; order UBA890; family WLXD01; genus WLXD01. The sequence goes on along the minus strand of JAJCXS010000097.1, from coordinate 5,424 downwards.
ACCGGACGGAGAGGTGGAGGCGCTCGACCTCGCCTGGACCGTCGACGTTGATGGTCGCTACGCGGCGTCGTTTGTGGCCGAGGCCGACGGCTTCTACACCGTCAGCGTGGTCGCGGAGGGGCGCGAGGGCCCCCTGGGCCAGGATGTGGCGACCGGGCAGGCGACGGAACTGACGCAGGAGTTCTTCGGGGCGGAAATGAACCGCGAGCTGTTGACGCGGGTCGCCGAGGAGACCAGTGGACGCTTCTACACCGCCGCCAACCTGGACGAACTTGCTGGCGACATCGCCTTTACCGATGGCGGAACGACAGTCACCGAGGTTCTTGATCTCTGGGACATGCCGATCTTCTTCTTCGTCTTCATCGGCATGATCGGCACCGAGTGGACCCTGCGCAAGTGGCGGAGGCTGGCATGACGCTCGTGGCTGGCGTGCTGGCGGCTGTGCTGGCGGGGGCGCCCGCCGTCGCGTCGCAGCCTGTCGAGGTCGTCCCGAACGGCACGCCGTGGCTGCTGGTGATCTGTGGCGTCGGGGGCGACGCCGAGCATCGCGCGACATTCGACGGCCGGGCGCAGGCGCTGATGACGGCGGCGACGTCGCGGTACGGCATCGACGCGGCGCAGGTGATCTACCTCGCCGAGCGGCCGGCCGAGGTGGCAGGAGCAACGGCGCGCGCCGACAGCGACGGTATTGGCGCGGCATTCGAGCGGATCGCCGCCGGCAGCGGTGACGGCGACCTGGTGCTGGTCGTACTGCTCGGCCATGGCAGCGCGCAGCAACCTGCGGGCCGTTTCAATATTCTCGGCCCGGACCTGGGCCCCGCCGACTTCGCCTCCTACCTCCAGCTGCTCGAGGGTCGACGTGTCGGCTTCGTGAACACCACGAGCACGTCGGGGGGCTTTCTCGAGTTGGCGGCGCCGGGGCGCGTGGTGATCACTGCCACCGCCAACCTTCGCGAGCGCGAGGAGCCACGCTTCGGCGAGTTCTTCGTCGAGGCGTTCGCCGACGACGCGGCAGACCTGGACAAGGACGAGCGTATCTCGCTGGCCGAAGCTTTCGAGTATGCCTCGCGCGAAGTGGCGCGCTTCTACGAGGACGCTGGCCGACTGCAGCCCGAACACGCAATGCTCGATGACAACGGCGACTCCGAGGCGTCGCGCGCGCCGCTGGCGGATGCCGGCGACGGCGAGCTTGCGAGCCGGATGACGCTGGGTGGCACCGCCACACGAACCGCTGATGACGAGCAGGACCTCGTGTTACAGGAGTTGCTGGCGCAACGAGCCACGCTGCAGGTTGCGCTCGATGAGCTGCGCGCCGACAAGGACTCGCTGGAGGAAGACGAATATCTGGCACAGCTTGAGGAACTGTTGGTGCGCATCGCCGAGACCGACGCGGCCATCCGCGCCAGGGAGCCGTCGCAATGACGCGGCGGATCATGGTAATCGGCGTTCTGACCCTTGCCCTGATGGTGCCGTCGGCGATCGTGCGAGCGCAGTCGGACGAAGCGAGAACCGCGCTGTGGTCGGGCCGGTACGAAGAGGCGATCCAGACGTGGGAAGCGCTGTATCGCCGCGACATCGCCACGGGCGAAGACATGCGCGGCCTGCTGGCGGCGTACATGCGGCTCGGGCGGTACGACCGCGCGATGGAGGTCGGCGAAGAGTACGTTGTCGCGGCGCCAGCCGACGCCCCTGAGATCTTCAACAAGCTGGGTGAGGCGCTCTACGCCACCGGCGATGTCGCGGGAGCGCGGCGTCGCTTCGAGGCAGCAGTGGCCGCCGGGGCGACGGATCGGCTGACGGCAAGGCTCAACCTGGCCATCGTCGACTTCGAGCGTGGTGCGCGTCGTCAGGCAATGGAGCGTTTCGAGTCGTTCATCGATGTCTACAACGACGGAGAGGCTACGAGCGCCGCCGACATGATGGCCGTAGCGCGCGCCTGCACTTACCTGGGGATCGACGATCCGCAGCTGTTTCATGACGCCGTTCGTGCCTACGACAGAGCGATCGAGATGTCGCCTGGCGATCCCGAACCCAGGTTGGGCCTGGGCGAGCTGTTCCTCGACAAGTACGACTCCACCGAGGCCGCGGGGTTGATCGGTGAGGCGCTGCGACTGGACGATCAGTGGGCCCGCACGCACGTTGCCGAGGCAAGACGGCTGCAGTTCGAGGGTTCTGCCGATGCTCTCGCTCGCACCGAGCGGGCACTCGAGCTGAACCCGCGCTCCGTTGCCGCCTGGGTCCAGCGAGCGACCATGCTGCTGGCAACCGGGAACCGGGAGGAGGCGACTCACGATGCCAGGCAGGCGTTGGAGGTCAATCCCGGATCGATGCAGGCGCTGGCGGTACTCGCCGCCGCCCAGTATCTGGAGCGCGACCAGGACGCGTTCGCTGCGTCGCGTGCAACCGCGGCGGCCATCAACCCGCGATCTGCCGCCTTTCTCGAGACCGTTTCCGAGCAGGCGGCGCAGAACCGTCTCTATGGCGAGGCGGTGGAACTGTCGTTGCAGGCGGTCGAATCCGATCCCCGCGCTTGGGAGGCCTGGGGAACTCTCGGGCTCAACCAGCTCCGTGTAGGCGAAATCGAAGCCGGAAGGGAGAGTCTGGAGCGAGCGTTCGCGGGCGATCCGTTCAACGTCTGGTACAAGAACACGCTCGATTTACTCGACACGTTCCCCGGCTACCGGAACGTGCGCACCGCGAATTTCGAACTCTTCATGCGCGCCGACCGAGCCGACCTGCTGGGGCCCTACTTGGGCGCCGTAGCCGAGGAGGCCTGGGCGGAGCTGACCGCGAAGTATGGCTATGAACCGCCCGACCGTGTGCGTGTGGAGGTGTTCGAACGTCACGCTGATTTTTCCGTACGGACCGTCGGACTTGCCGGTCTCGGCGCCCTTGGCGTGGCCTTTGGGCCGGTGATCGCCGTCGATGCGCCGGGCGTGTCGGGCATGAGCGAGTTCAACTGGGGCGCCACGCTCTGGCATGAGATCGCCCACGTGATCGCCATGGGGGTCAGCGAAAGCCGCGTCCCGCGCTGGTTCACTGAAGGGCTGTCGGTGTACGAGGAACATCGCGCCAGGCCGGGATGGGGCGAGCACGTCGATCCGGGCTTCCTGCTGGCCTATCTGCGTGGCGACATGTTGCCCGTCAGCCGGATCAACGAGGGCTTCTTCCGCCCGCGCTACCCGCAACACATTAGTCATTCCTATGTCCAGGGCTCCTTGGTGTTCGAGTTCCTCGACGAGCAGTTCGGCTTCGCCGTAATTCCGCAGCTGCTGCGCGAGTACGCAGGGGGCGCGACGGATGCCGAGGCGGTGGCCGCCGTGCTCGCCTGGGAGATGTCCGAGTTCGACGAGCGTTTCGACACCTATGTAAGAACCCGCTTCGCCGGTCCCATGGCGGCGCTGGCCGCGCACCTGGAACGGGCGCCTGAAGGCGAGCAGCCGGCCGCGGCAACACCGGTCGACGTCGGGTCGGCGCGAGAACGCGCCGATGCCGATCCCGAAGACTTCGTTGCCCATCTACAAGCGGGCATCGAGCTGGCGGATGCCGGACAGCTGGACCAGGCCGAACCTTATCTGCGGCGCGCCAAGCGATTGTTCCCGGGTCACGCCGGCCCGGATAGCCCGTACCTGTACCTGGCCCGCGCGCACGTTGAACGTGGTGACCTCGCCGCCGCCATTGACGAGCTGAGCACGCTCGTGACCCTTACCGACAAGCAACTGCAGGCGAGGCTGTGGCTGGCGGGACTGCTCGAGGAGGTCGGCTCACCCGAGGGCGCCGCGGCGGTGCTCGAAACGGCTTTCTATATCGATCTCGACCTTCCTGATGAACTCGACAAGGCGGCCCGACTGCATGAGGTTGCCGGCAACTGGCCGGCGGTTGTCCGCGCGCGGCGGGCGCTGCTCGGACTTGACCCGGTCGATCGAGCCGCGGCCTACTATGAGCTTGCTCGCGCGCAGATGGGCGCTGGCGATGTGACGGCAGCGCGCCGCGCAGTACTGTTCGCGCTCGAGATCGCCCCCTCCTACGAGGCAGCCCAGGAATTGCTGCTTGAACTGCGTGCACGTCGGAGCGAGACATGATCCAACCACGTTGGCGAATGGCAGGGGCGGCGTTGGCGGTCACGGCCGCTGGTGTGGTGCTCGCGACGGCGGTTGCGTTCGCTGGAGCTGGCGGGACGGAACCTCAGCGCGGGCGTTCGCGGGGCTGGGCCAATAGCGGACCGGCGCCTGATGTCGACTACGAGAACGTGGCCTACGACGGGCGTTTCACGTTTGCCCGCGTGCGCTTCAATCCGACGACCTGGAGCGGTGGCCGCTACGCCTGGGGTCTCGATCTGAAGTGGAACCACGACTACCCGCGGGCCGATCGCCGACTGGCCGAGATCCTCGGTGCCGTTACCGGCGTGGAAACCCAGCAGGAGGGCAGCAACATCGTGACGCTCGATGATCCGGAGCTGTTCCGCTATCCCTGGGCGTACATGTGCGAGGTGGGCTTCCTCGAACTCTCCGATACGGAGGCGACCAACCTGCGCGAGTACATGCTCAAGGGCGGGTTCGTGGTCGTCGACGACTTTACCGGATGGCATTGGTACAACTTCGAGGCCGAGATGGCCAAGGTGATGCCGGAGAATCGCTTCATCGAGATCTTCGCGGACCATCCGATCTTCCATGCCTTCTTCGAGATCGACGACCTCACCTTCGGCGGCGGCCAGTACCGTTTCCAGGGAGGAGGGCCGCCGCGCTACTTCGCGCTGTTCGAAGACAACGACCCGACCAAGCGTTTGATGATGATTGCCAATTTCGACAACGATATCGGCGAGTTTTGGGAGTTCGCAGACAACCCTTACGTGCTGATCGACCTCTCCAACGATGCCTTCAAGCTGGGCGTCAACTACGTCATGTATTCGATGTTCCACTGAATCAGCGGAGCCGGCCCGGTTGCGATTCCCCGCGTGATGACAACGAAAGGACAACGATGGCTGAACTCAACGACGACCAGGTACAGGAGCCTGACGGCCTGCACGAAGCGGACGACATCGAACTTGCCGAGCGGCTACGCGCCTCCCGCGTTGCCATCCTGGAGCAAACACGCAAGCGGATCATCGGTCAGGAGGACGTCGTTGAACATGTGCTGATGTCGCTCATGGTTGGTGGCAACAGCATCATCACCGGTGTGCCCGGGCTGGCCAAGACCCTGCTGATCCAGACCATTGCCGAGGTGCTGCACCTGGACTTCTCGCGCATCCAGTTCACACCGGACCTGATGCCGTCCGACATCACGGGTACGGATCTCGTGCAGGAAGATCCTGACACCGGCCGCCGCAAGCTGGTGTTCCAGCGTGGGCCGGTCTTCGCCAACGTCGTACTGGCCGACGAGATCAATCGCACCCCCCCCAAGACGCAGGCCGCGCTGCTCGAGGCC
>JAJCXS010000096.1 GCA_029263335.1 Acidobacteriota bacterium | reverse complement strand
CCCTAGTTGCTCGCGGCCAGGCGCGAGAACTCGGGTTCGAGACGTGACGGAATCCGGCAGGGACGACCCTCGCGGTCGATCCATACGTGCTCGGTGGCTCCGGTAGTCAGCAGCCTGTCGTCGCAATGAACCTCGTAGGCGAAACGCACGCGGCGGCTGGCCAGGCTATCGATCCAGGCGGTGACGACCACTGCGTCTCCATATCGGGCTGGTCGTCGATAGCGCAGCTCGGAGCGAGTGACGGTTAGCTGGTGGCCGCCCCGCTCGATGGCGGCGTACTCGGTGCCGGTTTGTCGGCAAAGGTTCGTTCGGGCGAGTTCGAACCACACCAGGTAGTTGCTGTGATGGACGATTCCCATGGCGTCGGTCTCGGCGTAGCGGACCTCGATGTCCACGGCCGAGCGTGCAGCGTCACTCATCGGTAAGGTCGATCTCGGTAGCGGTGCGCCTGTCATGGTGGCGGCCAAGCAGGGTTCGCCATGCCGATGCTGTACTCATGACGGCGTAAATGAGTGCGGCTACCGGCAACGTGAGAGATAAACCCGACGGTACCCCCAGATACTGAACTACGGGTAGGTAGTTGGCCGTTCCGATGAGCCAGGCGAGTCCTCCGAGGACGCCGATTACCGGGTCAAGACGCAGCGCGCCGTAGATTGCGAGCAGCGGCGGCGCGACGTAGAGACAGGCGAGCGCCAACCACACGATCGGCACGAGAACGTAGTGGCAGCCGAGGCGTTCGAACGCCGATCGTACGACCATTTCGCGGACTTCCCCATAAGAGTCGTGGGTGCGCAGCGAACGTATGTCGGGGTCCAGACCGAGCCAGCACTTACCGCCACTGCTCTTGACCGCCTGGGCCAGAGCGACGTCTTCGACGGCGCGCGCGCGAAGGGGCTCCAACCCCCCGGCATCCTCGAGCGCGGAGCGGCGTACCAGGATCAGTGCTCCCGCTGCCGCCGCGCGGCCTCTGCCCGGTGCCGATACTCGCTGGAATGGATACAAGAGCTGAAAGAAATAGACAAAAGGCGGGATCAGCAGCCATTCCCAGAAGGTACGCGCCCGTAACTTCACCATCACTGATAGCAGGTCGATGTTCTCGCTTCCCGCCTTTGACACCAAGCGCCCGATCGAAAACGTCGGATGGAGAATGTCGGCCTCGGTGAACAGGATCCACTGGCGGGTCGGATCGCCATGCCAGTCGCGCACGGCCGTCTCGTAGCCGCGCTGCATGGCGTAGGTCTTGGCCGTCCACTCGGGCTCGGGCTCGGTGATGCGTTCGACATGCAGCAGGGCATCCGCTTCGCTACCAGTAGCCAGCAGACGTGCGCTGGAGGCAGTGTGATCTGTGGACCGGTCATCGACGAACACCAGACGTCGATACCATCTTGCTTGCTTGAGCAGACGCGGCAGGGTTCGGGGTAGCAGCGATGCTTCGTTACGAGCCGGGACGACCACGGCAACCTCCCCATGTTCGCCCGGTCGAGGCTCGCGGCCAGCCGCATCCAGATGGAGGCTCCACCGGGATGGCCACCAACGGTTGCGATCGAGAACGAACAACAGCCACAGCAGCGCGATCAGCGCGGCGGCGATTCGAACTCCGGATTCGATCTGCTCGGGGGTGAGGTTCACGGCGTAGCCGGCGAAATCTGGGTGGGGCTGGAGCGTGATTATGTCCGCTCGCGCGCCGCGGTGGAACTCCCGCGGCCCGACATAGTCACCGGAGGGCACAAGATTAGGCGACCCGCGTGACGATCCCGGTGCTGTCCACTCTGATTTCACGGGCTCCGGCAAGCGATGCGAAACCGTCCGCATCGATACTGACGATCCCCACAGTGCGGTCGTACATCTCCTCAGCAACGATGGCCGCCAGGGTGAGGAACCGGTCCGTGCCCATGGTAATGATCACAGCGGGAGCCTTGTTCTGTCGTATCGCCTCGAGCAGCACGGCCGCCGTTGTCGAGGAGCCGCGCGAGGCCGGCAAGACGAGGATCTTGCCGGCGGCGTTCTCTCCCGAGAGGGGATGGCGACGGTCGATGATTTCGCCCGTGAGTTGATCGTAGCCACCCCAAAAACTGAGCGGCTCGCCGGAGACGAGCGCTTCAGCCTGGGCGGCTCCCTGTACGAGGGCTCGGCCGGGCAACGGTGGGGTCGACGACATGGCCGTCATGTCCCCCACACCGTCTCGTCACGTTCGACCCGGCCCGCGACAGCAGTGCGGACACAGTCGGCCAGTCCGCCGAATATCACGCGCGCATTCAACAGCCCGGGCGAGTAGTAGGCGTACTTGGCCGAGTTGGTCATGATCGTGTTGATGGTGTCGGGCAACATGGGCGTGGTGAGAATGCATGTGTCTACGGTGATCCGTGCGCCGAACGCCCTGAGCGGCTCGAGCAGCCCGGCCTGCTCTGCCAGCGCCCGCATCATACGGCTCGTAGTAATCAGAAACTCGACCCGGTCGCTTTTGCGCTCGTCCGCGACCAGCGGGGCAAGGCGTTCGAACTCGGCCAGCGAGAAATGCGGACTGCCGATCACCACCATATCCACGGCATCACCGCGTCCGGTCGTGAGTTCGCCGCGTGCCGCTCGTAGCGTTGCCAGGTCGATATCGTGGCGTTCGGTGGGCTGGCGGCCACCGAACGCGGCCGCGACAGTGGGGGCCTCGGGTGTGACGTTGGCGATATGGAACAGGGCCACGGCGCCGGCCGAGGCGCCGCCGGCTCCGAGCATCTTGAGGTCGTCCTCGCTGGGTGGGACCTCGACGCCCTCGATGACGGGGATCTGCTCCTGGGCGATCTTGCCCATCAGGTAGCCGAGTACGGTGCAGAAGGTGTCATCCCGCTGAACTTCGAGGGGCACATCGACGAGGCGCAGGAGGAGGTCGCCGCGGCGGTTTTCGTCGAGGTGCAGTCCGAGCGCGGGGACCCGACCTGTGATCGCCGCGCAGATATCCATGAGATCAGGATAGCGTTCGGTGCGGGCGCCGATGACGGAGTTGGCGAAGGCGATGGCGTTGGATTCGCCCCATGCGATTTGCTGACCAAAGCGGGGACGCATCGCTGTTTGGTACGGGGCACAGGTCCACGTTGGCGTACAGCCCATGCTCTGGTAGGCCTGCATCTGCCGATAGGCCTTCATGGCCCAATCTTCGGGGACGGCCCAGTCCTTCCAGCCTTCCTGGTCGACCCCGCTGACGTTCACCGATGACGGCACGATGACCTTGCCGCCCAGTCCGGCCAGGTGCTCGGCGAACTCCATCGTCGCCTCGCCCTGGTACACCGTGCTGTCGATGTGGGCTCCCTCGATGTCGAGCATCGCCTCCGCGTCCTGGGCTTCGGCCATGCGCACGAGGATCGACATTGCGAAACGACCCGCGGGGCCGTGCTCGCCATCGAGGAATGCGCGATCCTTATCTGTCAGGTGTAGCGTCATGGTGTAACTCCGGGCGCATTGTCGGAGGTTGCCACGACCCAGGCAAGCCGAGTGGCGAACTTGTGTGGCCGACTGACAGGAGCAGCGACTTGAAGCGACCGCGTGCGCGAACTCTCATCGCCCTGGGACTGCTCCCAGCGGCCCTTCTCCTGCGATGGGCTTCGTTTGCCAAACCCGAAGTAGTCGAGGCCCTGTTTGCCCGGCGCGTATACCCCGTCATTGCCAGACTGCTCGGTGTCGCCAACCGGTGGCTGCCGCTACCACTGGCAGAGTTGGCTGTAGTGGCTGCTGCCCTACTTCTCGTGACGTTGCTGGTTCGTTGGTGGCGCGGGCCGCGCCCGAAGCCCGGGTTGAGTTCCACGGTGCGAACGGCCGTTCTTGCCACCTGGGCCACTGCCGGCGCGGTGCTGCTGCTGTTTCTTATTGCCTGGGGCTTTCACTACGCGCGCCTGCCCCTGCGCGACCGGCTGGGGCTCGACCTCGACGAACTTCGGGCGGAGGAGGTGCTGGCACTGGCCGAGCGCTTCGTTGCCCACACCAACGTCACCTACGGCGCGCTCGCTGCAGATCCCCGCAAACCGACTTCTTTGCCGCACGAACTCGATGGCGTCGATCGCAGTATCGACACGGCCTATCGACGGCTGGCGCTCCCGGGCGACGCCATCGACTTCGCTACCTCGCCGGCAAAGGGTCTCATGACCTCGTCGCTATTCTCGCGGCTCGGCATCAGCGGCATCTTCATCCCGTTCACCGGAGAGCCACTGTTCAACCACCACATGCCCGAGGCATCCAAGCCCATAGCGATCGCGCATGAGAAAGCACATCAACGGGGAATCACCGACGAGGGTGAGGCCAATCTGGCCGCTGTGTTGGCCTGCTTGCGCACACCTGAGCCGTACCTCCAATACGCGGCCGCGCTGTATGCCAGCTCGACGCTGCTGGCCGCCGCGAACCGCTACGCTCCCGAAGAGGCGCAGGCGCTGGCTGCACAGTGGGGCCCCGGCCCGCGACGCGACCTGCAGGCCATCCGCGAGTTCTGGGAACTCCATCGCGGGCCGGCGATGCGCGTCGCCGATCGCGTCAACGATGCCTACCTGCGCTCGAACAGGGTCGAGGGTGGGGCGCAGAGTTACGGGCGCGTCGCATCGATGCTCGTGGGCGTGGCGCGGCAGGACGGGCTGCCGACGCTGTCCGGCGAGGCGTCCAACGACAGCGAGTAGTCGTCGTACGCTTGTTCGGTATATCCACGGTGAGTATACTTGACGCGAAACGAGGTTCTTTCTTCCGCTTTCCCGACGAGGCGCCGCGGTGAACGACACGCACGAGATTCCCCCCATGACCCCGTCGATGCTGCACATCTTGCTGGCCATCGCCGGCGGGGCACAGCACGGCTACGGCATCATGCGCGAAGTAGCGGAGCGCACCAGCGGGTCCACGGAACTGGGTGCCGGCACGCTGTATCGGAGCATCAAGAAGATGCTGGCGACGGGGCTGATCGACGAGATCGATGCTGCCCAGGCGAATAGCCTCGGACCAGCGAGGCGCGAATACAGGATTACCGAGAGAGGCCGGGAGATTGCCCTCGCCGAGGTAGAACAGCTGCACGGCATCGTCGAGTGGGCCCGTTCGGCGAGCCTGGTCGATCCGCGGGAAGCGGTTTGACGCGCCGATCGCCGGAATTCCCCCGAGACCGCGTGGGCGCGGCCGTTTGCCGCCTCCTGTTGTTTGCGGCCCCGCGAGGGTTCCGGCGTCGTTTCGGCGCTGACCTGATCGAGGCGCTGCGCCTGCGCGCCGACGACCTTCGGCGCGCAGGCGGCACCGGCTCCGCCACCCGGTATTGGGTTCGGCAGTGGACGAACCTGACGACAACGGCACTGACGGAATGGGGCGACCTGTTGCGCCCCGCGAGAACGACCCCGAAACCACTCGATGGCAAGCTCCCCCTTCGCGAGAAACTCCTAATGGACAGTCTGCTCAACGATCTGCGCTATTCCGTTCGTGCCCTGATCAAGCAACCGGGCTTTACCGTCGTCGTCGTATTGACGCTGGCGCTCGGCATCGGCGCCAATACGGCCATCTTCAGCATTCTCGATGCTGTCGTGCTGCGGCCTCTGCCGTACGACAGACCCGATGAACTGCTCCTGGTCACCGATGATCTGCGTACCTACAACATCCCCGGTGCCCCTCTGGCGGCGTACGAGGTCGTGGCGTTGCGCGAGCGGACGCGGATGTTCGAGTCGATCGAGGTGACCGGCAGCCCATTCCAATCTCCGCTCACGGGCGACGACGGCGATCCCGAGCAGATCCAGATAATGGGCCTGTCCGCCGGGTTCCTGCGAATGCTCGGTGTGTCGCCGCTGATGGGACGCGACTTCATCCAGGAAGAGGATGCACCGATTCCGCCTGAGGTGTTCGTGAACTCCGATTTGGAGGTGCCGCCCAGCGTCACCTTGCTCGATTACGACTTCTGGCAACGTCGCTTCGGTGCTGATCCCGGTGTCGTAGGCCGCGACCTGACCATCAGCGGGCGGCGGTTCAACGTTATCGGAGTCATGCCGAAGGGGTTCCGCGTCTTCGTCACGGGGATGGTCGCGGGTCAGGGCGGCAACCGGAACGCCGACGTCTACACGCCGGCGCAAGTTGACTTGAGCGCTGCGAGCGGGGCCGGCTTCTTGATGGTGGTTGGCAGATTGGCCGAAGGCGTCACCGTGGCACAGGCACAGCAGGAGATCGTAGCCATCTCGAGTCAGCTGCGCGAGAATCACGAGCGCAGCGATCGGAGCCAGATCTTCATGAGCGCCGTTCCCTGGGGAGGGGAAGTCTCGCGGGAGGTTCGCCCTGCGCTCATGGCGCTGTTGGGTGCCGTCGGCTTCGTGCTCCTCATCGCCTGCGCCAACGTTGCGAACCTGCTGCTCGCTCGTGCCAGATCGAGACGACAGGAAATCGCGGTGCGCGCGGCGCTTGGTGCCAAGCGCGGGCGCATCATCCGGCAGGTGCTTACCGAGAGTGTCGTACTGGCCGGTGTGGGCGGTGCCCTCGGCGTCCTGGTCGCGAGCTGGGGCGTCCGCGTTCTGCTGGCCCTACAACCGGGAGGCATGCCTCGCTCCGATACAGTCGGTATCAGTACAGGCGTCTTGCTGTTCGCGGTCGTCGCTACGCTCTCCGCGGTCGTACTCTTCGGTCTGGCGCCAGCGCTGGCGTTGTCGGGCGTGCGCGGCAATCTGGCGCTCAACGAGCGCGGCACGGGCGGCGGAACCCGGGGGCGGTCGCGAATGCGCAGTGCTCTCGTGGTGGGCGAGGTGGCCCTCTCGCTGGTCCTGTTGGTCGGCGCGGGCCTCATGCTGCGCAGCTTTGGCCATCTGAACGGCATCGACCCGGGTTTCCGGCCGGACCACGTCCTGACCTTCCAGGTGCAGCTGCCCGGTGCCCAGTACCGTGACGCCGAGGCTCGGCAGAACTTCGTCAGTACCGTCGTGCGCAACACCGAACA
>JAJCXS010000095.1 GCA_029263335.1 Acidobacteriota bacterium | reverse complement strand
ACGTGAATACCTGACCGACTTCGAACAACTCGTCATGCTGGCTGTGCTGCAGCTGGGTGAGGACGCCTATGGTGCTCCCATTCGGCGGGCGCTGGAAGAACAGGCCGACCGCGCGGTTTCTATCGCCACCATCTACGTTTCACTCGGCCGTCTCGAGGAGCGCGACCTCGTTCGCAGCTGGTTGGCAGCCCCGACCAAGGTGCGGGGTGGCCGCAGCAAGCGCCTTTACGCGGTAACCGAACCGGGCTTGGCAGCACTGGAACGCTCGCGCGCCCACCTGGAGGAAATGTGGGAGCAGGCGCGGGCGGCAATGTCGCGGAGCCCCCGGTGATCGATTCGGTCCGGCACCGCCTGCCCGTCATGCTGACGGCCGCGATCTGGATTCTCGCGCCCCGGCGCGTGCGCGGATCGCTTCTCGGCGATCTAGCCGAGGAGTTCGTCGCGATGCAGGGCGAGCGCGGCGCGCCCGAGGCACGCCGCTGGGCCTGGCAACAGCTGCGTTCCACCGACTGGCTGCTCCTGCGCGGCTATCACCACCAACCGCGTAAATGGTTTGGCGCCCGCGGCTTCAGCCAGTCGCCAGTCTCTCCTCGTACACCCTCTCGTCGCGAATCCCCGCTCGAGTCCTACACCATGAAAGACCTCATTTTCGACCTGAAGTCCGCGCTGCGAACCCTGCGGCATCAGCCGCGGCTCGCCGTCACCGTAATCGCCACGGTGGCCATCGGCGTTATCGGTGCCGCGGCCACGCTTGCCGTAATCGACACGGTCCTGTGGAAGCCCCTGCCCTACTTCGACGCCGCTCGCATCGTGGCTCTGCGAACTCAGAACGCCGAGAGCCAGATCAGCGACGGGCCTGTGTCGGTGGTCAACATGGCGGAGTGGGGCGAGCTCGACGTGTTCCACGGCGTCTTCGCCGTACAGGGCAACGGGATGACGTACCGGGGCGGCGACCACCCGGAGAACCTCAATGGCGCCCGCATCTCCCCGGGCACGCTCGCGACGTTGGGCGTTGAACCTCAGCGCGGTCGCCGCTTCGTTCCCGAGGAGGGCGTCACCGGTGGCGACCGCGTCGTGATCATCAGCGATCACCTCTGGCAGACACGGTTCAACCGCGCGACGGTGCTCGGCACGTCAATGCTTCTCGACGACGAGGAACACACCATCGTCGGCATCCTGCCCGAAGACTTCCGGATGCCGATCGCGGTCATCGCAGGGGTCCGACGTGATTTCCTGCTACCGCTGGCGCCTGATCCTGAGTCGTGGCCACGCAAGCGCCGTGCGGCAGCCGGCTATGCGCGTCTCGCCGACGGGGTCTCTGTTCGCCGCGCGCAGCAGGCACTCGACGGCCTCTTCGCCGGCCAGACTGAGCTCGATCCCGAGGCCAACGAGGGCTGGACGGTTTCTGTCCTCCGCTTCGCCGACGTGGTGGTCGGTCCTTTCCGCGTCGTGTTGATGGTGATGCTGGGCGCAGCGGCGCTGCTGCTCCTGCTGGCGGCCGTGAACCTTATCAACCTGATGCTCGTGCACGGCCTCAACCGACAGACGGAGCTTGCGGTTCGGGCTTCGCTTGGCGCGGCACGACCAAGACTCATTCGCTCATTGCTCACCGAGGGGGTGGTTCTCGGTATCCTGGGCGGGCTGGCTGGACTCGTGGGTGCGGTGCTGTTGCTCGCAACGCTCAAGCAGCTGACTCCAGGAACCGTGCCCCGTTTGGAGGAGGCTGCCCTGAGTGTGCGCGTGATCGGCGCCACCATCGCGGCATCCGGGTTCGCCGGCCTGCTGTTCGGCGGCATCCCCGCGCTGCTCACCACACGCTCGGGGATTCTAGGCCGGCTGGTGGGTACGTCGAGGGGCATGACCCTCAGCCCCTGGCAACGACGCGCGATCGACGGCGCCGCCACCATCCAGGTCGCTCTGGCGGTAATGCTCCTCATTGGAGCGGGCCTGCTCGGCCGTAGTTTCATGGGCTTGGTGGGCATCGATCCCGGCTTCAATCCCAGCAATGTCGTCAATGTACAGCTGGTAGCGATTCCACCTACCTATGCGGACCTCGCGGCGCGCACCCAGTTCGTGGACGAAACGAAGGCGAAATTCGCCGCGCTGCCGGGAGTCAGCGCGGTGGGCGTTACCAACTTCATGCCATACAGCGGCGCCAACACGGTCGATGGTTTCACCCTGCGCGATATGGAAAGGACTCGCAGCCAACGGGCGGGCTATCGCGCCATCGATGCAGACTACCTGGACGTAGTGCAGATCGAAGTGACCGCTGGTCGAGCGTTCACCGCTGCCGACATTGCCGCGCGCGCCCCGGTGGCACTGATCAACGAGAGCATGGCCGCGACGTTCTTCCCCGACACCGATCCCATCGGCCAGGGAATCACTCGCGGCGGCGAGGACGAGCCGGGACATGTATGGCTCGAGATCGTGGGGGTGGTGACTGATGTGCGCCACGACGGCCCCGACTCAGCCGGCGAGGCGGAATGGTACGCCACCTACGATCGCGACCCCTACCCACTCAAGAGCTTCGTAATCCGCACCGCGGTGCCGCCGGAGCAACTACTGCTGCCGGTGCGTTCGGCGCTGGCCGAAATCGATCCCTTCCTGGCGCCATTCGCGGTGCAAACAATGGATCAATACCTGGAGGACCACATCGCAGGGCCGCGTTTCAACGTAGCCACCGTTGGCGCGTTCGCGGTGGTCGCGATCCTGCTTGCGGCCATTGGCATGGTCGGCGTGATCGCCAACTCCGTCTCGCGCCGAATCCGCGAGACCGGCATTCGCATGGCGCTCGGAGCGCGGGGTCCACAGGTTCGCAATCGTCTGGTCGCCGAAGGGCTACGCCTGGCGGTCACAGGAACCGTCGCCGGCCTGATGGGGTCGTTCTTTCTGGCTCGGCTGCTCGCTAGCCTGCTGCGCGGAGTCGGTCCGCGCGATCCCGCGACCTTTCTGGCAGTGGCGATCATGACCCTCGTGGTTGCCGCGGTGGCGTGCTATCTACCGGCACGCCGCGCCGCGCAAGTCGACCCGGCCCTTGCTCTGCGTGCTGACTAGCCCAACCAGAATCAACTCCCGACCACGATCGTCAAAACTGTGCGAAGATGCGCGTGCTCAGCGCCGCATCAGGGGGGTCAAGTTCGTGCCACGTCGGAGCTGCATGTTGGGGCTGGCTCTGCTAGCGATGGGTCATGAAGCGCCTGCGCAGAGCCCGCTGCGCTTGCCCATCGCCGTTGCCAACAACGCGGTGGCAGGATTGGAAATCGCGGGAGCGCCTCACCTGTTCAGCTTTTCGGGCCTGGGCGCTGGCAAGACTCCGAGCGACATTACGTCTGCCGCTTTCTCCGTCGATCTCCGCTCAGGCACGGTCACCCGACTCGGCGACGTACCCGGCGGGGAGAATCGCCTGGCCAGCGTCGCGGTGGGCCTATACGACCGCGTCTTTGTTTTCGGTGGCTATACGGTCGCCGAGGACGGTGGCGAAGTCTCGACGCCCGAGGTCTTTGCCTTCAACCCCGAGGATGGCAGCTATCAGCGCCGAGCCGACATGCCGACCCCGGTAGATGACACCGTTGCCTTCGCGTACGCCAATCGATACATCTACCTGGTGTCGGGGTGGCACGACGATGGCAACGTGGGCGATGTCCAGGTGTTCGATACCTGGGAGGACCGTTGGTTCCCTGCCACCGAGTACCCGGGACCACCGGTCTTCGGTCACGCGGGCGGCATCGTCGGCAACACCATCATCATCGCCGATGGCGTGGGTATCGTCGCGGCGGCCGGTGGCCGGCGCCGGTTCGCCATGGTCGCCGATGCATACAAGGGAACAATCGATCCTGAGCATCCATCGAACATTGCGTGGGAGGCCATACCGCCCCACCCCGGCCGCCCGCTCTACCGGATGGCTGCCGTCGGCAGCGAGGCTATCGGCACGATCGTCTTCGCGGGTGGCAGCGACAATCCCTACAACTTCGACGGCATCGGGTATGACGGCGTTCCTAGCGAGCCCACCGCCCGCGTGTTCGGATTCGACACCACGAGCGACGAGTGGGTCGAGTTCGCCGACAAGCCTGTCCCAACGATGGACCATCGCGGACTGGTCGAGTTCGGGGGTGTCTTTCACACCGTCGGCGGAATGGTCGGAGATCAGAACGTCACGAGCCGGATCGTCGCGTTCACGCTACAGCGAACAGCGCCCGGTCCTGATCGCCGTCAGGCCAGCGGCACGATCTTCGAACCGCGCATCTTCTGATCGCGGGTGAGCAGCGGCACGCCGTGCACGACGCTGGTGGCGGCGATCAACTCGTCCGCCGGATCGCCACCGAAGTCGAGCACGGTCGACGCCTTCGCGATCGACAGGTCCAGCGGCCAAACGTGCAGCGTGGTGATGGCCGCCGCGACCTCGGGATCGTTCAGATCCATCTCGATCCGACCGAGCTGAACGAACTTCGCCAGTTCCCACAGGACGACGGCCGCGATACCCCACTCGGAGTTGGCGAGAAGGTCGCGCTCGCGAGGCCGCAGATCGCCGCGCAGGGCGTAGATCAGCATGTGGGTGTCAAGGTTCAGCATCGGCGTCCCAGGCCAGATCGGTGGAGAGGATGTCTCCGTTGACGGTGATCCTCTCGCGCAGCGCCCCGATCAGGTCCCCGGGCCTCGCTGGATACGGCACGACCCGTGCAACGGGCCTGCCATGCTTGGTGATCACGAGGCCCTCGGGGCTCAAATGATCTACCAGTGCCAGGCACTGTTCCTTGAACTTCGCGGCACCGATGGTCTTCACGTTTCGATCCATTATGACTAGAATATGTGACCGGTCGTATTATATGTCCAGATCGTTTCCGAAGCGAACCCCTCCTTCTCACGTGACGGCCACGCCCTAGCGCTTTCCTGACGGCGGCTCGAGATCAGACGAGGTCGAAGCGGTCGAGGTTCATCACCTTGTTCCATGCGGCCACGAAATCGCGCACGAACGCTTGCTGTGAGTCATCACACGCGTAGACCTCGGCGAGGGCTCGCAGTTGGGAGTTCGAGCCGAAGACCAGATCGACAGCGGTACCAGTCCACCTGACCTCGCCCGTCCCGCGATCGCGGCCTTCGAACACGCCTTCCGATTCAGACGACTCCTTCCACTCCGTGCCCATATCGAGCAGGTTCACGAAGAAGTCATTGGTCAATGTCTCGGGCTGTTTGGTGAAGATCCCGAGCCCGGACTGCCCAACGGTCGCGTTCAGCGCGCGCATGCCGCCAACGAGCACCGTCATCTCGGGAGCGGTTAGCGTCATCATCTGCGCCCGATCCACCAGCAGCTCCGTCGCCCGCTTCGTGTGGCGTCCTCTTTGGTAGTTGCGGAAGCCATCGGCGAACGGTTCGAGCACGGCGAACGATTCGACGTCAGTCTGTTCCTGGGACGCGTCGGTGCGACCGGGAGTGAAAGGAACCTGCACCTCGTGCCCTGCGCTCCCGGCGGCCTTTTCAATGGCTGCGCAACCGCCCAAGACGATCACGTCGGCCAGTGAGACCTGTGTGCCACCAGACTGCGCGCTGTTGAAGTCTGCTCGGACCTCCTCCAGGGTGTGCAACACGCTGGCCAGTTCGGCCGGGTTGTTGGCCTCCCAGTCTTTCTGCGGCTCGAGGCGAAGACGCGCTCCGTTTGCGCCACCGCGCTTGTCGGTGCCGCGGAACGTCGCCGCCGAGGCCCAGGCGGTCGAGACCAGCTGGGCGACGGTCAGGCCCGAGTCGAGGATCTTGGCCTTCAGGTCTGCCGCGCCCTGCTCCCCGATCAGGTCGTGGGTGACTTCCGGAACGGGGTCTTGCCACAACTGCGGCTCGGCCGGCACCAACGGTCCGAGACACCGCGAATGAGGCCCCATGTCGCGGTGGGTCAGCTTGTACCAGGCCCGAGCAAAGGCATCGGCGAACTCGTCCGGGTTCTCGTGGAACCGCCTGGAGATCGGCGCGTAGATCGGGTCCATGCGCAGCGCGAGGTCCGTTGTGAGCATGATGGGAGCGTGCGTCTTGGACGGATCGTGAGCGTCCGGCACGGTGTCGGACGCAGCGGGATCGGTCGGCACCCACTGCCAGGCCCCTGCAGGGCTCTTCGCCAGATCCCAGTCGTAGCCAAACAGGACGTCGAAGAAGCCGTTGTCCCACTTCGCCGGGTTGGGCGTCCATGCACCCTCCAACCCACTGCTGATCGTGTCGCCGCCCTTGCCACTGCCGTACGTGCTGGTCCAACCGAAGCCCTGTTCCTCCAGGCCGGCGCCCTCGGGGTCGGGGCCGACATGATCGGCCGGGCCCGCGCCGTGGGTCTTGCCGAATGTGTGACCGCCGGCGATGAGAGCGACCGTTTCCTCGTCGTTCATGGCCATGCGGGCAAAGGTCTCGCGAATGTCCCGGGCGGCGGCGAGGGCGCTCGGCTCGCCGTTCGGCCCCTCCGGGTTTACATAGATCAGGCCCATCTGCACGGCGCCCAGAGGATTCTCGAGGTCGCGGTCGCCGCTGTAGCGCTTGTCGCCGAGCCACTCGTCCTCGGCTCCCCAGTAGATGTCCTCCTCGGGTTCCCAGACATCCTCGCGACCACCGGCGAATCCGAACGTCGCGAGCCCCATCGACTCCAGCGCACAGTTGCCGGCGAGGATCATCAGGTCGGCCCACGAGATCTTGCGACCGTATTTCTGTTTGATCGGCCAGAGCAACCGGCGCGCCTTGTCCAGGTTGACGTTGTCGGGCCAGCTGTTCAGGGGCGCGAAGCGTTGGGTACCGGAACCTGCGCCGCCTCGACCGTCACCCGTGCGATATGTACCCGCGCTATGCCACGCCATGCGGATGAAGAACGGCCCGTAGTGCCCGTAATCAGCTGGCCACCACTCCTGTGACGTCGTCATCACCTCCTCGATGTCCTGTTTCAGGGCACCCAGGTCGAGCGTCTTGAACTCTTCGGCGTAGTTGAACTCCTCGCCCATTGGATCCGACTGGGGCGAGTGCTGGTGGAGAATCTTGAGGTTCAGCTGGTTCGGCCACCAGTCGCGGTTCGACCTGCTCCCGCTTTCCGTGTTGGCGCCCGACATCGGGCACTTGCTGACGCCGCCGTTGTTCTCAGTCATGACTGTTCCCTACTCTGGCTGGTTGTTCGAAATCTGGTCGTAGCTTCATGCGATTCGTCGCGCTAACCCTGCTCCGTGGCCGTGGCCTCTGCACTCGCCTTGCGGCACGACGGGCATCGCCCCCAGTAGATGACTTCGGCCTCGTAGATCTCGAAGCCGTGATCGTCGTCGGCAGTCAGGCAGGGGGCCGCCCCGACCGC
>JAJCXS010000094.1 GCA_029263335.1 Acidobacteriota bacterium | reverse complement strand
TACGGCTGCGTTACAGTTCTGCGCCGCCCGTCACGAATCGCGGTACTACCGCTGGGGTACCATGACGGCCTGCCGCGTGTGCTCGGCTCGCGGGCCGAGGTTCTGGTGCGCGGCCGACGCGCCCCCATCATCGGCAGGATCAGTATGGACATCACCCTCGTCGACGTTACCGATGTGACGGCCGCCGCCCCGGGTGACGCAGTCGTGCTGTTCGGCGCCGCGCCCATATCCGACGATGGTCGGGGCGGGCGCGACGGTGCCTACGCCGACACGCTCGCTGCCGCGGTAGGGGGCGTTGTCGGTGAAGCGGATGAGGCCCCGCGACGCATGTCACATCGGCTTGGCCCTCCGACAGTCGAGGAAGTTGCGGCCTGGGCCGAGACCATCCCGCACGAAATTCTGAGCCGCGTTGCGTCGCGTGTGCCGCGGCGTTACCTGGACTCCGCCGCGTCGGGCGGGGCCTTGCGATGAAATTCGTCGCTGCGATTGGCGGCTTCTTTCTCGAGTTCGTCCGCGGCTGCGGCTCTGCCGGGATTCTGTTGTGGTGCTCGGTGAAGAGTCTCGTCCGCGGACCCCGTTACTTCCGCAACTGGGCGACCCAGATGCTGGAACTGGGCAATCGCTCGCTGCCGGTCGTGCTCGTGACCGCCGTGTTCACGGGAGCCGTGTTCGCCCTCCAGGTGTGGGAGGGGTTCTCACAGTTCGGCGCCACGGAGTTGGTGGCCTTCGCCGCGGCCCTTGCCATGACGCGCGAACTGGTGCCCGTGCTGTCGGCGATCATGATCGCCGGGCGGGTCGGGGCCGCCATGGCCGCCGAGATCGGCACCATGAAGGTGACCGAACAGCTCGACGCTATGGAAACCATGGCCACGGATCCGGTGAGCTTCCTCGTGGTGCCGCGCATCGTGGCGGCCGCGGTGATGCTGCCGGTGGTGGTGGTCATCGGCGACTTGGTGGGCATCGCGGGCGGCTACATGGCATCGGTGTATCTGAACGGCGCTCGCCCCAATCTGTACTGGGATGCCAGCTTCCAGTTCATCACGGTCGACGACGTGACCTCCGGCCTGATCAAGGCGGCGATCTTCGGCGTGATGATCGCCGTGTTCTCCTGCTCGCACGGTTTCGGTGCGGGCGGCGGAGCCGAGGGCGTGGGTCGTGCGACAACCGGTGCCGTTGTTACCAGCAGCATGGCCATCCTGATCTCGGACTTCTTCATCACGCGCGCGATGTTGACCCTGTGGGGGTTGTGATGGACAAGCCCACAGCGCCGACTCCCGCCGAGACCAAGGACGACGCACGGTTCATCTGTTTGCAGGGCGTGCGCAAGGCTTTCGACGGCCACAAGGTTCTGGAGGGTGTCGATCTCGACATCGCGCGCGGCGAATCGCTGGTGATCATCGGTAGTTCGGGAACCGGCAAGAGCGTGCTGATCAAACACATCATTGGCCTGCTCGATCCCGACGCCGGCACGGTGATGGTGGAGGGCACCAACGTGCCGGACCTGCGCCGCGACGATCTGCGCGCGCTGCGTCAGCGTATGGGGATGTTGTTTCAATACGCCGCTCTATTCGACTCGATGGACGTTGGCGGAAACGTCGCCTTCCCCCTGCGGCAGCATACCGATTGGCCCGTCGCCAGGATTCGCGACCGCGTGGCCGAGGTGCTCGGATGGGTGGGCCTCCAGGGAACGGAGAGCAAGAGCCCGGCCGAGTTGTCCGGCGGCATGAAGAAGAGAGTTGGCTTGGCCCGCGCCATCGCGCTCGACCCGGAGATCATGCTCTACGACGAACCGACTACGGGGCTGGACCCGATCCTGGGCGACCAGATCAATGACCTGATCCTGGACCTGGCCGAGAGGCTCAACATCACGTCGGTGACGATCACGCATGACATGGTGTCGGCGTACAAGATCGCCGACCGCATCGCGATGCTGTATCAAGGCAAGATCGAGCAGATGGGCACGCCCGAGCAGATACAGAACAGCGACAACGCGGTGGTGCAGCAGTTCATCCACGGCCGAGCCGAGGGGCCGATCACGGCGATGTGACCGTTAGTCGCGGTACCGGAAGTTCAGACTCGCAGCGGCCAACGGCGGCAATGCCCTGTCCTTGTCGGAAAGGAGAAGGTCCGCCTCGGCAAACGGCCAGTCAATGCCGAGCGTTGCATCGAGTGGCGTAAACCCCGCCTCGGCGGCCGGTTCGTACTCGGCCGTCTGCAGGTAGAGGAAGTGAGTGTCGTCGGCGAGGGCGCAGAACCCGTGCGCGAAGCCGGGGGGGATCCACATCATGCGGCCGTTGTCGGCATCGAGTTCTATCGCGACGTGCTGCCCGTAGTGCGGCGACCCTTTCCGTACGTCGACGGCCACGTCGAGGACCGCTCCGCGCAGCACCCTGACGAGCTTGCCCTGAGCGTGCGGTTCGAGCTGGTAGTGCAGCCCGCGCACGGTTCGCGCGCACGACACCGACTCGTTGACCTGGGCTGCTCGCAGATCGATGCCCTGCTCGTGGAAGGCTTCTGCCCGGAAGGTCTCCAGGAAGTAGCCTCGCGCATCGTGAAAACGAGCGGCTGTGACGAGCCGAACATCGGGAATGGCGGTGGACTCGAATTCGAAGGGCATGGCGCGCAATCTACCATGGTGGTGCGGGCTGCCTGCACGCGCATGCAGTCGGGTCAGCCGCTATGCTAGGAAGGTCATTCGTCCGCGAAGGGTAGTTCGCCAAGGACGGTGATCCGCCGCCGCTGCGTCCCCTGCGGAGAGTCTCGATGAGCGACGAATCATGAGCACCGAAATCAAGGTCGGGTCGCTGGTTCTGGTGGCCATTGCCGTGATGGTCTACTTCGTGATTCAGATCGAGAGCATCGGCACTCTGGGCGATGACGACAGCTACGTCATGAACGTCCGCTTCGACGACGCGGCGGGCATCGCCACCGACGATCCGGCGTTCCTCGCCGGCGTTCTCGTGGGCCACGTCTCGGCGGTCAGTCTGAACATGAGCGATGGCACCGCAGAGGTGCAGCTGCGGCTGCGCAAGGACGTGCAGCTGCATCAGGATGCCGTGGCGATTGTGGGCTCGTCGGGCATGCTCGGCGACCGCATGCTGCAGTTGCGCCCGGGCAGCTCCGACCGGCCCGTGGTGCCGCCCGGCGGCTGGATTGTGGGCGGCGAACCGGTTTCGCTCGACCAGATGGTCACCGTGATGGCCAGCATCGCGCGCAACCTCGACGTCACGACGGAGTCCATCTCGCGTGTGCTGGGAACCGAGGCCGGAGAGGCGTCGTTGCGCGAGATCCTCACCAACGTGGAGGGCGTTACCTCACAGCTCGACGAACTGCTGGCGCGCAACAGCGGTGACATCGATTCCAGCTTCAGCCGTTTCGACCGCACGCTGGCGAATCTCGAGAATCTCTCGGGCACGCTGGGCGACAGCCTTCCCGCACTCGTTGACGACATGCGCGCCGTGTCGGGCAACTTGAACGAGCTGATCGACGCCAACCGTGGCGATCTCGGCGCGGTGGGTGGCAACCTGGAAGCGATGACCGAACGACTCGATCGCTCCGCCGCGGATCTCGAGGAGCTGATCGCCAAGATGAACCGTGGCGATGGCACCGTGGCGCGGCTGGTGAATGAGGGCGAGACCGTGGATCGCTTGAACGAAGCGCTCGACTCGGTCGACGATTCGCTGGCGTTCGCCGACAACTTCTTTCGTCGCGTTGGCGAGGCTCGGTTCAGCTTCGAGTGGCGCTCGGAGTTCTACGATCGGATCTCGGCGACCAAGAACTACTTCGGCGTGCGCCTGGAGTTCGGCGAAGAGCGATCGGGTCGCGGCTTCGAGTTCCATCTGGTCGACGACAACATTGGCGGCCTGACCCAGACCAACATCCTCAGCGAGTTCTTCGACCCGGCGACAGGCGCCCTGCTCAGCAGCACGCTCGAGCGCCAGCTGGTGCGGCAGGAAGGGTTCCGGGTGAACGCGCTGATTACCCAGCGGCTCGGTAAGTTCCAACTGCGCGGTGGGATTCTGGAAAGCCAGGCCGGACTGGGTGTGGATTTCTTCCTCGCCGATGACAAGCTCAGGGTATCGACGGAGATGTGGGATCTCGGACGCGATCCGGACCCGCACCTCAAGTTCCGCGCCCAATGGAACCTGCTCGGTCGCTTCTTCGTGACCGGTGGCTGGGACGACGCCTTCCGGCCCGATCAGCGCAGCTACTACCTCGGGGGCGGCTATTCCTTCCGCCAGTAAAGTGGACGTTCTGGTCTTCGGTGGTCTAGGGCAGGTGGGCGAGGCCATCGTCGCCACGGCTACCGAGTGTGGCCACGAGCCCGAGTCCATCGTGCAGCTCGGCCGGGCGGACGTTGATATCACCGACAGCGCCGCGGTGGCAGCTGCGCTCGAACAGCACGAGCCCCGGGTAGCGATTAACTGCGCGGTCTTCCAACCGGTCGACCTGTGCGAGTCGGAGCCCGAGGCGGCGTTTCGAGTGAACGCGCAGGCCGCCGGCGGGCTCGCCCAGGCCTGCCGTCGCGCAGCGGCGCGGCTGGTGCATATCTCCACCGATTACGTTTTCGGCGGGGCTCGTCGCAAGCCGTACAACGAAGATCACTTGCCCGCGCCGCTGAGTATCTACGCGACCTCCAAGCTCGCCGGCGAACACCTGGTGCTGGCCGCGTCGCCGACGCACATGGTGGTGCGCACCTCGGGCGTTTACGGCACTGCCCGCGAGGGGCACGGCACGATGCCGTTCATCGAACGGATGCTCGAGCGGGCGCTCGCCAAGATGGGTACCCAGGTGGTAACCGACCAGGTGATCAGCCCGACCAACGCCGAGGACCTTGCCCGCGGCATCTGGGGCTTGCTCGGTTGCGGTGGGACCGGCGTGTTCCATGTCGCCAATCGGGGCGAGCTGTCGTGGTTTCAGGTCGCCGAGTTCGTTTTCGAGAAGGCCGGCACCCGGCGCTTCCTGGCGCCCACGACCGTCGCCGAATATGGCGCTCCGGCGCCTCGCCCTGCGTATACCGCGCTGGACAACAAGCGGCTCCGTCGTCTGGGGCTGCCCGATCTGCCGCCCACGCGCGAAGCGCTGCAGCGCTACTTCGCGACGCGCCACCCGGACCTGAAGCCGGTCGAGTAGCCGCCAGGCCGATCGCCGGGCGCCGCAGGAACCCTTTGCGGGCCAGCAGCTCTACAGGCCGCCGTTTCCGCTCCGTAATCCACTCTTTTTGGATGATGAGCTGAATATCGCATAAGACTTGATTGTAAGACAGTCAGGTTTTATGATTCGAACACTGAATTCAACAACGGAGGCCTCAGTTCCCTTGCCGGGTTGCCGGGACCTCTCGAATCCACCTCAGGAGGATGACAATGCTGGTACGAAGTGGTGACCCATTCCGGGAGTTGGGCCTGCTATCAAGTCGCCTGGACAGCTTGTTCCGTGGCGAGGACGGTGATGCCGGCGAAGCGACGGCGAACTGGGCGCCGACGATGGATGTGATCGAGAAAGACGACAGCATCCTGTTGCGCGCCGAGCTTCCCGGCATGAACGAGGAAGACGTGGAGATCACGGTGGAGAACCGCTATCTCACCATCCAGGGTGAGAAGAAGTTCGAGCACGAGGAGGGCGAGGGCAACTA